>CAXTQD010000200.1:0-7494 GCA_964246175.1 uncultured Chthoniobacterales bacterium | reverse complement strand
ACACCCGGCGCTACGAGCAAGCGCCGTTCGACCAACTCGATACCCTCGTCAACGGCACGCGGCGCACGCTGGAGTTCGCCCGGGAGGCGGGGGCGCGGCGGTTTCTTTTCACCAGTAGCGGGGCGGTCTACGGCTGCCAGCCCTCCGAGATGACGCACCTGCCCGAAAACTATCCCGGCGGGCCGGACACGAGCGCCTTCAATTCGCTTAACGTCTACGCTGAGGGCAAGCGCCTAGCCGAAGTTTTGTGCACGGGTTACCACGCACGCTTCGGCTTGGAAACCGTGGTGGCGCGCCCCTTCGCCACGGTCGGCCCCTACCTGTCGCTCGACTGGCATTTCGCGCTGGGCAATTTCCTCCACGATGCCCTGGCGCGCCGGCCGGTCGAGATCAAGGGCGACGGCACTCCGTACCGCTCCTACATCTACGCCGCGGACCAGGCGCTCGCCCTGTGGACGATCCTGCTGCGTGGGCAGCCCGGCCGGCCTTATAACGTCGGCTCGCCCGACGGCCGCCCTCTGCGTGAGGTCGCCGCCCTGGTGGCCGACACCGCTACGCCCGCAATGGAAGTGCGCGTAGCCAAACAAGCTGAGCCGGGCGTGCCGCCGGAACGCTACGTGCCGGACGTGAGCCGCATCGAGACCGAACTCGGCTTCCGCCAACGCGTCGATCTGCGTGAAGCCATCCACCGCACCTTGCAATGGCACCAACTCTCCTCACGATGAGCACGACCACCCTCCCCGAACTCACCACCAATCCAGCCACCCCTTCTGCCGACCTAATCACGCGCGCATGCGCGTGTTGCGAATCGGTCAAAGCCGACCCGGTCGTACGCAGCCGCCCGCCCGCCGAAGAAGCCCCCTTCCCCGGCATCCGAGACTGCTGGACGGGCTTCTTCAAAGAGAAGCTGTTCTTCACGTACAGCCGCTGTCGAGATTGCGGCCTGCTCTACAACCAAAGTTATCTCAGCCCGGAGCAAACCGCCGAACTCTACGGCGATATGCCGGAAAACATGAGCGGCGTGCCCGCTGCCTCCTTAGCCAGGACCCAACGCGGCTACTACGACTTCTTCCGTCGGTTCTCGGCCCCAGCGGGCGACTATCTGGAAGTTGGCCCGGACACTGGCTTGTTCACACAATATGTCGCTCGGGAAAGCACCTTTGTCACCCACCACCTTTTCGAGCCGAACCGCGCGGCGCACGCAGACCTGACTCAGCGGATGGGCGACCGGCCGCACCGGGTCCATCAGTGTTTTATGGATTTCGACGCGGTCGCGGACGGCAGCGTCGCCGCCGTGACGATGATCCACGTTTTGGACCATCTGCTCGAACCCCTGGACACTCTCCGCCGCCTGCGCCGCACGCTCGTGCCCGGTGGACTAGTCATGGTCGTCGTGCATGACGAGAGCAGCCTGTTGGCCCGGCTGCTGGGTCCACGCTGGCCGGCGTTTTGCCTCCAGCACCCGCAGCTCTATCAGCCCGCGACGATCCGCGCGCTGTTCGAGCAAGCGGGCTTCCGAGTGCTGGCGACCGAACGTACCGTCAACCACTTCCCGGCAGCCTACCTCGTCCAACACCTCGCCTATGCCTTGAAGCTCGGCCGCCTGCCTGCGTTGCTGCCGGCGGCTTGGTCCGTGCCGCTGAAGCTGGGCAACTTCGTCACGGCGGCCACGGCTTGATGGCGGCCGGCTTTCCTGCTTCGCTCTTCCCATGATCCGGCTGGCCGACTACGTCCTGCACACCCTGGCCGACCACGGCATCGACCACTGCTTCCTGGTGACGGGCGGCGGGGCCATGCACCTCAACGACGCCGTGGGGCGCGAACCTCGCTTCGCCTACACCTGCAACCACCACGAGCAGGCCAGCGCGATGGCGGCCGAGGGCTATGCGCGGATCGCAGGCAAGCCGGCGGTGGTCAACGTCACCGCCGGCCCGGGCGTGATGAACACGCTCAACGGCGTCTGGGGTGCGTACACGGATTCCGTGCCGATGATCGTCGTCTCCGGCCAGATCAAACGCGAGACTCACCGCGCCACCTACGGTTTGCGCGAACGCCTGCGGCAACTCGGCGATCAGGAAGTCGGTGTGCCGGACATGGTGCGCGGCCTGACCAAGTCCGTGGCCGAGGTGCACGACCCGACGACGATCCGCTACCACTTGGAACGCGCTATCCACCTGGCGTCGAGCGGCCGGCCCGGCCCGTGCTGGCTAGACATTCCCGTCGACGTGCAATCGACCTACATCGACCCCGTCACCCAGCGTGCCTACGACCCGGCGGAAGACGCCCCTGCCTGGGACCTCGCCGGGCTGCCCGCCGCCTGTGACGCCGTGCTGGACTGCCTCGCAGCGTCCGAGCGGCCCGCGATCCTGGGTGGCACAGGTCTGCGGCTCTCGGCGGGCGCGATGCCGCTTTTCACCCGTTTAGTTGAACGCCTCGGACTGCCGGTGGCGACGGCTTGGACCCACGATCTCCTCGCCAGCGACCACCCGCTCTTTGCGGGGCGGCAGGGCACCGTTGGCGACCGTGCGGGCAACCTGTGCGTGCAGAACAGCGATGCCCTCCTGATCCTCGGCTCCCGCCTCGCCATCCGGCAGGTCAGCTACAACTGGCAAAACTTCGCCCGGCACGCCTACAAGATACAGGTGGACGCCGACCCCGCCGAACTCGACAAACCGACCGTCCGGCCCGATCTGCCCATTGCCTGCGACCTCGGCCTCTTCCTTGCGGAACTGGAACGCCGCCTGGACGCACGCGGGTGGCCGACTGCGGGCGGTCTGCCCCGGCACGCTGGCTGGCAGGAATGGTGCGTGGAGCGCCGCCGCCGTTTCCCAGCCTACCTGCCCGAGCGCCACGTCTCGCGCGACGGCGCGATCAACCCTTATCACTTCGCCCACGAGCTTTTCGGAACCCTGCGGGACGACGACATCATCGTCTGTGGCAACGCCACTGCCTACATCGTCTTCAGCCAGTGCGCGCGGCTAACCGCCAATCAGCGGATGCTCTCCAACTCCGGCAGCGCGTCCATGGGGCACGACCTGCCCGCCGCCATCGGCGCGGCGGTGGCCGCTGGGGGCAAGCGCCGGGTGATCTGCCTGGCGGGCGACGGCAGCCTGCAAATGAACATCCAGGAACTGCAAACGCTGGCGCACTACCAGTTACCCATCAAGGTACTGGTGCTCAACAACGGCGGCTACCTGTCCGTCCGGCAGACGCAGGACAACTTCTTCGGCGGCAACGCCGTGGGTGCCGGCCCGAAGAGCGGCGTCTCCTTCCCGGACTCGGTCAAGATCGCCGAAGCCTACGGCCTGCCCGCCGCCCGGCTGGAGCGCGCCGACTTCGCGAACGATCTGCGCCGCCTGCTGGCGGACGACGCACCGCTGGTCTGCGACGTGGTGCTCGACCCTCAGCAGAACTTCGAGCCCAAGCTGTCGTCCCGCCAATTGCCCGACGGACGTATGGTCTCCGCGCCGTTGGAAGACATGTTCCCCTTCCTGAGCCGCGAGGAACTCCGGGAGAACATGCTGGTGCCTACCCTCGATCATTGACATGAACGCCAACGCATCCTCCGCCACGGTGAAAACCGCCTGCCGCCCGTGCCCGGTATGTCAGGAAACCCAGGTAGAGACTCTGCGCCACCAGCCCTTCGCCCTGCCCGAGGGCCATCTGCTGCCGGCCGCTTTCGACGTGGTTTGCTGTCCGCGTTGCGGCTTTTGCTACGCAGACACGCCCGCCGCCCAAGAAATTTATGACCGGTACTATGCGGAGTTCTCCAAGTACGCGGATAACCGCACTTCTACGGGTGGCGGCGGCTCGCCGACGGATGCCCAGCGCCTGCGCGAATCCGCCGAACAGCTTGCCGAATTCCTCGGCGGCAACTGTCAATCGTCCGTGCTCGACATCGGATGTTCCAACGGCGGTTTGTTGGCTTCGCTCCGGGCGCTCGGCTTCACAAATCTGACCGGTGTCGATCCTTCCCCCGTCTGCGTAGCGAACACCAGCCAGCAGCCGGGGCTGCGTGCCGTGGTCGGCACGCTGACCGCACCGCCGCCGGAACTGGGCCGGTACGACCTGGTGGTGCTTTCCCACGTGCTCGAACACGTCCTGGACCTGCAAACCGTGGTGGCACCGCTCGCAGCGCTGCTGAACCCGGGCGGACGCCTGTACGTGGAGGTTCCCGACGCGGCGCGCTACACCGCCTTCGTCACGTCACCGTTTCAGGATTTCAACGTCGAACACATCAACCACTTCGATCTCGCTTCACTGGAGCGCCTGTTCGCCACCAACGGTCTGGCGCTGGAAGCGGGCGGATCGAAGGATCTGCCCGTCGCGCAAGGCTTGCAGTACCCGGCGGTCTACGGCTTCTTCCGACACGCGCCGGCCGTGGACGCGCCCCCGAAGAGATCGGCAGCCACGCCGCTGCGCGATGAACTGCGCGCATACATCGTCCGCTCGCAGGAATTGATGGGCGCCATCGAGCGCACCGTCGCGCCGCTGGCCGCGCCCGGGGCGGCACCCATCCTCGTGTGGGGCACCGGCCAGCTTGCCATGAAGCTCCTGGTGGAGACCAGCCTGCGCGATGCCACCGTTGCGGCGTTCGTTGACGGCAACCCCGTCAACCAGGGCCACACTCTGCGCGGCGTTCCCGTGCTGGCCCCAGCGGCCTTGCGCGACCTGCCACCTTACCCGGTGTTGATCACCACCCAACTGCACCGAGAAAGCATCCTGGCCACTCTGCGCGGCGAACTGGGGCTGGCCAATCCGGCGATCACCCTGTGACTTCCCTGCGGCCGCCTTCCCTTCGGTATCCGCATGTCGTCTTCGATCTCGACGGCACGCTCGTGGACTCCCTGCTGGGCATCGAAGAGTCCCTGCGCGCCGTGGTGGTCGTCCACCAACCCACGCTCACCCTATTCCCGGACGCACTCCGGCCCCGAGTCGGGCCGCCGCTGGCTAGCATCGTGCGGGCACTTTGGCCGCCACTGGAAGAGCCCGCCGTCGCCGAACTCATCGCCGCTTATCGCACGCATTACCTGGCGGATGGTTGTGCGGCGACCACGGCCTTCCCCGGCGCGGCGGAACTGCTGGCCGAACTCCACGCGGCCGGAGCGCGATTGTTCGTGTTGACCAACAAGCCGCTGGCGCAGACGGCGATGATTCTCAACCGGCGGGGCTGGACCGCGTTTTTCGAAGAGGTCGCGTGCCCGGACGATCCGCGGCATCCCTTTGCTTGTAAGGAGGACGGCGCAGTGCGGTTACGCGAGCGCGCCGGCCTCGCGCCACCCGACACTCTGATGGTGGGCGATGCGCCGGACGACGCCCGGGCGGCGCGGGCCGCCGGGTGGGTGTTCGCGGCGGCGGGTTACGGATACGGCAACCTAGGCGGGCATGGAAGTAGCTTAGATGAAAATCAGACCGTCGTCGGCCGCGTGGCCGACCTGCGACGCCTGCTTTTCGCCGAACCCTCCTTCCCGCCGTCCCATGATCATCCGGAACCCCTTCGATGAACTCTTCGTCCTCGAACTCGCCAACAACCACTGGGGCCGGCTCGACCGCGGGCTGAAGATCGTCGCGGACTTCTCCAAGGTCGTGCGCTTCAACAACGTGCGCGCGGCCATCAAGCTCCAGTTCCGCGACGTAGACAACTTCATCCATCGCGACTGGCGCGAGCGCACGGACATCCGCTACATCAAGAAGACACTCGCCACGCAGCTCTCCGATCAGGACTACGGCGTCCTCCTGCGCGCCATCAAGGACTCGGGCTGCATCCCGATGGTGACGCCCTTCGACGAGCGCTCCGTCGAGTTGTGCCACCTCTTCGACGTGCCCATCATTAAGCTGGCCAGCTCGGACATCAACGACTGGTTCCTTATTGAAAAGATCGCTACGCTCAAGAAGCCTGTGATCGCCTCTACGGGCGGCTCCTCGCTCAAGGATGTGGATGACTTAGTAATGTTCTTCGCCAACCGCAACATCCCGCTGGCGCTCAACCACTGCGTGTCCATCTACCCGGCCGAGCACCGCGACCTGGAGATGAACCAGATTGACTTCCTGAGGAACCGCTACCCGGAGAACACGGTGGGCTTCTCCACCCACGAATATCGTGATTGGAAGGCCAGCATCCTCATCGCCTACGCCAAGGGCGCACGCACGTTCGAGCGGCACATCGACATCGAGGAAGGCGGTGTGCCCGTGTCGCCTTACTGCTCGCTGCCGCACCAGGCGGACGAGTGGTTCCGCGCGTTCCGCCTCGCGCAGGAGATGTGCGGCGGCCCCGGCACTTCCAAGCGCCTGTGCCCGGAGCCGGAGAGCAAGTACCTCGATGGCTTGGTCCGCGGCGTCTACGCCAAGCACGACCTGCCCAAGGGGCACCAGCTCACCGACGAGGACCTCTACCTCGCCATTCCACTCCAATCCGGTCAGCTTTCCTGCCGGGAGACCATGCGCGGCCACGTGCTGCTTGACGAGGTCAAGGCTCACGCGCCGGTGCAAATCGACGCCATCGACTGTCCTTACGCCCACCACGACGGCCTCCGGCAGCACATCTACCAGCGCGGGTTCTAGTCACGTCATCAGCCCTTTGCACTCCGACCCATGAAGAAGCTCATCAGCGTCGTCGCCGGCTGCTACAACGAGGAAGGCAACGTGGACGAGTTGGTCCACCGGGTGCGCGCGGTCTTCGAGGACCTGCCGCAGTACCGTTGGGAGATGATTCTCATCGACAATGCTTCCAAGGACGGCACGGCCGAGCGGCTACGCGATCTGGCGGCGCAGGATTCGCGCGTCAAAGTCATCTTCAACGCACGCAACTTTGGTCACATCCGCTCACCCTATCACGCGTTGACCCTCGCGCAGGGAGATGCGGTGATCTCCCTGGTGTCCGACCTCCAGGACCCGCCGGAGATGATCTCCAAATTCCTCGCCAAGTGGGAGGAGGGCTACCAAGCCGTCGTCGGGGTTAAGGAATCTAGCGAGGAATCGCCGCTCTTCTTTTTCGTGCGCAAATGTTACTACAAGCTCGTGCACCGGCTGGCGGACGTGCAGATCGTGCAGAACTGCACCGGGTTCGGCTTGTACGACCAGCGGGTCATGGCGTTGTGCCGCGAGCTGGATGATCCTTACCCGTACTTCCGGGGGATGATCTCTGAGTTCGGGTTGCCGACCGCGCGCATTCCGTACCGCCAACCGGTGCGCACGCGCGGGCTGACGAAGAACAATTTCTACACCCTGTACGACATCGCCATGCTAGGGTTCACGAACCACTCACGGGTGCCGCTGCGGCTGGCGACGATGACCGGGTTCCTATTTTCATTGCTCAGCCTGCTCGTGGCGGGTTCCTATCTCGTGCTCAAGCTGCTGTTCTGGTACAACTTCCCGATGGGGATGGCTCCGGCGCTGATCGGCCTGTTCCTGTTCTGCTCGGTGCAGCTTTTCTTTATTGGGGTGCTCGGTGAGTACATCGGCGCGATCTACACCCAAGTGCTCAAGCGTCCGCAC
>CAXTQD010000199.1:0-9805 GCA_964246175.1 uncultured Chthoniobacterales bacterium | reverse complement strand
TTGGCCCTGCATCCAAACCCTGCCACACGCACGCGCTGAAATCCTCATTTTGTTAGAAGCTCTAAGGCAGCGCAAGATCGTGCGCCGTGGCGTCTCTACCGGGCTGCCGACCAAAGCCACCTACCGTGGCCACGTTTGGAGGTGGGACTTTGTCAGCGATGTCACCGTGCGCAGCGGGGGCGTTGCGCTTGACAGGGCTATTGAGGACCAGAGCGAGGAGCGCCAAGAGAACCCGGACCTCGCCGACACCTACAACACGGTGCTCAAGATGGCCAAGAAGCGCGCCTTGGTGGACGCCGTGCTGACGGCCACTGCCGCCAGCGACATCTTCACGCAGGACCTCGAAGAGATCATGGCGCACGACGCCCAGATCACCGCACGCGAAGAGCGCCGGGAGGAACAGTCCCGCGCGAACCATCGTACCGAGCAGCCGCGTCAGCTCCCGCCTGCCATTGATGCCGAAGAGGTGCAGCTTGCCGAGTATGGTCGCTGGCAGGACGTGCGCGTCCACTGGGGCAAGAACCGTGGATTGCTGCTCTCTGAGCTGAGCCCACAGCAGATTCGTTGATACGAGCAGGACTGGGCCATCAAGAAGAATGTCAACGACGGGCCGACTAGCCTGGAAGACGCCACGCTGACCGGCAAGAAGCGACTGGTTTGAGGTGGACAAGTCACCTGCGCAATCCGTTCCAATCCTCCCCAAAACCCCTCTTTTCTATGGCGTATAATCCTGCAAATACCTATCTCATACAGAGTGTAAGTGCTTCTCGACCAGCTACTCTTGTTCCGGCTGGCTGGACTCAAAATCTTGTTCCCGCAAGGGAGTGTCGGTTCGACCCCGACCGCCGGTATCTTTCTCCTGACCCCGCGCTTGCCGGCGTTGGCGGCAGCGTGCCAGGATGGTAGCGAGGAAACGATTCCTTTGCCCATGCACGACGACCGACGCTACTGGGTCGGCGTGGCCGAACGCCTTGCCACGCCCGTCCTCGAAAACCTCGCCGCCCGCCGTCTCAAGACCGCAATGCCTGTCGAACCCGCGCCAGGAGCCGTGGGGTCGCGAGCATTTTTCTCACCTTGAAGCCCTCGGCCGCTTGCTCATGGGCCTTGCCCCGTGGCTGGAACTCGGCGGCGGCACCGACGCGGAAGGTCTCCTGCGCGCGCATTCCGGCGAACTGGTGCGCATGTCCATCGACGCCGCCACCAATCCCGCTTCCCCTGACCGCATGAATTTTTCGGAAGGTCAGCAGCCGCTGGTGGACGCGGCGTTCCTGGCGTTGGCGCTGCTGCAGGCGCTGCACGAGTTGTGGAAAAGCTCGACGACCGCGTGCGCGACAACCTCGTGACGGCACTGGGCGAGACGCGCCGGTTCAAGCCGGGTGGCAACAACTGGGTGCTCTTCGCGTCCACGTTCGAGGCGGCGCTGCGGCGCTTCGGGCGGGGAACACGACGCGGTGCGGCTGGCAGCGGGATTGCACGGCCACGCCGGCTGGTACGTGGGCGACGGCACCTACGGTGACGGTCCGAAGATGCATTGGGACTACTATAACAGTTTCGTGATCCAGCCGACGTTCGGGGCGTGCCTGGCCGTGGTGGGAGAGGACGAGGAGTGGCGCGCCCTCGCCTCCGAACGCACCTACCCGGTGACGGGCCGTTCCATCACGTACCGTGGGGGAGCGTTCCAGGCGTTGGCGGCGGTCGCTTTAGCGGGCGCGCTGCCTGATGGACTGCCGCCTGCCCAAGTGCGGGGTGCGCTGACGGCCGTGCTCCACCGGACGTTGAAGCCCGCAGGCACTTTCGATGCGCGGGGCTGGTTACAAATTGGTTTGGCTGGTCACCAGCCACGTTTGGGAGAGTCGTACACTTCGACGGGCAGCCTGTATCTGTGCAGCGAGGTCCTGCTGCCGTTGGGATTGCCGGCGGACGATCCGTTCTGGACCGGCGATGCCGTCCCGTGGACCTCGCAAAAGGTCTGGAGCGGTGCGGCCCTGCCAGCGGACCACGTGATTTGATCCGCGCTGGAAAAAAGGTTGCCCTGATGAGAAATGCCCTTTATCCTCCGGCTTCGTAAATCCCGCTCAGGCGTTATTGAGCGGGAATGGCACAAGCGCGGTTAGCTCAGTGGTAGAGCACTACCTTGACACGGTAGGGGTCACAGGTTCGAACCCTGTATCGCGCACCACCCCTCACCTCTGAAGAAGGCTGTTTGGGACTGTTCCACACGTTGACATGTGTGAACGTGTGTTCCGCGAAGAAGAACGCACGGAACCTCTACCTGAAGCGTGGCAGCTACTGGTTCGGCCAGCAGGTCAAAGGCAAGCGTATCTGGGTCAATCTCCAAACCAGTGACGAGGCGGAAGCAATCCGTCGTGTGCGCCTAGTCCGAGCCGATCCCATCATGCGTCCGGCGGTGGGCCTCCTGCCGGAAGTCGAAGCGTTTGTGTCTTCCAAAAGGAGCAAAGGGCGATACTCGAAGAACAGCGCGGACACAAAGGTGCTGATCCTTCGAGTTTTCGCCCGCTGGCTTCCAGCAACCGCTACTCTCACCAATGTCACCCCGGTTCAGTGTGAAAGCTTCTATCAAGCCGTGCAAACCCCCGGCTTCGACACCGAGAATCGCCGCAAGTTAAAGAAGCCGCTAAAGCCGGCATCCGAAACCACAGCACACAGCTATACGATGACTTTGCGTGCATTCTTCAGGTGGGCCGTGGAAGTACGCCGATCGCGCTTCGATAATCCAATCGAGCGGTTGGAACTTGCCCGGGTTGAGCATAGAGCCCGCAAAGAATTCTGTGACAAGGCAACCAAGAACGCACTGCTCGCCGCAGCTTCAAACGACGATCTGCGGTTCATTCTCTACTGCGGTTTTGACGCCGGCCTGCGCCGCGACGAGAGCTCGGAGGCGCGCAGGGACTGGTTCGACCTTAACCGTGGCAGTTTGCAGGTCCGCAATGCAGATGGGCCACGCTTCCAGCGGCGGAAACTTCCTTCCGAGATGTTGTGCTCTCGACGGACTTCCAAAATGCACCTGCCCGGTCGGTTTCCCGCAAAACGCGGATCTTGTCTTCGGTGGTGTAACGCTTGCCTTTCATGTGATCTAGGTCCTTCCGTGTGGCCCAGGCTAACCGCTTACCCGGTCCAGAAAAGCGAAGTCACGTCACTCGTCGGTGCGCGCCAGGCCGAGCACCTGATAGCCTGCCCGGAGGAGTTCGGGAACCAGCGCCGAGCCGACAAAGCCGGTGGCGCCGGTGACAAAGATTTTCATCGTTTTGAGATTGGGATCAGGCGGTAGCCGCCACTCCCGAGGTTTCCTGGTTTTCTGCTCACGGCACGACCACCACTTTGCCGACCGTCCGCCCGCTCTCCAACTGGGTGTGCGCCGCGGTCATCTCGCCCAAGGCGTAGGTGGCGGAGAGGTGCGGCTTGACGATGCCTCGCTCCAGCAAGTCGGCCAGCGCGTGCAGATCCTCTTGGCTGTGGCGCATTCCCCCGAAGGACAAAGGGATGTTTCGTTCCCGGGCTTTTGCCACCAGCTCTTCGCTGGGGGACGGAAGCGCGGTGATGATCCTGCCCCCGTCCTTCACCACGTCAAGGGAGTGCGCCAACGTCTCGCCCCCGATGGTGTCCAGCACGAAGTCCATGCCCCCGACCACCTCCTGCAAAGACTGGGTGTGGTAATCGACGTGCTGGTCCGCGCCGAGAGAGAGGACGAACTCCCGGTTCCTGGCGGAGGAGGTCGCCACGACCGTGGCTCCGAAATGCTTGGCAAACTGGATGGCAAAGTGGCCCACGCCCCCCGAACCCGCGTGGATGAGCACGGTTTGGCCTGCCTTGACCCGCGCCTCGTTGACCAGAGGGTTCCAGGCGGTCAGCGCAGCCATCGTGGTGACCGCCGCCTACGGCAGCAAGGTCAGCGTGGTCAACGAAGGGTACGAGGGCAACACGGTCAACGACCCGTCGGTGGCAGGCCCGGCCGCCGTGGACCGGCTCGACCGCGATGTGCTCGGCCTCAGCGGCTTGAAGACCGTGGTCTGGTTCGAGGGCATCAACGACTTGGGCATCGCGCAACGCACCCACGACACCGTGATCTCGGGCTACCAGAACATCGTGCCTCGCCTGCACAACCGTGGCATCCGGGTGGTCGCCGCCACCCTGATACCCAGCCCGGTGCCAACAGGCTTTGACTACAGCACGTCGCCTCTGGGCACCATGTACGGACCGTTGTGGGGTACGCCGGCGATCGACGCCGAGCGCCGGCAGGTCAACGCGTTCATCACGACCTCCGGGCTCTTCGACGCGGTGGCTGACTTCTCGGCGGCTGTCATTGATCCGGCAACTGGCACGATGCAGGCGCAGTACACGGTCAGCAGCACCGACCTGACCTCCGCTGACTATCTGCATCCGAACCGCGCGGGCTACCTGGCCATGGCCAACAGCGTGGACCTCGGCGCGGTCAGCCCACACGCTGCCTTCTTTGACGGCGAGTTCCCGCTCGCCAAGGGGGTGTACTGCGGCACGGGCTTCGGCTACTACGCCTACCTCTCTGACCCCAACTACGTCTACCACTTTGATCTGGGCTACGAGTACGTCTTTGACGCCAACGACGGCCAAGACGGGGTGTACCTCTACGACTTCGCCAGCAACCACTTCTGGTACACGAGCCGTTCCTTCCCCTTTCCTTATCTGTACGACTTCAGCTTGAACGCGGTCCTGTATTACTTGCCGGACTCCAATAATTCGGAACGTTACGCGAGCAACCCGCACGTGTTTTACGACTTCCGCACGCAGCAATTCATTACGCAGTAAGCCAAATTTTCCTGTTCACTCCCTTTTCCTTCTCCCTTTTCCCTCGACCTATGCGCTTCCGTTCCTTTTCCCGCGTGCTGTGCGCCGCCGCGCTGCTGTCCACCGCTGCCGGCCGTGCCTCCTTCGCTGCTGGCCCCATCCCCGCCGCCACCCCACCCGGCGCGGGTCAGAAGTGGGCCGCCACCTGGGCCACCGGCCTGAGCGGCACCTACGCGGACCCGACCTACGTCACCAACGGGCGGACCGCGGCACTCGACTTCGCCCTGCCTAACCCGACCACGGACGGAGCCAGCAGCCAGAGCTTGCGCCTCATTGTCAAGCCCGACCTGTGGGGCAACGTGATGCGCTTCGAACTCTCGAATCTCTTCGGCATGAAGCCGGTCACCTTCGGTCAGGTCGGCGTGGGTTTGCAGTCCTACGCGGCCAACCCCGTGCCGGGCACCAGCACGCCCATCATCTTCAATGGCGGCAGCGCGACCGTGGTGATCCCCGCTGGTCAAGAGGTCTTCAGCGACCCCTTGGCGCTGCCTTGTTCGTCTCTGCGGCAACCGTCAAAGGTCATCTGACGCATCTCATGCGAAAGCTTGGGGCCACTTCGCGCACCGCGGCTGTTGCCGCAGGTGCCAAGCGCGGGTTGGTGCAACTTTGAGCCTCGTCGGCTTGGCGTACGATCCCCGCTTTCCGTTGCGACTCCATCAGGAACCCAGAAACTCTAGCTGTACGGTCCCGGGATGAGGTGGTGCGGGTTGATAGTAAAGGCAAACGGGTCTTTTATCCACGCCTCGCAGATGGCGGCCAAGACGCGGGTACTCTCCTGCGACGCTTGGAGGCCGGCTCGCAGGCGCGTCGTCGTGCGGGCGCTGCCGTGAAGTGCTTTTGCCATAGTATAAACTCCCACCCGCGGGAGGAACTTGCGCCATGGCTTGCCGTGACCGTACACCAATATCTCATGCTGAGAGACATGGGCTTGATTATTGCTTCGACCTTTTGGTGGGATCGGAGCGACAAAGTTCTAGTTCAACCGACTCTATCTTTTTAGGCATGAGAACGAAGTTGGCAGTGGCCTGTAGCCGACCGCGGAAAATGGTCGTTCCTACTCTGGGCATGATTGTCAGGCTCGCCTTGACACTGCTGCCGTGGTTGGGCGTCATGGTGGTCGCCCCGCGGGTGCAAGCCCTCGACCCACACCGGACGCTCACGCAATACGGTCGGCAGCAATGGGGGCCGGAGAATGGGCTGCCCAGTGGCAGCATCCTCAGTGTCATTCAGTCCGACGACGGGTACTTGTGGCTAGGCACCGAAGCGGGGTTGGTGCGCTTCGACGGACTGCGGGCGCAGGTCTTTGACCAAACCAGCAATCCCGAGCTGGGCAACAACTTCATCTTCGTGGTGGCAGCGGACCCCCTGCGACCCGGCAGTCTGCTCGTGGGCAACTACACCGGCGTGTTCGACCTCCAAGGAGACGCGGTCCGGCCGTTTTCGACGGCGGCGAACTCGGCGCCCGTGGGTCGTTCGGTACGTGCCGTCAACCGGGATGAATCCAACGGCACGCTCTGGGTCGGGACCTCGCAGGGATTGTTCTGCGTCTGCCCGGACGGTCGCGTCCTCGGTCCCGACGATGGCGCGGGCCGCCCCCAGGCTCCGGTCTTCGCCCTGAGCCGCGATGGTGCTGGGCGGTTGTGCGTCGGCACCGCACGGGGGCTTTTCCGGCAGCCGAAGGCACGGCGCGGCGAGCCGGGAGGCTTCGAGCGCGTGTCCGCCCTGGGCGAGGTGTTAACCTACTGCCTGGCGCCAGCATCGGACGGCAGTCTCTGGGTGGGAACCCGTGACGGGGCGGGACGGCTGCGCGAGGACACCTTTCTGCCCCGACCGGAACTGGCCGGCCGCTCCATCATGTGCCTGCGCGAGGACCGTGCGGGCATGCTCTGGGCGGGAGGCAACGGCAGCGGCTTGTACCGTTTGGCCGCTGATGACGGCGTGCCGGGAGCCGCCGTGCTCACGACCGCGCAAGGGCTTGTCGGGGACGTGGTCCGCGATCTCTGCGAGGACCGGGAAGGCAACATTTGGGTGGCGACGACCGCGGGCTTGCAGGTGCTCCGGGACGTGCGCTTCACCACCTTGGGCGCTCCCGAGGGGCTCGTCAGCGATTGTGTGTGGGCGATCTGGGAAGATCCGGCTCGCCACCTCTGGGTCGGCAGCGAGGGTGGCTTGAACTCGGTCGGGGCGAACGGGGGGCAGGTCACCAACTACCCTGTGCCGGAATTGGCGGCGCGGCCGGGCATCTATGCCACCACCTGCATCGGATCGGACGAAGGGTTTGATCCTCCCAGCCCCGGCCGCCGGAATGATGGCTTGCTGGTCGGCACCCGCGCGGGCGGTCTGCTGCGCTTGCGCGACGGCTCCCTGGAACGACTGCATATTCGCGACGACTTGGACCGCGAAAATATCAGCGCCTTCTGCAATGACCCGACCGGAGCGTTCTGGGTCGGATGCCACGACGGCCTTTACCTTTTGCGGCAACACGAGGTGTTGGCCCACTACACCCTGGCCGGGGGGGAGCTACCCAGCAACCTAGTTTACGCCCTTCATGCCGACCGGCGCGGCAACCTCTGGATCGCCACCGAAGGTGGACTCGTGCGACGGGAGCTGTCCGGGCATTTCACCAGCTTCGCTCGTTCCGGTGGTCCGTTGGCTGGGACCATCGCCTGCTTCTACGAGGAACCCGGCTCCGGGGATTTGTTTGTGGGAAGTCCGGATGGTTTGCTCCGCCTGCGCTCGCAGGAAGGCAGGGAGATGAAAACCACGCGGTACACCGTCCGGGACGGACTTCCGGATAGTGCGGTGTGGAGCGTGCTCGGCGACGGGGCAGGCAACCTGTGGATGAGCTCCAACAAAGGAGTGTTTCGGCTGGCCCTCGCCGACTTGGCGCGCTTCGACCGCGGCGAGATCGCCCTGATCCCGACGGTGTCCTACGGGGTGGCCGACGGCATGCGCACGCGCGAGTGCAACGGCGGCTGCCAGCCCATGGCTTGGCGAGACCATGCCGGCCAGCTCTGGTTTGCCACCGCGAAAGGCGCGGCCTGCGTGGACCCGGTCCGCGCGCTCAAGCTCAACCCGTTGCCCCCGCCCGTGCGGATCGAAGAACTCCTCTTCGACGGTCGTCCGGTAATCCCGGCCGCCGATGCTCGCCTCCCGGAACTGCCCGCCGGCACTCAGCGGATCGACTTTCGCTACACGGCACTCAGTTTCTCGGCGCCGGAGGCCAACCGCTTCCGCTGCCGGCTGGAAGGTTACGAGAAAGCATGGCGAGAGGCGGGCGCCGAGCGGGCCGCCCACTACACCAACTTGGCCCCGGGGACTTACACGTTTCGGGTTCAGGCGGCCAACCCGGACGGGATCTGGAACGAGACGGGAGCTAGCCTCGGCTTTCGGCTGCAACCCTTCTTTTATCAGACTGGTTGGTTTTGGACGTTGTCGGGGGCCTCTGGGCTGGGCCTCGGCTGGGTGTGGTTGCTTCGGCACAAACGCCATCTCGTCGCGCGCCTAGCCCGGGCAGAGGCCGAGGTGACTGAGCGCGCACGCACCCAAGAGACCCTCCGCCAAGCCAAGGAAGTAGCCGAAGCTGCCCAGACCGAGGCGGAGCGAGCGAGCCAGGCAAAGAGCGAGTTTCTCTCCCGCATCTCCCACGAACTGAGGACGCCGCTCAATGCCATCCTCGGCTTCGGTCAGCTGCTGGAGTTCGAGCCGCTCACCTCGATGCAGCAACAAAGCGTCCGTCATATCCTCGGCGGTGGCCGCCATCTGCTGGGCCTGGTGGACGAAGTGCTCGACCTGGCCCGCATCGAGCACGGAAGGATCGGCCTCTGCTTGGAGGACGTGGACCCGGGTCCGCTGCTCACCGAGATCGTCGGCCTGATGACCCCCTTGGCCCGGGAGCACGATGTGCACTTGCAGCTGGAAGACAACCACGGAGCGACGGCGCTGGTCAGCCCCATTCATGTGCGCGCCGACCGCCAACGACTCCGGCAGGTCTTGCTCAACCTTGTCGCCAACGCCGTCAAGTACAACCGGCCCACAGATGGTAAAGTTTTTGTTTCCGTCGAAGGGCCGACTTCTCCCCCGCAACCCGTTGGCATGGTGACACCGCCGCCTGACCGGTTGCGGTTAACCGTGCGCGATACGGGGATGGGCATTGACGCCGAGGGCTTGGCAAAGCTCTTTACTCCTTTCGAGCGATTAGGCGCTGCCTACGGACCGATCAAGGGCACCGGCTTGGGGCTGACCGTGTCCAAGCAACTCGTCGAAGCCATGGATGGAACCATCGGCGTGGAGAGCGTGCCGGGGGTGGGTTCTACCTTCTGGGTGGAGTTGCTCATGGCAGCCGCACCGGTCGATCACGGCGCGCGTGAGACGGCCTCTTCAACGTCTCTGCTGGCACCCGGCGAGTATCTTCTTGCGGGCACGGAGAGGGTCGGAAAGGCCACGCCAACCGCTTCCACACTTCCGTCTCTACTCTACGTGGAGGACAATGCCACTAACCGCGACTTGGTCGCTCGCGTGCTCTCCTCTTTCCGACCGGATCTGCGTCTGCTCCTGGCCTGTGACGCAAGGGAGGGTTTAGCTTTGGCCTGCCAGTTGCCAGGCCCGGATCTGATCCTGCTCGACCTGAACCTGCCCGACATCTCTGGCGAGGTTGCGCTCGCGCGATTGCGCGCCGACCCTCGGACGACAGCCATTCCGGTGGTGATCCTCAGTGGCGACGCCACGGCGCGTACCCACGACCAGTTGTTGGCTGTGGGAGCCCAAACCTACCTGACCAAGCCGATACAAGTGCGAGGCTTTCTCGCGGTGGTCAATGAGTTCCTGCCTGCATCCGAGCTGGAAAAAGTCTAAACCGTTGGTTCGCAAAGCGGCGCTTGACATGGATGCTTTCGCTAAATTGTGCTTCTACAGCGATTCTCAAGGTGATTGAGCTATAGGAAAGCCGCAGTGGTGGAACCAG
>CAXTQD010000198.1:0-9859 GCA_964246175.1 uncultured Chthoniobacterales bacterium | reverse complement strand
ACCCACCTGCCCACGCTCCAACGAAACGCCAACGCTTTAACTCAACAGCTTTTTAGAACGCTCACGACTATTCCTTCCACATCAGGCACTCTTATCCCGTTTGGATCTGGTGCCGCTAGATTGGAATGCACGATCCAACCAGCATCTGTAAACAATGCCTCTAATTCATAACAAAATCGTTTTCTATCGCGCAGGCCAGGGATGGCTGCCAAAGTAAGCGTAAACCCTTTATAAGGAGCAAGGTAACCAAGTAGTTCCTGGCGATCCTTTCCGCCAGGAACTGTCCATTCGCCATTGATACGAGCATCGATCTTGCCTTGTAGACCGCTAAAGTACAGACGCCCCACAGTGGCGGCCGTTGTCGCGGCGGAAGCCAAGAGAGCGAACGTAGCAGCAAAGATAGTCCAATTCTCAAACCGCTTCACCCAGCGGCTTACAATTTGGACATTCTCGTACCAAGGGATGTCTGTCATGGCTCTGAACGTGAGAACTGAAAACTTCACGAACAGTGTAGCTGCGGTCAAGCTGGATCTGGTCATTCGTTGACACCCGGCCGGTGGCACATGGCTGCCACTAGCTTCCCCGCCAGCAGCTTTTCTTCGGCCTGCGGAAGCGCGGGTCCTCGCCATCTGCGACAACGCGCTGACCATCATCTCCGGCGTCAAAGCTTATCATGGAGGTGCAGAGCCGCGGTGGGCAGATAAGAGGCGACATCCAAGCTAAGTGCCTGAGAACTAAGCAAATTGAGAGTGTTTGCTCGCTGAGCACACCACCAATAAAACAGGAGCTTCAGAGGGAAAGATCAAGATCAGGACTGCGTGTTTGGGTGCGGACTCTCACACGCTGGCGTTTAGGAGCAGTTGGCGGGGCGGCGACCGCTGTGCGTTCCAGCGCAGCCGCCCGGACAAACCGCCCCTTCTGTGCGGCGCGTACCTTCCGGTCGCCTTCCCGTTCGTGCAGCACGTCGAGCGCGGCCTGCCGGTCCGCCGAGCGCGGCAGGCCCGCGAAGAGGCTTTCTTTCTCTGGCGTAAACACCGCGCAGCTCTGCCGGCCACGCGAGCAGGCCACGTAGGCGGCCTTGCTGTCCAGCCGCGCCGCGGCCACCACGACGTGGTCCGCCGTGCGCCCTTGGCTCTTGTGCGAGGTGACCACGTAACCGTGTGTGAGTTGCCGGTAGGAGGCCGGGAGGGTCTTGCCTTCCGCCGTCTCGATCCGGCCGTCCGCGCCGATGGCTTTGACCGTCAGCACGTCGCCGTTGACCAGGCCCGCTTTCTTATCGTTGGCCCGCAGCAGGATCTTGTCGCCGGCAGCCAGCTCAATCTCCCGGCGCGCGGCCACGTCGAAGAACGACGCCTTGCTCAGGTCCAACGTGCGGCCACCGGCGAGCATGACCTTGTCCCCTTCGACGCGATCCACTGCCAGGCTCTCACCCTTCTTGAACGCGCCTTTCACGTCCCGGTTGAAGGTGACCACCTGCCCAGGCCGGTAGTTTTCCGCCACGCGCCGTTGCTGTGCCGTCCAGCCCAGTGGATCGAGCACGGCCACGCTTTGACCTTCGCCCAGCTTGCCCGTCGCGCACAGGCCCTCGCGGACCTGCCGAGTCAGGATGTGGTTTTCCGCCCAGGTCGGAGCCACGCAGAGCACGCTTCCCTTCGGCTTGGCCGCGGCCACTAGGCGCAGGTAGTCGGCCGCAGCAGCTTTCAGGTAGTCAGCTTTTTCCTCTTTGATCCAGCCCATGCCGTCGAGACGTTCCATGCCTGCCGCCGCCTGTCCGCTGGCGAGCAGGCACACCGCCTGGTTGTAGTCGGCGCTGGTTTGCCGCCGCACGTCCTGGAGGGTGCAGGTGGCGATTTTCGAGTGACCTTCCAGCACGCGCAGGAAGTCGCCCGCTTCCACGCTGCTATGCTGTCGGCTGTCACCCACGAAGACGATGCGCTGGCGTTCCTTCTCCGCCAGGCCCAGCAGCGCCGCGCCCTGTTGGTTGCTGGCGAGGCCCGCCTCGTCCACGACAACAATCGCACCCTTCCATTCGGGCGGCATCGCGCGATCCTGCGTCTTGGCCAGGTACTCGGAAACCGTTGTGGCCTTCGTGAACCCCTCGCTGTGGAGCACCTTCACCGCCGAGGCCGTAGGAGCTAGGTAGAGCATCTTCTGCTTGGCTTCTGCCAGATGCCCGTCGAGTTCCTTGAGCAGCGTGGTTTTCCCTGCACCGGCCACGCCCCGGACGGCCATCACCTGATCCTGTGACGCACCCACGAAGCGCACGGCTTCCTTCTGTTCGTCAGAGAGCCAGGCGGCCATCTGCACCCGGCCCAGCAGCAGCGCCGGGCACGAGCCCTTGCCCGCGTTGACGAAGCCGACGCTCCACTTTTCCAGCGCGATGCCCCGGCCCGTGGCGAAACGCGCGGAAAGCTCATCGTTGCCCGCGCCGTTCTTTTCCAGCGCCACCAAGCCGGCAGACCCGGTGCGCACTTCCCCCTTGAGCTTACGCAGGTCGAGTTTGCCCAGGTCGGCATTGAGAGCTTCCGCCAAGACCTCGTGGCCTTTGAGCACGCTGGCACGCTCGAAACGATGCGCCACGGCGGACCCAAGCGCCGCCTGCTCATGACTCCGATCATCCGGCTTGTCTATGTCGTTGCTGCCATCGAATAGCGGCCCACGCTGGCGAGCGGCAGTGACCACGCTCTGGAGTTCCCGGTGTTCGGCGGCCGAGAGCTGCGCGGCCTGCGCGGCGCGCACGGCCGGCGTGGAGATCTCCGGCATCTTTTCGCTGCGCGTCCGGCGGGTAATCACGCTGATTTCTGCCGCTGAAGGGGTCCGGCCTTTGTCTTTCTCAAACGCCGCGATACCCGCCTCTACTTCCGCCCGGCGCTTGGAGAAGCGTCGCCTCACTTCCAGGGAAACGCCCTGGATTTCAAAGCCTTCGACCATGCCCTTGTCGTTGCGGCTTTGTTCGACCTGGTAGCCGAGGTCCTGCACCTCGCGGGCCAGTTCGTTCTGGTAGACCTTGCCAGCGTAGCGGATGGCCTTGACCATCTCGCAGCTTTCCAGCGCCACCATCCGCTGCTGCCGCTCGTCCCAGGTGGCGTTGGCGACCACGAAGTGGGTGTGGAGCTGCGGATCGAGCGCGCGGCTGGCGTCGTGGCGGAACACGGCGGCACACAGGTTGCCGGTGGCGCGGGTATCCTGTGACCAGGCGGCGGCGCCGGCACGCACCCGGCAGGCGGCGAAGCCTTCCAGCTCCGCGAACGCACGGGCCGCGGCGCGGTCATGAGCGCCGGCCAACCGCTCGTCGCCCGTCAGCGCGTGGAGGATGGAGACACTCTTTTGCGCGGAGCACTGGAAATCAAAGAAGCGGATGCTCCCTTCGACGTTGCGTTGCGTCAGCTTTTCGCCGGTGGCCGGGTTGACGTTCTCACGCAGCATCCGAAAGGCCGTGTCGCCAGCCTGGATAGCTTGCCCTTCTGCCAAGCCCAAGCGGGTGGCGAGCTGGCCCTGCCACAGACCGGCCACGCTCTCGCCTTCCGCATAGTAGTCGTTGGCGCAAAGATGCTTGTCTAGGTAAGTCGAGCCATCCCGGATTTTGGCCATCGTGAACACGGGGCCAGCATGTAGGAAAACACGCTGTTTTACCAGCTGGACGAGCAGGCGACTTCGCAGCTGATGCACCGTATTTCTATGATCTACAGCATATAGAATACGGTTATGATATGTAAATCATATGTACATTTTATGATTTGCAGCACATAATGCGTGGATGCTCCACTTGGCCCGCAGTCCTCAGCAGATCGGCAACGCGATCCAGCGCGTCCGCAAGCAGCTGAACTTGACCCAGAGAGAACTAGGAGAAAAGGCCGGTTTGTGGCAGGAAACCATCTCAAAGATCGAGAACGGCAACTCCGACACCAAGGTCGGGACGCTGCTGGCCGTGCTCGCAGCGCTGGACTTGGAGCTGCAAATCGCCCCGCGCTCAAAGGCTTGGCAATCGATGGAAAAACTCTTCTAGGATGCCACGCAAACGCCAGCATCCGTCGCTGCGGGTGCTCCTGAACAACCAGCTTGTCGGCCATCTCCGCAAAGAGCCAGGAGGTGCGATCGATTTTCGCTACGACCCGGGTTGGCTGAGGTGGGACCAGGCGATTCCCGTCTCGCTCTCCCTGCCGTTGCGCGAAGCGGCTTTCAAGGGCGCGCCGGTGACCGCCGTCTTTGAGAACCTGTTGCCCGACTCGGACAAGCTCCGGCAGCGGGTGGCGGAAAAGGTCGGCGCGGAGGGCACGGACTCGTACAGCCTGCTCGCGCAGATCGGGCGCGATTGCGTGGGTGCTTTGCAGTTCGTGCCTGACGACGGCGGCACCGTCGCGGCGAGCGTGGACACCTCGTTGATCCGGGGGGAGGTTGTCGACGAACGCGAGATCGAGACCATTCTGAAGAACCTCACCCAAGCTCCGTTGGGACTCGGTCGGGAACAGGCGTTCCGCATCTCGGTGGCCGGCGCGCACGAGAAGACGGCGCTGCTCTTCCACGAAGGAAAGTGGTGGAAGCCACACGGCACCACCCCGACGACGCACTTGTTCAAGACGGCCATCGGCACCCTGCCGAACGGGATCGACCTGTCCGCGAGCGTCGAGAACGAGTGGTACTGCCTGAAGCTTCTGGCAGCGTTCGGCCTTCCGGTGAGCGTCGCTGAGATACAAACCTTCGGGAAGACCAAGGCGCTGGTGGTGGAACGCTTCGACCGGGAGTGGACGAGCGACGACCGCCTGCTTCGTCGGCCCCAGGAGGACTTCTGCCAATCCCTCTCGGTGCCACCCGGCCAAAAGTACCAGAGCGAGGGAGGACCGGGCATGGTCGACATCCTCCGCTTTCTCGGAGCAGGAGACACTCCTGCCGAGGACCAGAAAACCTTCCTCAAAGCCCAGGTGCTCTACTGGCTTATCGGGGCCACCGATGGCCACTCCAAAAACTTCAGCGTCTTCCTTGGATCGGCAGGACGCTTCAAGCTGACGCCGCTCTACGACGTGCTCACGGCGCAGCCGAGCCTGGACGCCGGGCAGATCGGCCGCAAGCAGATGAAGCTGGCCATGTCCGTGGGCAGCGACCGGCAATATGCCATTGCTTTCATCGAAGGCCGCCACTTCATCCAGACGGCTGAGCGGGCAGGATTGCCGGCGACACTCGCGCGGAGTGCATTGGAGGAAGTGGCGAGGGACGCAGAGCAGGCCCTGGCAGCGGTGGGGAAGCAGGTTTCTGGCGGTGTGCTTGAGCAAATCCATGCTTCGGTGCACAAAGGGGTGGCGTCCCGGCTGGCGAAGCTCCAGCGTTGATCGTCATTTTCTGAAAAGCTATGTCCACCAGATCGACCCTTGCCCATGGTCCTGGTTTCCACCTTTTCCATGACCTGATCGACCGCGACCACGTCTACCTGGAGATCGAAGGAACGAAGGTCGAGAGCGACTACGGACGCGCCACCGTGCCGATCCCCATGCACGTGTGGGAGGTGATCCGCCGCTACCAAGGAATCGACCTCCAGTTGGCCGACAAGACGGACGACGAGTTGCGCCGGTACGTCGAGCAGGAGCTGGACGCGCGGCTGGCGTGGTACGAGCAGCTTGACGAAAGGGCCAAACGGATGGCGAAGATTGCGGGCTCAATCACCTGGGGGTATGCCGATCAACCGCGCGGGGTGCAACTGACAAAAGGTCTGGAGTCCTTCACCCGCCTGCGCGAGCACCAGCGGCAGGTTCAGCAGGCCATCACCGAGCTGGAGCGGGCTAACTGTAGCCAACAAGCACGTCCCTGAAGGGAAGCCGACCCATGTCGACAGCGAACCAGCATGAACCCACCACCGATGCCGTCGAGATCCTGCGGCGCGACCTGATCGGCAGCGACCCACAGGCTGCGGCCGAGTACGAGCAGGCGAAAGCTGATCTAGCCGTGGAGGCACGGACCCACCCGAGTGAACCGGTTGCTTCCCTGATCATGATTACGTCCGACAGACAGCGGCAGCAGAGATTGGAGTTGTTGCGATGGATGTTGTTGCAGGAAGCAAGGAAGGCATCCGCCCGCGGACTGCCGGTGAGCACGTACCACCTGGCGGTCCACCTCCGTGGTCTGGACTCCACGCGCGAAGAGGTCGAACGCGAGATCGACTACCTAGTCGGCAGGAAACTTTTGGCCACAGTCTCCAAAACTATCAGCCCCGAAGTCGCTTGGTACCGCATCCGGGCCGAGGGTATTGGTTTACTCATCGAGCACCGGCTCGATGGCTGATGCTTGCGTTGTTTGAAGGGCTTCCGAGCGACTTCAGCTAAACACCCGGGCCGAATGTCGGCTCTACTGTGGTCGCGTCGTCACGTTGAGCGACAGCGACAAGATGGAGGAAGTAGTTCGGTCGGTCATCCGTGGGGGAACCAGTTTGTAATCAACAATTACCTTGTCACCCGCAAGGCCATGATCCAGCCAAGTGGTGTCTCCGATCCTCTGCCCTTCAAACACTTGGTGGCTCACGTAAACGCGGCCCGGAGGAATTTCGTAGATTAGTGAACCCGCTTTGGCTCCGAAGCCGATCCTGGTTTCCTCGTGCAGCTTGCGTGTCTCGGTGGTGCTACCGGGGATTGGTGCAGCAGCAGACCCCGGCAACGAAATGCCAGCAGGCTGTGAGGAGGAAGGTTGCAGTAAGGGGGTGCTTGGAAGTTGTCCGGGAGCTAGGCTGGAATCATCTCGCAGGCGCTGGATGAAGGCTGGTGGCAGGTTAATCAACCTGAGTTCTGCAAACCAGAGTAGGTTACGGGCTCTCAAGGCAATCTGCTGATCTGCCGGATAGCTGGAAGGAACATCGATGGCTTTGAGGATGAGGCTGGTTTCGGCCTGCTGACGGGTTGCCAAATAGTCCATGAATTTGCCCACGGCGATGCCCGCCAATGCCAAGATTGCTGTGGTCACCGCTGCCCCGGTAGGTGTGAAGAGGATTTGCCAGCCCTTCGATGCCCCAGTCCCAAGTGTCAGCTGCTTTCGAGCAATCTCTTGATCCCTGCGTTTGAGCCGGGTTTCAATGGCCAGTTTGCGGCGGCTAAATTTGAGTTCTTCTGCATCCATGGACCGTTCTGGTTACTGGATCGTGTATCCTTGAACGCTGATTTGTGAGTGGAGACCGCTCTATACTGGAGAGGGTTCCAGAGTAGCAAAGTAGGCTCGCTTACAGCAAGCCATTAGAAAGTAGAGACGCAATACTCCTAAGCGTTGCTTGGGTCCAGAGCAGAGCCCGTATGAGCCCGTACACACGTTCGAGGTTATTCGAGCATCTTCATTGCGAGCAGCCGGGGTCGGTGAAGAAGCTCGAATTTTACCGAATCAGCACGAATTTGCCCGGAGCGGTGCAGAACGGCAACCAAAGAGCCCCTTTAGCAGCCACTGCGAACGCAGAAAAAATATTTGGGATTTACCCTGTTTTTTGAAGGCTCCGGCCGCCAACTGTTTAGCCTGCCAACAGAGTAAATCAGCCCGCATTTGCCCGGTTGGGTTGGTTGAAGAAGGGCACGGCGGAGGTCATGTTTCCGCCCCTGAAACATGACCGGAGGAAAGCCGTTCCAGTCTAAGCTGACCCCGCACTACGGGCTGATCGCCCGGCTGCGCAAAAAGCACACGCCCTACCCGGAGATCGCGCGTCGGCTGCACGAAGAGCACGGGCTCAAAGTGGCCGCGAGCACCATCTTCGAGTTCGTGAAGGTGCGTGCCCGGCGCGGCGGGGTGTTCACGTTGCCGGATGTTCCCAGCAGCACTGCTCCCTTGCCCTCGCAGTCAGCGGCGACTAGCCAGGTACAGCCGTCGGCTGGCGCTGGTGTCGCTGACGAGGTGGCCACGCCAGCGCCGGCTGCCAAGAAGTACGTGTTCACGCCCAAGCCGAAGGCAAGCGAGCGCTTCGCCGACGAGGACCTGGAGTTCAATGATCCACTCAAGTAGCGCCCCAAGCTTTCTCCCTCTCCCCTGCCCTTCTCACTACCCACTTTCCCCAAATGACTTCTCCCACCATTTCGCATCGCATTCACGCCAACCCGCAGAGCAAAGGCAACCTTGGCAAATCCCTGGAGACTGAGTTCCGCGTGGCGTGGTTGGAGCGCCATGGCATCGCGTGGCACGGCAGCGACCTGGACGATCGCCACAGCACGTTCTCCGGCCGCCATCCCGAGCAAACCAAACGCTACAAGCTCGGCAACGAGCAGGAAGCCAAAGCCGCTTTCCTCGCCTTGTTTCGCGGCATCCTGCGTGAACCAGCCCCGGTCCACGTGATCGACACGCGCGCCCAGGCCGACGAACTGTTCATGGCGGCCGTCGATGAGCTGAACTTCTTCGAGCTATGTCAGGAGCAGGGTATCCGCCTGACCTTTTTCCTGTTCCCTTCCGACGAGGCCGAGAGCATGCAGAACTTTGCCCGATTGGTGAAGTTTGGCGGTGAAGCGGTGGACTTCGTGGTCGTGCAGAACCCGACCAAGAGCAAAGGCGACTTGTACCGGGGCAGCCGGCTGGAAAACGCGCTGGAAAGCGCCGGAGCCAAGACACTGACCTTGCCAACCATCACGCCCGTGACGCTCATGGCCATGGAGCGCGCCGAGGCTCAGGCCAAGCGCGGCATCTCCTTCGCCGAGTTCGCGGCTCCCGAGAGCGGCCACCTGGAGAAGATCCTCGCCGGCGAGTTGCAGTGGGCACTTACCCGTTTGTTCGAACAGTATGACGCAATGGCCGAACTGCTCTTGCCAACCGATTTGGCCGAGAAGGTCAAAGCCGCGGCGAATGGTGCGGCCACGGCGACCAAGAAGAAGGTGAAGGCCAAGGAAGACGAGTTCGCCCTCAACTTTGGCGAGTAGCGACTTGTCCCGATGGACCGAAAACCAGAAAGCACCCTACCCAGCGGCAACGGAGAGGCAGCGGCTAGGAGCAAAGAGACGGCCGACCGGCGGAAGGCGCTCGACCAGTTCCTTGGATTGTCAGCGGAGCGGGTCACCGTGGACGAGAGTGCCTTCGAGCTGCTCACCCGCGGGGCCAGTGAGGAGGAAACCCGTGCCGTGCGCCGGCTGCTCATCGAGTGGAGCAAGGGTGACGAGAATTCATTCCCGCACCAGCTCTCGCTGCTCACCCGGGCGCAGTGGCGCGCCGCCGCGGCGGTGCCGGTGGAAACGGCCAAGGTGCTCCAGCAGCACCAAAGCACGGCCCAGAACGCCGCGCGCCAGATCGCCCAGGCCGCCGACGCCAAGCTCAGCGAATTTGCGTCCATCGGGAAGCTGGCGGCGCAGCTGGAGAGTAGCGTCGGACGGCTTTCTGCCCACGGCGACGAACATCTGGAATGGCTTCAGAAAGTCACATCGAGCTTCCGCCAGGCCGAGCACCAGCTTCGGACCAGCAGCCGTCGGGACGACATCAAGTTCCTGGTCGTGATCCTGACGCTCTTTGGCCTGTTGGGATTTGGCTTGGGCTACGTCACCTGCCTCTACATGCATTCGGCGCTGTAGGTAGTTCGGGCAAAAAGCACGTTGTTCTGCCATGCCGTTCTTCGAGACCCTGCGCTCTCTACTGCCGAGAAGCGCACCCGAACCCGACCAGCCTTCGGCGGCCAGCCTACGGAAACCGTCGTCCGCAGCAGAGGGCTGGCCAAACGGGCGGACGCTGCTGCATTTCGAGACCGCCGACGCCCGAGGCAAGATCATCCAAGTGCCGTGGACGTTCGGCCACTCGTTTGAAGGGCTTTTTGTCAGTGGTGCCACCGGCAGCGGCAAGACCAGCGGCACAGGCCGACGCGCGGCGCTGTCCATGCTAAAGCGGTTCTCAAGGTAATTGAGCGATAGGAAAGCCGCAGTGCTCGAACCAG
>CAXTQD010000197.1:8187-9882 GCA_964246175.1 uncultured Chthoniobacterales bacterium | reverse complement strand
GGCAGGGGGTGGGCGACCTGAGCATCTTTGAGGTGGCCAGCGAAGCGGTGCTGCGCCGCGAGGAGCTGGCCTTCGCCTACCGCAAGTTGGGGAGTGACCGGGAGGAGGAACGCTGCGTGCAGCCGCTGCACCTCGCCTGTATCGACAACCAGTGGTATCTCTTTGGATTTGATCTCGGCCGGTCAGGCAGCGTGCGAACGTTCGCGCTCACGCGGATGAGCCGGCTGCGCAACACGGGGAGAGCCTTCGTGCGCCCGCGGCATTTTTCCCTGGATGAACACCTCGCGGACAGCTTTGGGGTGTTCTCGTCGCCGGAACCGGAGGGAGTGCGGCTGCGCTTTGACGTGTTTGCGGGACGGCTCATCAGCGAGCGGACTTGGCACGCTTCCCAACAGCTTGAAACCGACGCCGACGGTCGCGTGGAGTTGACGATGCACGTCGGGGTGTCGCCCGAGGTGGAACGCTGGATCCTCGGATGGGGCGAGCACGTCGAGGTCCTCGAACCGCCCACCCTGCGCGCCGCCATCGCGGGGACGGCCGTGCGCGTGTGCGAGCAGTACGGTTCCGCGCCGGGCGCGCAATCCGGCGACGGGCAGCAGACGAACACAAAGAGATGAACGGTCCCGCCCAAGAGGAGGCCGGCACTCCCCCAGCGTTTGACGCCGACGCCGCACCGCGGGAGTTGCGGCGGTACTTCGCGCGGCACAATCGGCAGGCGCTTCTCCTGGCTGTGCTGTCGCTGCTCGCTTCAGCGGCGTTGTGGGCTCTGACTTATGCGCTCGTCTACTGGTTCAGCCTGGTAGGAGTCACCGTCTCGCGCAGCCTGAACGTGGAGACCTTGAGTCAGGTGAACAGCCCCGATCTGCTCGGCAAGCACTTTGCAGAGTGGTTCGCGCTGGGTGCGGGCGTGTCGCTGGTCGTGGCGGCGTTCGTGCGCCGCTGGATGCGGGTGGCGTGGTTGCGGGAGGCGCGGCTGTACCTGCTGTGGGTGGTGGTCGAATTGTTCATGGCGGTGCCCAACGCGACGTTCTCCGTGTGGGGCAACTTCTCGGCCGTCACGCGTCTGCGCCGCCGCGAAGCGCGCGAGGCGTGGCGGCTGCTCGAACGCATTAACCAGCAGGGTGGCCGGATGAACCTGGCAAACCTGCCCCAGGAAATTAACGATGAGCGGACGCTGCGGCGCGTGATGTACGGGCTCCAGATCGTCGGCTTGGTGGGAGTGCGCGAGAGCAGGGACGGGTGGTATTTGTACCTGCAGAACCGCGAGGCGTTTGCGGCGCTGCTCTCGCAGGCGCAGGCTTCAGTGTGAGAGCGCCTGACGGATGAGCGCGGCGGCCTGAGGCCCGTGGGCATTGAGACAGAGCAGGTTGCCGTCGCGGTCCAGCACCCAGACGGTCGGCAGCGCATTGACGCCCAGCGCCCTCACCGCCTCACCGCTCCAGCCACGGCCATCGCAACCGAGCGGCCAACGCAGGCCCGTGACCTCGACCGTGTTGGCGAGCGCCTTATGGTCTTCGTCGAGGCTGATCGTCAGGAAATCGACCGGCTTGCCCGCAAACTCGGCGGCAGCGTGCTGTAACTGCGCCATCGCGTGCAGCGAGGGCAGCGACCATGAAGCCCAGAACAACACGACAACCACGTGCCCGCGATAGTTATCCACGTCCACCGGCGCGCCGGGTTCGGCCGACGCCCCGC
>CAXTQD010000197.1:0-8177 GCA_964246175.1 uncultured Chthoniobacterales bacterium | reverse complement strand
CGCGCAAGGCGAGCGGACGCCCTAGCAGGGCGAGGCGGCGCTGATCGTCGGCGATGCGCTGGCGCAAGGCGGTATCGGTCGTCCGGCCGGCGGCTTCGTCCAGAAGCGCCTTCTTGCGGCTGGGTTCTTCATCGTAGAGGGTCGCCAGTTCCGTGAGCAGGCCAGCGGTGCGTCGGTCGCCGGGATAGTCGGTGTCAAAGCGGCGGATGTCCTTGGCGAGCGCCTCGCGCCCGGGAACGTCCGCACGGTTGGCTAGGTCTTCCATGGCCTGCGACACGCGGGCGAACCCGGCGTCGGCCCGCACCGGCGGCGGCGTGGCAAGGTTGGTCTCCAGATCGGCGAGGATCCGGCTGGCCTCGGCGTTGAGCGCGGGCTGGTTTTGCAGCCGACCTTTGGAGGCGAGCACGGCCGCCAAGCGGATGCGTGCGCTGTAGCGATGCGGATCGTCGGGGTAGGCGCGAACGAACTCACGGAGAGCTTTTTCCTGCTTGTCGAGGTGCATGCGCGCGGCAGACATGGCGGCGTCACGGTCGCGGGCTTGCGTGCCGGGACCAACGGCCTGTTCGAGGATCGTCTGCCAAGCGTGATCGGCGGCGTCACTGGCTTCTGGCGGGGCAGAACGTACCGGCAACACAAAGCCAGCGGCGACGAGCAACAAAGACAATCCTAAGCGTTTGCGGAAGGTCATAAACCAAGTCACAAAAGCAAAGAGCCGCTCCCAGTGAAGGGAACGGCTCGGTGTCGGAGGACGCGCAGGAATTAGCCGACCTGCGTAGAATTCGCTTTCTGCGCTTCCAAGGCCTTCAACTGCGCCTGGAGTTGCTCAACTTGGCGTTGAAGCGCCTCGGGCGATTGGTCGGGCTGTGCGGCTGGCAAGGATTGGGTCGGGACGGCCGCCGCGGCAGGGGTGTACGGCTGTCGGTTGGCAGCCTCACGCGCCTGCGGGTCCTGCTGGGCGGAACGCAGTTCGTGGTCGAAGTCGTCACGCGCTTTCTTGAATTCGTTCAAGCTCTGGCCCAGTCCACGGGCGAGTTCTGGTAGTTTCTTGGCACCGAAGAGCAGCAACAGCACGATCAGGATGACGAGGCCGTCCATTCCCATCAGGTTGCCAAACGCCGCCACGGGGAGGGAAGAGATCATAAGAGATGTTAGTACGCCCGAAAGAACCGATTTGCAAAATCTTAATCGCCGCCGAGCAGCGATGGGTCGGGTAAACCCCACGCTTGCCACTTGCGCCGGTACTCTTCGCGTGGCAAGAGCGCGTACTGCGGATGGTCAGCAGAGCGCAGCCAACGGACGAGTTTTTCCAGTTCGCTCTCGGCCATGGTCGTGCATCCACTCGTCGGACGGTTCTCACCGCGGCGGATGTGGAAGAAGATCGCGCTGCCCGCCCCGGGTTGGGGCGGGTCGGAGTTGTGGCGGATTTCCACCAGCCACCGGTAAGCGAAGTCCCCGTGACGCATCTTCATCTTCTCAAACCAGTCCGGCGGGTGCTCCGGGTCCGGGATCGTCACGAACTTGTTGTAATTGGGCAGGTTCGGGTCGTCCACCCAGGCGTCGGCGAAGGTGACTTGGTGAAAAGGATAGTTGGAGCCGGCAGGCAGGGCAGAGTCGTATGTGTAAACCTTGCCGATGTTGAAGACGCCCGCCGGTGCGCGGCCGTCGCGTTCGGCCTTGTGGTTGCCGGGTTCGGCCGTCCCCTCGACGCCACGCCCCCAAGCGAGGCCGTTTTTGCCGAAAAGCACCGGGATCGGTCCCCACGCTGGCTTCCACGCGCCGCCGGGGGCACGCTCGAAGCCTTGCAGGTGGCCGTGCATGGAATTCCAGTCCGGCGAGACCCCGACGATAAGTTGACGAACCTCGGGCTCGACGGCGTGGACCGCGCCAACGGCGGCGAAAACGGCCAGAGTAAGCGCCGCGATCAGGCTGGGTTTCATACGAGGGGAAGTTCGAGGGCCGTGCGGATGGCTGCCGTGCGTTCGGCGTGAGTGGCGTCATCCAAGACGGGTACGGCGTCGGTCCCGGCGGGGAGCGTGGGCAGATTGACCCACGAGCGGCACCCGCCGTAGCCCGGCCGGTCAGGGAACGACCAGGGAGCTTCCAATCGGTACACGCGGCCGAAGGCGCACTGCATGCCCGGTTGGTCCTCGTAGTCGAAGCGGCTGCGGATCACCTCTTCCTTCCAAACGTGGAAGGGTGCGAGTGCTGCCACGCGCGGCCATTGGTCTACCCAGACGGCGAACTCCAGGGCAAAGAAGTAGCGAATCTCGACCGTGCCCTCTGGAGCGGGTGGTGCGGGACGTAGCCCGGCGCGTTCCTCGGGGCGGACCAACTCGGCCTGCTGGTGGTACTGCGTCGGGAACAGAAAAAAACGCTCGTGCTTGAAGCGGAACCCGTCGCGCCCTTCGGCGATGCCGCCCTTGCGCAAGATCAGACTCTGCCGGCCCGAACCCAGCGCGGCGCACACGAGCGCCCAATCCTTGAACCCCACGGCGGTGTGGACATCGGCGAGAACGGGTGGCGAAAAAGTGGCGGCGACCATGGGCGAGACGTGCGTTACATAGCGCAGAAACGGCCCGGGGGCAAAGCGGCGACCGCCCTGCGGTGGCAAAATCATGACGGCGAAAGCGAAGTTTCCGGTTTGCGCTTTGCCCCTCAAAAAACTACGGTGGGCATCCAGTGCCGTACCACTTCGACCTGCATTGCCATTCCTATTTTAGCGCCGACGGCGTGGCGGCCCCCGAGGCGCTTATCGCTGCCGCCAAGCGCAAGGGGCTGCACGGTTTTGCGATGACCGACCACAACACCTGCGAGGCCGTCGATTACATGATCGGTAAGGGCTTGATGCGCGCCGACGGCCAGCCGGTAGACGGATTCCTCATCATCCCGGGGGTCGAGGTCACGACCGACGATGGCCACCTCCTGTGCCTGGGCGCCAAGCTGCCCAACCTCAAAGGTCGTCCCGCCAGCGAGGTCGTCGCGCGCATCCACGAGGCGGGCGGTCTCGCTGTGCCACCGCATCCTTACGACATCTTCCGCGCCGGCATCCGCCGCGCCGTCTTGGACACCTTGCCCATCGACGCGCTGGAGGTCTTCAACGCCGCCACGACGCTGCACCGCTATAACAAGAAGGCGTTCAAGTACGCGCAGGAGCGCAACCTGCCGATGACCGCCTCCAGCGACGCGCACCACGAGGATGCCGTCGGCGCGGCGTACACGATCCTGGACACCGACGACTTCACCGTGCGCGGCGTCCTCCAGCAGATCGTGCGGCCCAACAAGCTCAACCAGACCTACCTCAAGCCCAAGGACAAATTCAAAAAGACTTGGAGCAACTGGCTGCGCATTACCCGCAAGCGTCCAAAATCTCCGGCTTGAGACGGCTCTAGCGGCCCGCCACCTTCACGGAGCGGATTTTGTCGAGCTTGAGGACGCCGCCGGCCGCGAAGTCCGGCTTTGCTTTGGCGTCAGACACCTTTTCGCCGCGCCACTGAACGCTGCCGCCTTCCACGAGCCGGCGGGCGTCACCGCGCGACTTGGTCGTGCCGAACGCCTGCTGGTAAGCCGCGACCACCGCCGAGACGATGTCGGTTTCGCCCTCGAAGGTGATGACTGGCAGGTCCGCGCTCTCCGCATCGCGCTTGCTGAAACGCTTCTCGAAATCCTCCCGCGCCGCCCGTGCGTCGGCCTCCGAGTGGAAGCGCGCCACCAGCCGGGCGGCGAGGTTTTTCTTGGCCTCCATCGGGTGCGTGTCAGCCGGGTATTCCTCACCCAATAGGATCGGGTAGTATCTCGCCATCAACTCGTCGGAGACGCTCATCGTCTTGCCGAACATGTCGCCCGGCGCATCGGTCACGCCGATGTAGTTGCCCAGGCTCTTGCTCATCTTCTGGACGCCGTCGAGTCCTTCGAGGATCGGCAGGGTCATCACAACCTGCGGCGGCTGGCCCTCCTCCTTTTGCAGGTCGCGTCCGACGAGGATGTTGAAAAGCTGGTCCGTGCCGCCGAGTTCTACATCCGCCTGGATCATCACCGAATCCCAGCCCTGGAGGATGGGGTATTGAAGTTCGTGCAGGCTGACGGGTGTGCCGCCGTCCCAGCGCGTGCGGAAATCCTCTCGCTGGAGCATCTGCTGGAGCGTCACGCGGCTGTTGAGACGGAGGACTTGTTCGTAGGTCATCGTCTTGAACCACTCGCCGTTGAAGACGACGCGGGTGCGGGCCGGGTCAAGTACCTTGAACGCCTGCCGCTGGTAGGTGTCGGCGTTGGCGAGGACAGCTTCGTGCGAGAGCGGTGGCCGGGTGACCGACCGTCCGCTCGGATCGCCGACCGTAGCCGTGAAGTCGCCGATGATCAGAATGCCCTCGTGGCCGAGGTCCTGGAACTGCCGCATTTTCTGGAACCCGACCGTGTGCCCGAGATGGATGTCGGGCGCGGTGGGGTCCACGCCGAGTTTGACGCGCAGGGGCCGGAACCCGCGCAGTTTTTCGAGGAGTTCGGCCTCGCTGATGATCGTCGCCGTGCCGCGGCGCAGTTGGGCGAGCTGTTCTTCCGGCGACAAGGTTCCATTCATGCCGTGGACGGATGCCACGTCAGCGGTTCTTGTTCAAGATTTCGCGTACCTGATCAATCGTCAGGTTCTTCTGCTTGCGCAGGTCGTCGATGGTGTCCTGCCGCTTGCCCGGCACGAGGAAGGGCTTCTTGGCATCAGCGGTGTCGCGCACCCCACCAAGAGTGCGGTTAGCGGCGCGATCTTCCCGCACGTCCACCGCCCGGGTGCCGAAAGATTGGTCCGCCTGCGAGAGCGCCTGCCGGTTAGCAGTCGACGCTTGGCGCACCGCGTAACCCTCGGTGTGGAAACTGCCGCGGCCGTCGTTAAACCCTCGCGCCTGGAACGTCCCATCGCTGCTCTTGCCAGCCGTCGTCTTGCCGCTGAACCCGAACGGATGCACCGATGCGCTCCGACCGCCGAACGACGCGTCCGTGGAGAACGCCTTGCCGGCTGGTTCATACGCGAGTGATCCGGTCCGCTCCAGGCGTTCCTGGATGACCTTTTCCTGCCCGGACTGTGCGCGCACGGACAGCGGGACGGTCAGAACCGCTGCCGTCACGAAGCACCACGGAACAAAGGAACGCGCCATCGGGCGGGAGGATGATCAGGATCGGCCCGCCGTGTAAAGCCCATTATCCGAGCAGGTCAGCGACGAGCGCCTTTTCTTCCTTGAGTTCGGCCACGGTGGCGTCGATCCGCACGCGGCTGAAGTCGTTGACCGGCAGCCCGGGCACGACCCTCCACGACAGGCCATCCTCCGTGCGGATCGGGAACGACGTGATGATGTCACCCTCAACGCCGTAGCTGTCACCCCGTGAGCACACCGCAACGCTGTTCCAATCGCCCGCGGGGGTAGGGAACACGAGCGAACGCACCGTGTCCACGACCGCGTTGGCCGCCGACGCCGCCGACGAAGAGCCGCGCGCCTTGATGATGGCCGCGCCGCGTTGTTGCACGGTCGAGATGAACGGGCCTTCGAGCCACGCCTGGTCGGTGATGACCTCCGTGGCGGGCTTCGCGTTGATCTTCGCGTTGAAAAAGTCCGGGTACTGCGTGGAGGAGTGATTGCCCCAAATGGCGAGGTTGGTGACGGCGGTGACGGGCACGCCAGCCTTTTGCGCGAGTTGGGCCTTGGCGCGGTTCTCGTCGAGCCGAGTCATGGCGAACCAGCGCTCACTCGGCACGTCTTTAGCGTTGCTCATGGCGATGAGGCAATTCGTGTTGCACGGGTTGCCGACGACGAGCACACGTACGTCAGCAGCGGCGTTCTTGGCGATGGCTTGACCCTGGCCGGTAAAAATTTTACCGTTGATGCTCAGGAGGTCCTTGCGCTCCATCCCGGCCTTGCGCGGCACGCTGCCGACGAGCAGCGCCCAGTTCACGCCGCGGAAACCTTCGTCCAGGTCGGCGGTGGGGATCACGTTGTGCAGGAGCGGGAAGGCGCAGTCGTCGAGTTCCATCTTGACGCCTTCGAGCGCGGGCAGGGCAGGGGCGATCTCGATCAGGTGCAGGACGACAGGCTGTTCGGGTCCGAACATCGCTCCGGAAGCGATGCGGAAAAGGAGCGAGTACCCGATCTGACCGGCGGCCCCGGTCACGGCGACATGGAGAGGGGATTTCATGGCAAGGAGGCCACGTTATGCCAAATCCCCGCCCCGTCGAAAAAAAGTTTCGCCTCTGCCCCTAGGAGTCAAGCGGGTACGGGTGCGACCGGCCGGAAGCGCCGGACTTCGCGCGCGAGCGTCGCCAGACCATTTTCTCCGCCGTCCGAGGCGTAGCGTGCGGCGATGTATAGGTCGGTGATCCGGCGGACGTCGCCCGCTTGTGCGGGCAGGGCCTCGGCCGCGCGGCGCGCGTAGTCCAACGGCCCTTCGTTTTCCTGCCGCTCGACCCGGACGGCCCGGGCGACACGTCGACAGAAGCGGCCGTAGAGTTCGCGTGCCGGATCGGTGCGGGCAGCGTGTCCGCGGGTGAGGAAGCGCGCCCCAGCCATACCGACCGCCAGCACCGTGAACACGCTGCCCAACGTCAGCACCGTGCCGCCGAGGAGGTCGAGGTCGCCGAGGTTGAGGTATTGAAGAAGGTTGAGCTGTTGTTCGGTGTCGTAGCCGAGGACGAGTTGGTTCCACTGCTGGTCGAGGTCGTCCCAAACCAGGAGCGCGTTGTGCCCGAGCCAGCGCAAGGGACCAGGGGCGTTGAGTTGGCGCAGGCGGTCGAGCCGGGAGGCTCCGTCCAGTGCGCTGTCACCCGCCAAGGCGGCATAGCCCTGCGCTCCGTAAGAAACACGGTCGGGGGCGATGACGGCCGTGGGGTCCTCCCGCACCCAGCCGCGTCCTTCCAGCCAGACCTCGGACCACGCGTGCGCGTCGGACTGTCGCACCGTGTAGTAGTGGCCCCAAGTGTTGTATTCCCCACCCTGGTAGCCGACGACCACCCGCGCGGGCACTCCCGCGGCGCGCATCAGCGAGGTGAATGCCGCCGCGTAGTGCTCGCAGAAGCCCTTCTTCGACCTGAACAAGAAATAGTCGAGCGCGCTGTCGGCCGGCAGCGGCCCGGGGGTGAGCGAATAACTGAACTTTTCGTTGGCCAGGTACGCCAGCAGGGCACGGACGGCGTCCTCGTCGCGCGGACCGGCGCGGTGCAAGCTCCGGGCCAGGACGAGCGATTCTTCACCGACGCCGGGCGGCACGCGCGTGTAGAAGCGCCGCCGTTCGGCGCTGAGGGGCACCACGGGGTCGCCAGCCAGGTTCGAGACCGCGGTGTAGTTCGTCTTGTTGTAGACCGGCGACTGACTGCGCAGCACATCGGTGGCGTAGGCCTGCGTGCGGAAGCTGGAGTTGCTCTTGACCTCCATCGGTCGGTCCAGCGCGAAGAGCCAACGTTCGCCCGTGGGCATGATCGTGATGGTCTGCTCGACGCGTGTGTCCACCGTGCCGGGCAACGTCTGGCGGGAGGGCAGGGGGATGGGCTCCGTGGCACGCCAGGACATTGCGGAATCAGCGATCTCCAGGACGACGCCGCGCCAGTAGAGTTCGTTTTGCGACAAGCCCACGCTGTCGTTGATCTTCGCGCGGAACGCGATCTCGTCGGACTGCACCAGCGAGCCGAACGTGCCGGGCTGGAGATGGTCGCTCATGCCGGTCAAACCCGCGTTGGGATTGCTCAGGCGCATCAGAAAGGTCGCCTGCACCCGCGGGAAGATCAGGAACATCAGCACGACCAGCGGCAGCGCCTGCACGCACAGTCCGAGCGCCAGCCGCGCCGCCGGCCACGGCGCTGCCGTCTTGTCTGACCCGTGGCAGCGCACGAGAGCGACGACGTTGGCGAGCACCGCTACGGACAGGAAAGCAAACAGCGCGAACGACTGGTAGAAGAAAAACGCGCTCACCGACATGAAGAACCCGAGCAGCGAAACCACCGTGACATCGCGCGGGGAGCGCAGTTCCAGGATCTTGAGCGACATCAACGCCACCAGAAACGCGAGCATGCTGCCGGCGTCCACGTGGGCTTTGTAGGTGAACAAAATGCCTAGCGCCATCGGCAGGAACACCGCCGACAGGATCGTCAGGGAAGGCAGCGCCGGCTGCCAGCGGTCGGTCAGCAGCCGCCAGGCGGTGCATAGGGC
>CAXTQD010000196.1:0-9894 GCA_964246175.1 uncultured Chthoniobacterales bacterium | reverse complement strand
CCCACGGGGCCCTGCGCGCGGAGCGAACCGGCCGCCAGCCCCAGCACGAGGCACCCGGCGGCGGCGATGATCTTGAAGGAGGAGGGAAGGTTGCTGGTCATGGTTACTCGACGGCAGAGAAGGGCTGTTCCGGAGGGACGCCCTGAACGTGCGGTCCCCGCATAGCAAGCCGTGTGCCTCAGCCGCTAAACTTACAGCTACAGAGTAGAACCCATGCTCTCAATATTGAGAACTGCTCAAAATCAGCCAGGATGCCGAGCAAATCGCGGCAATATGGGAGCGTCTTTGTGCAAGGTTTTGCCAAACACGCTCGATGCCGTCATATTCGCGCCGTGCGTGAGCGTGGGAATACCTTCCGACCGCTGAACCTGCTTGCCGCCTCCGAGCGCGCGTTCAAGGGACGGTCGCTGACCATGCTCTCCCTGGTAGCGGCGGCGCAGTTGGCGGTCTGTGGGTTCATCGACTACATCACGGGCTACGAACTCGCTTTTTACCCGGTCTATTCGCTGCCCATCCTGTTCATGGTATGGTTCGGCGGACGGTGGCCGGCGGTGGTCATTTCGCTGGCGTGTACCGTTGTCTGGTGGTGGGCGGACGTGGCGGCGGGCCACGTTTATTCCAACGGCTGGTTCCAGGTGTGGGACATCGTGGCACGGACGCTTTTTTTTCTGACCGTGGCGGGCGCCGGGCTGGCCTTCAAGCAGAACCGCGACGCGATGGGCGCGCGCGTGCGCCTGCTGGAGCGCACCCAGCGGCTCGAACACGAGATCATCAGCGTCAGCGAACGCGAACGCGAGCGCATCGGCCGCGACCTGCACGACGGCGTGTGCCAGTACCTCGCCGCCATCGGCCTGACCGCCGACCTCCTGCGCCAGAACCTCGCCCGCGAGTTCCCTACGCGCACGCAGGACGCCGGCGAGATCGCCACGCTCTTGCAGGACGCCGTGGATCGCGCCCGCGAGGTCGCCCGCGGCCTCTCGCCCGTGGACCGCGACGAGGGCGGGCTGGAGAGCGCGCTCGAAGAACTCGCCGTCAGCACGGCGCGGCTGACCGGGGTGAGTTGCGATTTTCTATGCACCGAGGCAATGTCCATGCCCGACCCGATCCGGGCCGTGCATCTGTTCCGCATCGCGCAGGAAGCCGTCAGCAACGCCCTGCGCCACGGCCGGGCGCGCTCGGTCATCATCGCTTTGGAAGCCAGCGGCGGCGAACTGGCCTTGCGCATCAGTGACGACGGTGCGGGCTTCGTGCCCGGTACTCCGGCAGCCGGCGGCATGGGTCTCAACATCATGCGCTACCGCGCACGCGCACTCAGCGGCGCCTTGGAAATCTATTCCAACACCCCCAGCGGCACGGTGGTCTCGTGCGTGGTGCGTTGCGACGCAACATCTTCCTCCGCCGCCGGGTTGAACGCCACCGCCCCGTCCGGGGTCGAACCCGCCTATGCTCACCGCCATTGACAAACTGCGCGTCGTCGTCGTGGACGACCACCCGATGTTCCGTGACCGCTTGGCTCAGATCATCAACAACGAACTCGACATGTCGATCTGCGGCGAGGCCGAAGATGTGCAGGGGGCGCTCTCGACCATCGAGCGGACGACGCCCGACTTGGCGATCATCGACATCACGCTCAACGGCAACAGCGGCCTGGAACTCATCAAGAGCGTGCGCGCTCTTGGCCTGAAGATCCCACTCCTGGTGCTCTCGATGCACGACGAGTCGCTCTACGCCGAGCGTTCGTTGCGCGCGGGTGCGAACGGCTACATCACCAAGCGCCAACCAGCGGCGGAAGTGGTGGCGGCAGTGCGCCGGGTGTTGGCGGGGGAAGTGTACCTGTCGGAGACGATGACGGCGGGCTTCCTGCGGACCATCGCGGCCGGCGGCACCCCGGGCGTGGGCAAGGAATCTTCACAGCCCATCGACCGCCTGACCGACCGCGAACTGGAAGTGCTCGAACTGATCGGCCTCGGCCGCACGACGCGCGAGATCGCCACGACCCTGCAACTAGGTGTGGCGACGGTGGACACCTACCGCGCGCGCATCAAGGAGAAGATGAGTTTTCGCAACGCCGTAGAGTTGCAGCACTTCGCCGTGCGCTGGGTGCGGGAACGGGAGGGGTGACAAAGAGGTCAAGCAGGAGGATGTCCTAGATTCTCTGCGAGCCCTGATGTGATGTTAGACCTATGCGCGGCTCAACCGTTCTTACCGCATTGCTTATCGGCTCAACCGCCTGTACGCACTTCAAACCCGAGGACGTTTCAGTCAGAAGTTCTGTTTGGTTGATTTCGCAGCAAGATATCCGGTTAGCTATTGAGGCGGCACGCGTGGGAGCAGGTGCTCCTCAGAACCAGTCGCTTGGGTAATAGTCTCCAGTCGTTCCGAGCTGTTTGTTTGCTTTGATAGCCTATCAACCAAGATCATGGTCAACGGTGTTTATGCTCCAGCGTATTTCGTGGTACGAAAAGAAGACGGACAATGGCGTTACACCAGCATGACGAGAAATCCGTACAACCCGGCCTAACCACGCGCTCCGGCGAACAGCGGCTGGCAACGGGGTCTGTTCCGTGTCGAGTCTTCTCGCACCAGCCTCTGTCGCTGAGTTTGGCTCCGTCAAGCACCACTACATTTCTCTATGAAAAGCGGCGACATAGAGTTCCGTCGCCTACCTTTCGATGATTCGTTTTGGCAGGTCGCACTCTGTGCCCGTGGGGTCAACGTCTCCGCTGCTCTGGATTTTTACATCGACGCCGGTGAGCTACGTGCGTTGGGTCGTCGGTTCGCTGACTTCACCGGTCAGGCGGGCAGCGAAGCTCGCTTCGAGCTTGGCGATCGTAGCGGCACGTACACTCCATACACCCTTTTGCGGGCTTACAGCTACGATGCGGTCGGCCATTCGGCCTTGAAGTTTGTCGGCAGCAACTTCAGCCAGCCGCCCTATCTGGCAGAGGCGAGCTTTTCCATCCTCTACGAGGTCGCCGGCATCAACCGACCAGGCGCACAGCTTTGTCGGTGGACCGACGATTCTATATAGAGCCACTTTTCTGGATCGCTCGCAGTGCCTAATCACGCGCTCCAGCAAACGGCAACTGGGGTTGACTTTCCTCCGTGTTTACGTCCTGCCTTGCTGGACCTTCTCGCCGATCTTGGTTCAGCTAGGCAGTGTCTCGTCGTCACGGAAATGTCACCGGAAAGCAATTTCTTTGTGGGTGCCCCGGAGCACAAGCTGCGGGTGCGATGAAGCTCCCATGCCTTTCTGTGCACCGTTTCCCCCTGCTGGGTTTGTTGGCGTTAGTCGCGCCCCTGGCTGCTAACGCGCAGCAGACCACAGTCGTCCGTTATACTTTCGACAGCCTCGACGGCACCGCGGCGACGGTCGCGCCGGGCGCGAGCGCAAGTTCGTTCGTCCGAGACCAGGCTGACACCACGATCTACGACAACACGGCCGGCAACCCCGCGCCCGACGCCAACAGCAACAACTGGTCCACTGGGTCCATGCTCGACCCGACGCTGTTCTACACCTTCACCATCACCCCCGGCACGGGCGGGACGAGTTGGAACGCGCTCTCCTTCGACGCCGCACGCTTCGACACCCAAGGCATCGACGACGGCCCGGCGAACTTCGCCGTGCGTTCCAGCCTAGATGATTTTACCGCCACGCTCGCGAGCGGCACGGTCAGCACGGCGTTTTCAACCGTGTTGGTGCCGTTGAACGTGACGACCGCCAACCCGGTGGAATATCGCATCTACGGCTACAACGCTGGCACGGCCCAGGGGCTCTTCCAAATCGACAACGTCGCGCTGACCGATGCCGTGCCCGAGCCGGGTGCGCTGGCCGCCGCTTCCCTCGCCGTCGGCGCGGCCGGGCTAGCCCTGTGGCGCCGTCGCTGTTCGCTCAACGCCTGAAACCTTTTCCCATCATGCCTCTCCGCTCCGACGAAACTCCCACCCCGTCCGCCGCCGAGCCCGCCGTCCGCTTCCAGGGCAGCACGTCGAGCCGGCGCGAGTTTTTACGCCTGCTTGGCCTCGGCTTCCTGGCGAGCTACACCGTGGAGGACGCCACGGCCGCCTTCCGTCCGTCGCCGGCACCGATCTCCGCCCTGGACGACGCCACGGTGTTCCCGCAATCCGTGGCCTCGGGCGATCCGACCCCCTCGGGCTTCATCCTGTGGACACGCGTGGCCCCGACGGTCGACACCGGCGCGGACAACCTGACCGTCGAGGTCGCCCTCGACACCGCGTTCGCGCAGATCCAACTCCGCGCGGTCGTGCCCCCGAGCCAACTCACCGCGACGCTGGACCACACCGTGCGCGTAGACCTCGACCGCCGGTTGGCGGCCAACACGATCTATTATTATCGCTTTCTGTACCGCGGGACCTACAGCCGCACGGGCCGCGCGCGCACGCTGCCGCTATCCACCGACGCCACGGTCAACAGCCTGAAGTTCGCCGTCCTCAATTGCCACGACTACACCAACGGCTACTACGGCGCGTTCGGGTTCATCGCGGCGGACGCATCCATTGACTACGTCCTGCACGTCGGCGACTTCATTTACGAGACGACCGGAGGCACCGAGTTTCAGAGCGGCCCCTTCCCCGACCGCAACATCATCCTGCCCACCGACCCGGCCAGCCAAGCGGCGCTCGGCCTGGCGGACTACCGCTTCCTCTACCAGACCTACCGCGCCGATCCCAACCTGCGCGCCGCGCTGGAGAACTTTACGTGGATGACTATCTGGGATGACCACGAGATGGCCAACGACCAGTACCACGACTACACGGACACCGAGTACCCGAGCGGTTCCCAGGGCGCGCCCGACCATCCCTACACCAGCAGCCCGCAGAGTTACCAGGGCGGCACGCTGACCTCCGCGCAGTTGCTCCACCAGCTCAAGCTCGACAGCCAGCAGGCGTGGTTCGAGAACAACGCCGTGCGCGTGGGTTTCAGCCAGGAGTCCAACGACATCTTCGGCCGGCTCAGGATTTATCGGAACTTTCGCTTCGGCACCCTCGTCGAGTTCTTCCTGACCGACGAGCGCACCTACCGCTCCTCGCACCCGGAGGGCGAGTTTACGCCCGGCGTGCCGGACGGCTTCGGCGCGCGCTACCTCGCCCCGACCAGCCCGCCGCTCGTCGGGCAGAACGACCCGTCGCGCACCATGCTCGGGGCGACCCAGCGTACGGCGTTCGTCAACAGCGTCGCCGACAGCGGCGCATTGTGGAAGGCGTGGGCCAACGAGGTCCTCCTCTCGCCCTTGCAGATTCAGGTGACGGCTCCGCTGCTGGCCGTCCTGCCCGCCGAGTTGTCCCAACTGCTCGCCGCGACGATTCCCCTCGGGGGCTTCGCCACGGTGGACAACGATTCGTGGGACGGCTACGCCTACGAGCGCACGCAGATCAACTCGGCCTTACGCGACGCCGGGGTGCAGAACCTCGTCGTACTCTCAGGCGACCTGCACACCTACATCGCCAGCTACGTGAAGGCCGACTACACCAGCGGCGCTAACACCAATGTCCCCGGCACCCTGGCCAACGTGATCGGCGTCGAGTACATGACCCCGGCCATCACGTCGTCCAACCTTCAGGAGCAGCTCGGCCTGGATGCCCAAGCGGAGGCAGGCTTGGAAGCTTCCTCGCTCGCGGTCAACCCGCATCTGCAATATCTCAACAGCCACCAGTACGGTTACGCAACGGTGCAGTTCACACGCACCTATTGCGAATACACGATGTACGTCGTGGACAAGGGGACGCCGACGCCCGCGCCGGCCACGGTGGCCAAGCGGTTCCGCACGCCCATCGGGCAGCCGATGATTCAGGATGTCACCACCAGCCCCAACGCGCGGCTTGGCAGCTGGAAAGCTTGAGGCGGGGAGCTACGGCGCGCCTCCGCCTTGCTTGGCCACCTTGTTGTCAGTTCCGGGGCTGGTCATCTCCAGGCGCGACACGCGTTCGAGAAACTCTTTGGCCGCCGGCTCGGTCATACGGAAACGCCACTCCACTTGCGTGTCGTGGACGTTCGCCACCGAGGGCGGTTCGATGAAGAGGTTCGGCCCGGCGCTGCGGAGTTGGAGCGCAGCGTCGGGGCTCGTCTGGAGCTGGTGCGTTAGTTGGGCGGTCTCGCGGGGATTGCTCGCGTTGAGCAGGAACACCGCCGACATCGGCTCGCGCATGTCGAGGGTCAACCCGAGTGCGGTGCAATGTTCCAAGAGCGCCGGGCTGAGCACCGTGTCGGCGAGCGCCGTCAACTCCTGCGGCCGGTACGTCACCAACCGGAATGCGTTGCCCTCCCCCAACCGCTGGAACTCGCTCAAGAACTGCGCGTCGCTCTTGAGGTCTTCCCGTAATCCGAGGCGCACCCGGATGAGTGCTTCCACCGACGCGCGCGGCCCGAGCGCGAGCGTGCCGGGGCCGATCTGCGCGAGCGCCGCCGTGCCGTCGGGCTTCTCGTAGACCCCCACGCCCTCGTACGCTCGCCGCCGGAAGTTCCCGCCGCCGCTGCTGCCTTCGGCAACCTTCGTGCGCAGGAGGCTGTCCACGTCCACGCTGGCGCGCAGTTCCACAAGCAGGCAGTCCACCGCGGGTCCGTGGCTGTCCGCCGGGGCGAGTGCCCGGGTGATCCGTGCGACCTGCCGGCGTACGTCGATCTGCGGCACCTCGGCGACCGATTGCAAAAGCCCCGTCCACACGGCCTGCCAAGCCTCGGGTTCTTTCGCTTCTAAAAACCGGGCGAAATCCGCGTCCGTGAACCCGCGCACGTCCACCGCGACGACCGCCACCGTGTTGGCCGGCAGCCAGTCGCGCTTGCTCGGGCCCTTGACGATGAGCAGGCCGACGATGCAGGCGACCACCGCCACCGTCGCCACCACGAACCAGAACACCCGCAGGTCCTGTCGGTCGGCGCTGCGGGATTCCTCGTCCCAGGTCGTCTCCAGTCCCGAAAGCCGCTCGACGGTCTGACGCTGGCGGCGGCTGGCGGTGAAGGGTTCTTCCGCGCCGCGCGGAGCGTCCTCGCGCTCGGCCAGGCGGCGGCCGATGGTGAGGTAAGCGTCTTCCTTACCCACCTCGGTGTCGGCAGCCTGGCGGCGGATGGCGGCGATCTCCTTGTGCAGCCCGGCCAAGGCGAGCGCCGCCTCGCGGTCGCGCCCGGTGAGGTCGGTGCGGGCGCGTTGGGCGCGGGCGTCGAGTTCGGCGAGTTGGGCCTTGACCTCTTTGATCGCCGCCTCGTCGTCGGCCATCGGCTCGACCGTCTGCGAACGCGACGCGGCGAGTTGGGCGGCTTCCTCGGTCAGGCGGGTGCGCTCCGCTTCGAGTTCACGCTGTTTTTCGGTGCGCTCCCAGTCGGTGAGGAGCACGGCCTGGCGGCGGGTGCGCTTCTCACGCTTGAGGAGGGCCGTCTGGGCGGCGTTGAGTTCCTTCTTCCGGTCGTTCTGTTCGTGCAGGACCTTGCTGTGCTCGGCCAGGGAGTCGCGCAACGCTCCCAATCGTTCCTGGATCGGTTCGCGTTCCTCGTCGAGGGCGGCGAGGTTCTGGGTGTATTCGCGTCGGGCGGCCTCGCGGGCGGCCTCGCGGGTGCGCACGTCACTTTCAATTTCGGCCACGCGCAGGCGGGCGGCTTCGACCTCGTCGTCGAGGCGATGCAGGTTCGTGAACGCCTCTCGGACTTCTTCGGAGTCGTCGCCGACCAGTTCGCGCCAAGCCTGCCGGCCGAGCACGGTGTCGGCGCGGTCGAGCGACTTGCGCGCGTTGGCCAGCGCCAACCGGTTCTTGTAACTACGCACCCGGCGCGTGAGTTCCTTGACGCCAGTGCTGAGAAAATTCATGGCCAACGAGAGCGCGGGACGGAATGAGCCATTCAACCTTGCACATCTCCCGGGTGGACGCCAAGGGCGAAGAACACCCCGGGCGCGGGCGGGGCTCATGGCAAGTCGGCCGCCCCAAAGTAGCAACGCCCCCAACGTCGTGTGAAACGTTCGGTGGCTTGATCGGACAAAGGACCTTGAAGATGCAGGTCAGAAACCGCGGCGTGGCGACCACGGAACGTAGCTTTGAAGGAAGCCAGTAAATAGATGGAGCGATCTGAATCTTTGGTTTGAGCGTCTACTCCCGAGACCAGGCGCACGGTGTTCTCGTCCCCCAAGGACCCACGGCGTTCTGGTTGTGTCCATCGCCTGGACGCGGCAGGCGCCGGCCGGTGCTTTGCTGGTAGATGGCCTCGGCGTCCGGTTGCTCCCACGACACGGCTTGGAACTGGCCTGCATCATCCTTGGTGAACAGGAGCAACTCGCTGAGCTTGGTGCCGTAGAAGACCAGCAACGCCACTTTGGAGCTGTGGGGATTCCAACTCACCACGATGGCGACGTTGCTGATCTGGCCTTGTTGGTCTGCTGGCAGGACGTTGCCGAGCTTCTGGTGGTCAGAAGCGCGGGCAAACGCCCCCAAGCTCAGCGGCAGAGGCTGGCCACGCAAGACGTGAATACGAGGAAAGACCCGACGGCCAGCCTCTGTTCGCTGGAGCGCGTGGTTAGGCACGTTGGAACGTTTCTGGGCCAGAGATCGAGTAATTGGTGCCGCCCTGTGGGGCGTGCTTCAGCGTCACGATGTAGGCAATACCCTGGCTCTTGCTTGCCAGAACCCACACCTCGCGTCCGTCTGGCAAGAGCCGCACTTCTGCTACTTCGGGTGCGCCGCGTCCTTTGGAAAGTTCGACCTTCTTGATCTGACTCAGGATGTCCCTGCGCAAGACGCTGTCTGCCTTTGTGTCGCCACGCGGCAGGTCGATCATCACCCTAGTCATTTGGACGGCTCCTCCAGCCATCTTTTCGCCCTGCCAACGAAAAGGCGAGCCGTTTGCTTTCGCAGCACGGTTCTGTTGGGTGAGGAAAAGATCGGCGGTCGGATTGCCGCAGCCGGTGAGTGTCAGGATCAAAAACAGCAGGATTAATGAAGGAAGCGATTTCATAGTGGAGCCTAACGAACTCAAGCTCAGCGACAGCCCGGGAAGGCGCAAGAGTAAACACGAGCGACCAGCCAGGGCTGTTCGCTGGAGCGCTTGGTTAGGCACCGGTTCGTTTGTCTTGGACGTGAATGATCTGTAGCTCGGAACTGTCCTGATCGCGCTTGCTGCGGCCAAGCAGCCCGACAGCGACTGATTCGGTCTCGCTGGGTGTCAACTCGCCGGGAGCCACGTAGGTGAGAATGTCGTTGTGGTGGCAGGTGACCACCCAGCCGGGGTAGCCGGTAAGAGTCACGGTGCTGAAGTCCCCTGCCGGTGAACCAACGTGCACAGGTCCCCACACTCGCATGAGTTCAGTGGCTTGGATTCGCAGGTCCGCGTCTGGCTGCACGAGAATCACGCAAGTGCCGTGTCGGAACAAAACCCACGACTTCGTGTCGCCAATGATGATCTGACGCCATGCTGCTATGAGTTGAAGTGGGGTTGGTTGATCGGGCATACATGCGGCGAGGTGCCTAACTAGCTATAGACGAAGGTTCGTCTTCTAACGCGAAAGAACCTTCGTCTAATCCCGTCCCGCTTCACTCCTCGCCCGTCGTCTGCAACTTTGCCAGGATCGTCAGGTCTTCCAACGTCGTCGTGTCGCCGGTCACGGCTTTGCCGCTGGCAACTTCCTTCAACAGGCGGCGCATGATCTTGCCCGAACGCGTTTTGGGCAGCGCATCCGTGAAGCGGATTTGGTCCGGACGCGCGATGGCTCCGATGCTTGCGGCGACGTGTTTCTTGAGCGCGTCTTCCAATTCCTTGCCCGCCTGCTGGCCGCCCTTGAGCGTCACGAACGCCACCACCCCCTGGCCCTTGATCTCGTCGGGTTTGCCGACGACGGCCGCCTAAGCCACCGCCGTGTGCGCGACCAGGGCTCTAACGATCTCGCTCGTGCCCAC
>CAXTQD010000195.1:1789-9939 GCA_964246175.1 uncultured Chthoniobacterales bacterium | reverse complement strand
CGCAAAACGGCAGCGGTGGCGACGTGAAGGACTACATCCGGGAGAAAATCCGCAGCGGCAAGTTTCTCATCAAGAGCATCCACCAACGTCAGCAGACCATTTCCAACATCGCCAACCAGATCGTCAGCCGGCAGGAGGAGTTCCTCGACAACGGCACGGCTTTCCTGCGTCCGATGACGATGGTGCAGATCGCCGAGGCGGTCGGGGTCCACGAGACGACGGTGAGCCGTGCGATCTCGGGCAAGTACATCTCGACCCCACAGGGGGTGTTCGAGATGCGGTATTTCTTCACGCCGGGCTACCAGACGGCCACGGGCGAGTCGATGAGCAACACGAGCGTCAAGGAAGCCATCCTCAGCCTCATCAAGGACGAGAGCGCCACCAACCCGCTCAGCGACAAGGACATCGTTTCCATCCTGAGCGAACGCGGCATCCCCATCGCCCGGCGCACCGTCGCCAAGTACCGCAACGAGCTGAGCATCCTGCCCAGCAACATGCGCAAGCAGTACTAGCGGAAGCGCGGCTGGTCGGTCGCAGCCGAAGTATGGGCATGGCCAACGTCCCTCCGCTTTCCGCCCGTCCTGCCTGGCAGGCGCTCGCCGCCCACCACCAGGAAGTCGAGAAGATCCACCTGCGCGAACTCTTCGCCCAGGACGCCCAGCGCGGGGAACGCCTGAGCGTCGAGGCGGCCGGCCTCTACCTGGATTACTCCAAGAACCGCGTCACCGACGAGACGCTCCGGCTGCTGGTGCAGTTGGCGACCGAGTCCGACCTCGCCGGAAGGATCAAGGCGATGTTCGGTGGCGAAAAGATCAACGTCACCGAGAACCGCGCCGTCCTGCACGTCGCTCTGCGCGCTCCGCGGGACGCCGAGATCATGGTGGACGGCAAGAACGTGGTTCCCGGCGTCCACGAGGTTTTGGACAAGATGGCCGCCTTCTGCGACCGCGTGCGCTCGGGTGACTGGAAAGGATTCACCGGCCAGCGCATCCGAAACGTCGTCAATGTCGGCATCGGCGGGTCGGACCTCGGACCGGTCATGGCCTACGAGGCGCTTCGGCACTACACGCCGCGCGACATGACGTTCCGCTTCGTGTCCAACGTGGACGGCATCGACTTCGTCGAGGCCACGCGCGACCTCGACCCGGCGGAGACGCTCTTCATCATCTCATCGAAGACCTTCACGACGTTGGAAACCATGACCAACGCTGAAAGTGCGCGCGACTGGCTCCTGGCGGGGCTGAAGGACGAAGCCGCCATCGCCAAGCATTTCGTGGCGGTGTCCACCAACGCCGAGAAGGTCAAGGCGTTCGGCATCGACGCGGCGAACATGTTCGAGTTCAGCGACTGGGTGGGCGGCCGGTACTCGATGGACTCGGCCATCGGGCTCTCGACGATGCTCGCCGTCGGGCCGGAAGGCTTCCGGGAGATGCTCGCCGGCTTCCACGAGATGGACGAGCACTTCCGCACCGCGCCCTTCGAGAAGAATCTACCCGTGCTGATGGGTTTGATCTCCCTGTGGTACAACGATTTCTTCGATGCGCAAACCGTCGCCGTGCTGCCTTATGAGCAGTACCTCAAGAGGTTCCCGGCTTACCTCCAGCAGCTCACGATGGAGAGCAACGGCAAGCACGTCACCCTCGGCGGCCAGATCGTGAACTACCAGACCGGCCCGATCTACTGGGGTGAGCCGGGCACGAACGGTCAGCATTCCTTCTACCAGTTAATCCACCAGGGCACCCGCCTCATCCCGTGTGACTTCATCGCGTTTACGCACGCCCTGACGCCACTGGGCCGCCACCACGACATCCTCATCGCCAACGTCCTCGCACAAGCAGAGGCTCTCGCCTTCGGCAAAACGGCGGACGAGGTCAAGGCCGAAGGCACGGCCGAAGACCTTGTGCCGCACCGCACCTTCGAGGGCAACCGTCCGTCGAACACGCTTTTCGCCGACCGGCTTGACCCTGCTACCTTGGGCAAGCTCGTCGCGCTCTACGAGCACAGCGTGTTCACGCAGGGAGTGGTCTGGGAGATCGATTCGTTTGACCAATGGGGCGTCGAACTCGGCAAGGTGCTCGCACAGCGCATCATCCCCGAGTTGGAAGACCAGACGGACCCTACCCTCCAGCACGACAGTTCGACCAACGCCTTGATCCGACGTTATCGGCAGGGCAAGTAGGCAGGAGCGATTGCTGGTTGTAAAATTTCTTTACACCCACGGCGATGTTTTTTAGAACAAACGCCGGCTTGGATTGTCTCAGGTTATTCGGCTGCCAAGCCGCGATTCCGCAACCTGATGGCTGACCGTTCCGCTTCTTCTCCCATCCCTGGCGTTGCTGCCGTCGAAGTTCCTTGGCCCCGGGTCGAGAGCTTCGTCGGTAAGCTGACGCATGATGTACGGAACGGGTTCAACGCAATTGAGCTACAGGTCACGCTCATCGGCGAACTCTCCGACGATCCCGAGATCAAGGAAGAGGTCAAACGCATCCGCCAGTCTCTCGCCGGACTGACCCGCCAGCTCCAGGCCGTGCGGGCGGCCACAGGTGAGCCGACGACGCACCTTTTCCCGTACCCGGCGGCCGACTTGCTCGAAGACCTGCGCGAACGCCTCGAGCGTCAGCACGCCGACGCGGCGGCGCGGGTGCAGTGGGCGATGGAAGCCGGCGCGGCCACGGTGAACATCGACCCCGAGCAAACCCTCAACGCCGCGTTGGAGCTGCTCGGCAACGCCTTGCAGCACGCGGCCGAGGGCTCTACGGTGCGGGTGGAAACGCACGCCGGCATCGATGGCGTCGCGGTCGCCATTCACCAGGGACTCGCCGCTGCACCGGTCCACCCGCCCGCAGAGTGGGGCCGCACCCCGCTGCTTTCCACGCGGCGCAACGTCTACGGCCTGGGAGCGTTCCGAGCGCGGCGCATCCTCGAAGCGCAGGGTGGCACCCTGGAATACGTCTACACGGAGGTGGACCGCGCCTTGGTGACGACGTTCATCCTGCCCTTGGCTGATCCTGCATCCCGTCCATGATGAACGGCACACCCAAAAAGGTGCTCGTGATCGACGACGAGCGGCCGATCCTGATGACCCTGGACGCGCTCCTCACGCGCCACCACTATCAGGTAGAAGCCGCGCGCACGGCGGCGCTGGGGCTGGAGATGGCCACCCGGGAAAAGGACCGGCCCGACCTCGTCCTGCTCGACATCGGCCTGCCCGACGCCAGCGGCCTGGAAGTGCTCACGAAGGTCAAGCAGACCGCCCCTAGCGTGCAGGTGATCGTCCTCACCGGCCAGGACACGCTCTCCAACGCCATCGAGTCCATCAAGCTCGGAGCCTTCCACTTCATCGGCAAACCCTACGCCGCCGAGGAACTGCTCTCGCTCATGCAGCGCGCCTTCGAGCAGCAGGAACTCATGCGCGAAACCGCGAGCCTGCGCGAGGAGACGAAATCGCTCAAAGCCCTGCTCAAGCGCGCCGAGGCGCAGTTGGCCCCCGTGTTCAAGAACCGGCGCATGGTGGAGATCGAAGATTTCATCTCGCAGATCGCCCCGTCGGAGGCCAACGTGCTCGTCACCGGCGAGAGCGGCGTCGGCAAGGAGGTCGTCGCCAACCTCATCCACGGGCGTTCGCGCCGCGCTGGCGGGCCGCTGGTCAAGCTCAACTGCGCGGCCCTGCCTCAGCACCTCATCGAGGGCGAACTCTTCGGCTACGTGAAGGGAGCGTTCACCGGCGCGGTCAACGATTTCCCAGGAATGCTCGCCGCCGCGGCGGGCGGCACGCTCTTCCTCGACGAGATCGCCGAGATGCCAGCCACGCTCCAGACGCGGTTTTTGCGCGTGCTCCAGGAACGGGAGTTTCGCCCACTGGGCAGCACGAAGACGCTCAAAGCCGACTTTCGCCTTGTCGCCGCGACCAACCAGCAGATGAACCGTGCCCTACGCGAGGGCATCCTGCGACCGGATCTTTACTACCGGATCAACACGTTCCAAATCGAGATTCCGCCTCTGCGCGACCGGCGTGAGGACGTGGCCCCGCTGGCGGCGCTTTTCATCAAGCGGTACTCGCAGCAGATGGGCCGGCCCGAGCCGCAGATCACCGGCGAGGCACTCGCACGCCTGCGAGATTTCCCGTGGCCGGGCAACGTGCGCCAGCTCCAAAATACCATCGAGTACGCCGTTGTCCTGGCGAAGGAGAACGTCATCACCGAGGAGAGCCTCCCCTCCGAACTCCTCCTGCCACCGGTACTGCGTGACCAGATCACAATTTTTGGCCCGAACACGGGCGTCGGCAGCGCCGTCGCCACCGGCAGTGGCGCGACCGACTTCGACGGCAGCCTCAACCTCGACGACCGCGAGCGCCAAGCCATCCTCCAAGCGCTCGCCCAGACCCATGGCAATAAGCTGAAGGCCGCCAAGATCCTCGGCATCCATCGTCCTACGCTCTACAACAAGATGAAGCGTTACGGCATCGCCGTCTAAAACGCGCCTTACGGCACGGAAGTCGCTGCCAGACTGCAACCGGACGCGCCCTCGGCTACCGGCGCTACGAATAGGGTTTTCACATGCCGAACCTCGCCAAGATCATCGCGCACGAAGCACGCGAACTCGCCCCGCGCGTTTCCCGCCCGAGCCCGCTGGCCGAGCGCCTGCCGCACTACAAGCGTTTCCTCAAGATTGAGAACCATCGCCTCCGTCTCGCCCACCAGGCCGGCGGCGGCGGCCGGGAAATCTGCCGGCGACGCGTCGAACTCCTCGACGTGTTCCTGCGTCGACTCTTCGCCGATGCGGTCGCGGCGTGCCTGCCGGCCGACGCCCCCGCGCCGCCGGTCGCGCTGCTTGCCATTGGTGGCTACGGTCGCGGCGAACTCAACCCGTACAGTGATGTCGACATCCTGTTCCTGCACGGTTCAGAGACTGAAGACGTTTCTACGGAAGCAAATGAATTAATCAAGCAAGTCCTTTACGCGCTGTGGGATATAGGATTTAAGGTCGGTCACGCCACCCGTTCGATCCTGGAAGCCTGCGAGCACGCCAACTGCGACAACGTCAGCAAAACCGCCCTTGTTGAATCCCGCCATCTCGCCGGTCCGCGGGCGCTTTACGAGGACTTCCGCCACCGCTTCGAGGAAGCGTGTATCCGCGGCCAGGAAGCGGTCTACCTCGCTTGGCGGCTGGAAGACCAACGCACCCGGCACCAGAAGTATGGCCCGACCGTCTTCCTTCAGGAGCCGAACATCAAGTCCAGCCCTGGCGGCTTGCGCGACTACCATAATCTTCTGTGGAGCATGTTCTTCAAGGAAGGCGTGCGCACTCTGCCCGAACTCTCCAGCCAGCGCCTGCTCAACGAGAGCGAACGCCGCACCTTGGAGCGCGCCTACGACTTCCTGCTGCGCGTGCGCACGGACCTGCATTACCTCACGCGCCGCTCGACCGATACTCTGACCCTGCATTTCCAAGGGCAAATCGCCGATCGCTTCCAGTACCCGCAGAAGAACACCCTGCGCCGCTCGGAAGCGTTCATGCGGGATTATTACCACCACGCGCGGGCCATCCTGCTCATCACGGACAATTACTTCCAGCGTTTGTTCCAGCCGGGGGTGGTCACGCCAGACAGCCCCGCGACCGGTTTGCTGCGGCTTTTCGGTCCGCAGCAAGGCGGACCCGTCGAGCGGTTTGACGGATTTCTGAGCCAAGACGGACTGATCTACCCGGAAACACGCGACGTGTTCAATCAGGACCCGGTTCGGCTCCTGCGGGTGTTCGAGCACGCGCAAACTCGTAACCTGCGGCTTTCTTCCGAGTTACAGCACCTCGTCCGTCGGCGAGTGTGGCTGGTCAACCGGACCCTCCAATACGCGCGAGCGGCACGGGAGACCTTCGCTTCGATCCTCTCGCGGCGCGGGCAGGTCGGAAGAATTTTACGCGCCATGCACGAGGTGGACGTGCTCGGCGCGTACCTGCCAGAGTTCGGCGAGTTGACGTGCCTAGTGCAGCACGAGTTTTTCCACCGGTATTCGGCCGACGAACACACGCTCGTCTGCATTGAAAAGCTTGACGGCTTGCTTGATCCGGCCAACGCGAAGTTCGCCGGCTACCGGGAGCTTCTCGAAAAGCTCGCCGACCCGTTCGTGCTCTACCTCGCCCTGCTCCTGCATGATACCGGCAAGGCCACCAGCGCCCGCCACCACGCCGAGGCGAGCGCGCTTTTCGCGCAGAAGGTCGCCGCGCGGTTGCAGCTTTCGGCCGAGCGGCGGCGCTCGCTGATCCTCCTGGTGGACCATCACATCACGATGTCGTCCACCGCCCAGCGCCGCAATCTCGACGACCCGGCGACGGTAGTAGAGTTCGCCGGCATCGTGAAGGACCGCGCCAACCTTGACGCTCTGATGCTCCTGACCTTCGCCGACGGCCAAGGCACGAGCGACGATAACTGGAGCGACTGGAAAGAATCCCTCGTGTGGCAGCTCTACGGCGCGACGGCGCGCTACCTCGCGGATGGCGAAGCCGGCTACCTCGCCAACCGCCGCCAGCGCGAGAGCCAACGGCGGGCGGTCTTCGACCGGCTCGGACCGAGCTACGGTGACGAGATCGAAGCGCATTTTCACGGGATGCCGGACCGGTATTTCGAGACGTTCGCGCCCTCGGTCATCGTCGAACACCTCCAAGCCATCCGGCAGTTCCTCGCCTACCGCCAAGAGCACAGCGAAAGCACCGCGGCCCTGGCCCCGGCGATCTCGTGGAAAGGGCAGCCGGAACGCGGCCATACGGAGTGCCGCGTTTGCACCTGGGAGCGCAAGGGACTCTTCGCGCGCATCGCCGGCAGCTTCGCCGCCGCGGGGTTGAACATCCTCAGCGCCGACATCTTCACCCGCAGCGACAACCTCGCCGTGGACATCTTCCGCGTGTGCGGTCCGGGACAGCACGCCGTGGTAGAACCCCGCGACCTCGCCGCGGTCGAGAGCGCCCTGCGGCAGGCGCTTGGACCCGATCCGTTCGACTTCGGCCCGCTTTTGCAAAAGGCACGCCGGCGACGTTTGCAACCCTCGCGCCTGCAGGAACTCGACTTCCCGACGCGCACGGTCATCACCAACGAAGCGACGGACCTCTACACGCTCTTGGAAGTGCAGACGCCTGACCGGCTCGGGTTGTTGTACGACCTGATGCGTACCCTGGGCAAACTGCGTGTCAATGTCGTGCTCTCACGCATCGCCACCGAAAAAGGCGCAGCCATCGACAGTTTCTACGTGACCGATGAAAACGGTGGCCGGATCACCGACCCCACTTTCCAAGAGAAAATCCAGGCCGCCGTGCAGCAGGCGGCGGTCAAGGGTGGATAGTCGGAGACGAGCGGAGTGGGTTTAACTGCCGATGGAAGCGAGCTTGGCCTTGATGCCGGCGAAGAAGTCCTTGGCCTCCCGCGCGCCGGTTTCGGAGGGTTGGCCGAGCGCCGCGATGATGGGCTGCACCGGGGCGTGCTCGTCCGCGAGGAAGCCGCGCAGCGTCGCTAGGAGCCCCTCTCCACCCGGCCAGAAGGCGTCCAGCGGTGGCGCGAGGGCTCCGCGCGCATTCGTGGGTTCTGGCAGACGGTGCTCGACCGCCAGGGCGCGGCCGAGTTCGAAGATCGCCGACGTGACCGCCGCCCGCGCCTCCTCGACCATCTCCTCCACGGCGAGGACGCGCGCCATCTTGAGCTTGCGCGCATGGGCATCGCGCGCCACGCGGGCGCGGTGTTGTTCCTGGGGGCTGAGCGGCGCGGCGTCGGCCCCGTCTGCGAACGGATAAAGCACCCGGCTTGCCCGCAGCGATGGGCTGACAACCCCCGCCTCTGCCAAGCGGCGTAGCAAGTCAGCCGTTGCCCGATCGAGCACCTCCAAACGCACCGCCGGGGGCGGCTCGCCGGGACGGTCGTCGGCGAAGTACCGCCGTTCCAGCGGTCGGAGCTTTTCGCGCCAAGCGTCCGGGTCCGTGTCGACGACCACCATCAACACCGACGCCTCTCCCCGCGCTGGGAAACGTTCCTCGCAGGAAACCAGCGCCCCGTTCAGCAACTCCGCCGCCCCCAGGCAAAATTCTCGCGGCACGTCGGAGGGCTTGCGCGTGTCTGCCGCCGGAGCCTCCATCCGGGGCACCGGGACGGCAACGGAAGGCTTGAGGCG
>CAXTQD010000195.1:0-1779 GCA_964246175.1 uncultured Chthoniobacterales bacterium | reverse complement strand
GGGGGCGGCAGGAGGAGTTCTAACCGCTGCATGAAGCCCTCACGCCCGCCGGTCATTTTGATCGAACCCGCGTCGCCGGACACCGCTTCGAGCACGCCGTCGCCGGGCGCCTGCTTGTTGGCCAAGAGGCCGAGCATGCGCTGCTCAATCGTGCGTTCGCTGACGAGGTTGAGCACGGTGACGGCGTGATGCTGGTCCTTGCGCCAAGCGCGGGCGACGCGTTGTTCCAAGCGCGCGGGGTTCCATGGCTGGTCGCAGTTGATGACCACGCTGGCATGCTGGAGGTTCAGACCCAGGCCGCCCGTGTCGGTGCTCAGCAGCACGCGGCAACCCGGGTCCTCGCGGAAGCGGCCAACCTCCTGTCGGCGTCGCGCGACGGTGAGGCTGCCCGTATGGGTGGCGAAGTCGATCCGCAGCCGGCGGCAAAGGTCGCCGACGAGTTCGAGCATGCGCTCCCACTCGCTGAAGACGAGCACCTTGACCTCCGGGTTGCCCATGCACTCGGCCAACAGGCGGGAGAGTTCCTCCAGCTTCGGACAGGTCCGGTCGGCGCTGTTAAGAATGTAGGGACTGTCACAGATCATGCGCAGCATGTTCAGCTCGCGCAGGAGTCGCTCGCGCTGGGGCTCCGCCAAGGAACGACGGCGCTGGGCGGCCATCAATCGCATGACGGTCGCTTCGTGCGCCGTGTAGGCCAGCCGCTGGCTTTCGGCTAGGGGAACGAGGAAGGTGCGCTCGATGCGGGTGGGCAGTTCCGTCTGCACGTCCTGCTTGCGGCGGCGCAAGAGGAGCGGGCGAATGCGTTCGCGAAGCCGGTCGAGGTTACGGTAGCCGCGCGGCCGGCCGCGCGCGGGGCAGGCGGGGAACGCCCGGGGGGAGCGGCCCCCCGGCCCGCCCCCCCGCGGATCGAGGAAGGAGACGAGCGAGTACAGCTCGTCGATGCGGTTTTCCAGTGGCGTGCCGGTGAGCACCCAGGCGTAGCGGCCCTTCAGGCGTTTGACGGCCAGCGCGGTCTTGCTGTTCCAGTTTTTGATGCGCTGGGCCTCGTCCAGGATAATGACCTCCGGGCCCAGCCGCTCGTTAACCTCCAGCGCGTCGGTGAGCATCGCCTCGTAATTGACGAGCGTGAAAAACGGCGCACCACCCCGTTCGTAGGCGGCGAGGCGCTCGGCGCGACTGCCTTCCAGCGTCCGCACGGACAGGCGAGTGAAGCGGCGAATCTGCTCTTCCCACTCACCCTGAAGTGAAGCTGGGGTGACCACGAGCACACGTTCGGCGCGGCCCAAACGGCGCAGCAGCACGCAGGCAGCCACCGCCTGGATCGTCTTGCCCAAGCCCATCTCGTCGGCCAGGAGGGCGCGTTCGGCACAGACGAGGTGCAACATGCCCTCACGCTGGTAGGGGAAGAGCGGCACGAGAGTCTCCTGCGCGGGCCAGAGGCCGGATTGGACGTTGTGCTCGTAGGTGCGCCGCAGGGCGACGGCTTCTGCTTCCTGCCGACGGCAATCAAGCCACCGGCCGACCTCCTGCGCGACGCGCATCTCGGGAGTCGGCGAGTTTTTCCAGATTTCCAGCGCCATCTCGGGCAAGTAGCCGGCGCTCAGACGCCCATCGCCGTCAAAGAGGCGGCGCAACGCGCGCGGCAACCGTTCCAGACCGCGCTCGACACGGAGGGTCTGCGCCTCGCGGTCCGGCACGAGGTCGATCCGCGGCGAACCCGCCGTTTTGGCTGCCGCGAGTTCCAGCCCGTTCGTTCGTTCGAGATGATCGAGCACCGCC
>CAXTQD010000194.1:0-9958 GCA_964246175.1 uncultured Chthoniobacterales bacterium | reverse complement strand
CACGTCTTCCGGACGGATGACACGCTCGCGCCATGTGAAGCCCGGCTTGACCGAGCGCGCCACCAAGGCATCATCGGCCGGGCTCTTGGCGGCCTCGAAGGCGACGGTGCGATGGGTTTTTTTGTCGAGCGGAGCGCCGGCAGGCGTGTAGCTGATGATCACCTCCATGCGCAGGAACACCTCGGCCATGTGGGCAACTTGGTTTCCGAGGTTGCCGACGAGGGTGGTCAGGTAGGCGCTCTCGTCGGTGTCCTTGCCGCCGCTCTTGGCGGCGAGGTCGGCAACGCGTTTTTGGGTCTGGACGTGGAGTTCGGAAAAGTCGTCGAAGATGGAGACCAGGTCGCGGATGTACGGACGCTGGAGCGAGTCGAAGAGGAAGTTGTCCTTGTAGGTCTTCAGTTCCGCGTGCAGGGCGTCGAAGAGCTTGGAATTGGCCGTCTCCACCGAGCCGAGGCGCCCGAGTTCCTTTTCGATGGAGCCGAGCCGCGCAAGGTCTTTGCCGATGGTCTCCATCGGGCCGGTGGCGACGTGCTGGGAGAGCGACTTCGCCAGCGCGGCGAGCATGACGTTGTGCTCGTGCAGCGGGCCTTTTTTCAGCGCCTCCAGTTCGACGGCCAGCGGGCGGATCATCTGGCCGATGACCTCGGTCAACTCGCCACGGTCGATGCGCGCGAGGTTGTGGCCGTTGCCGGCCGCGGCGTTGCGATGATTCGTTTGGGAGGAGAGCGCGCGCATCTCCCCCTCGAAGTCGATCTCGATCTCGGGACGATCCTCCGGCATGATGCCAGAGCTAAATAGCGACTTTCAGGCCACGGCGTCGGGGTTTTGCCCGAAAAGCCGCTTTTTACGCGCTTTTCACTGGACGAAATGACCCCAGGATGGCGTCCGCGAACGCATCCAACCCCGCGGAGGGTGATTCCACGTCCACCTTGATCCCCGCGGCGCGCAGGGTCTGGGAGGTGACGGGGCCGAGGCTGGCGACGCGCACGCCGGGGGGCAGTGGAACTTTCAGGGCGAGGAAATTTTCGGCCGCCGACGAACTGGCAAAAGTGACCATGTCCGCGCCCTCATTTTTGAGACGGGCCAGGGCGGCGCGGCGTTCGGGCTGGGCGTCGTCGTCGGTTTCGGGGACGGTGCGGTACGCGATGGCCTCGTCCACGATGGCCCCGAGCTTGGTCAATTCTTGAGCGACGACCTCGCGCGTGGACTCGGGGCGGACCAGCAGCATGTTGACGTTTTCCACGCTGCCCTCGGTTTCCAGCGCCTTGACGAGTGCCTCGGCCACGAAGGTCTCGGGCTGCACGTCCACGTGGAGGTGGAATTCGCGCACGCGCGCGGCCGTTGCCGGGCCGACCGCGGCGATCCGCGCTCCGCCGATGGCCCGCGCGTCTTGGAACAGCCGGTAGAACCACTCGAAGAACGCGTCCACGCCGTTGGGGCTCGTGAAGATGATCCACTCGTAGGTGTGCGCGTCCTTGACCAACTCCGCGAACTCGCGCAACTCCGTGGGCGGCTCGATGCGGATCGTGGGAATCTCGATCACGTCGGCCCCAAGCGCGCGCAGCCGCCGGCTCAACCCCCCGGCCTGCTTGCGGGTGCGGGTGACGACGATCTTCTTGCCGAAGAGCGGCCGGGTCTCGAACCAGTTCAACTCCTCGCGCAGTCGCACGACCTCGCCGAACACCGCGACGGCCGGAGCCTCGAAGTTCGCCTCCGCCGCACGCGCAGCGATGTCGCCCGCCGTGCCGACGAGTGTCTGGTGGCGGCCGGTGGTGGCCCAGCGGATGAGTGCGACAGGCAAGCTCGGGTCCATGCCGGCGGCGAGGAACTGCCCCGTGATGGACTCCAGCCGCTCGACGCCCATGAGCATGACCTTCGTGCCGACAGTCTTGGCCAACTGCGCGAAGTCGACGGTGCTCTCGTCCTTCTCGGGGTCTTCGTGGCCGGTGAAGATCGTCAGTTGCGTCGCGGTGCCGCGCTGCGTCACGGGGATGCCCGCGTACGCCGGTCCGGCGACCGACGACGACACGCCGGGCACGATCTCGAACTTGACCCCCGCCCTCGCCAGGGCGAGCGCCTCCTCGCCGCCGCGCCCGAACACGAACGGATCGCCGCCCTTGAGCCGGACGACGTTCTTGCCGGCCTTAGTCTTCTCGACGATGAGCGCGTTGATCTCGTCTTGCTTGAGGGTGTGCGCGCCGGCCTTCTTGCCCGCGTAGACGATCTCCGCATCCGCCGGTGCCCAGGCGAGCATCTCGGGATTGCAGAGGTAGTCGTAAACCACGACCTGCGCGGCCTCGATAAGTTCCTTCGCGTGCAGGGTGACCAACCCGAGGTCGCCCGGCCCCGCGCCCACGAGCGCGCATTGGCCGGCGGTGGAAGTTTTGGAGGCAGGTTTGTCCTTCTTGGGGCTCATAGCGGGCGCGCAACATCGCCCAAACGCCGGCGAGTTGCGAGTTGCGAGTTGCGGGTGGCGGGCGGAAGGAAGAGGCGTGACCTGGGAAACGCTTGATTGGGGAATTCTTGACCGGCTGCGCGAGCGCTTCCTGGCCGGCGGCGCGGACGGCGGCGCTTACTGGACCTCACGCGCGGACCTGGCGAACTACGACTTCACCTACGCACAGCGTATCGGCTGGAAGTGGGACGCCGTGTTGCGCGAACTCGCCGGGCGCGGCTGGCAACCGCCCGCCGGCTCCGTGCTGGACTGGGGCTGCGGCAGCGGGATTGCCAGCCGGGCCGTGCTGGGGGCGTTCGGCGTGGAAAAGTTCGGGACGCTGGCGCTGCACGACCGCTCGGCTCTGGCGGTGGACTTCGCGGCGGGACGGGCGCGGGAAGAGTTCCCGACGGTGGCGGTGGAGCGAGGGGAAGCGCCCTTCACGACGCTGCTGATTAGTCACGTCCTCAACGAACTTGACCCTACCGGCCGCGACGCGTTGCGCGCGCGGCTGGCCCAGGCGCAGGCGGTCTTGTGGGTGGAACCCGGCACCCACCGCGACAGCCGCGACCTGATCGGCTTCCGCGAGGAATTACTTTCCGCCGGTTTCGACGCCGTCGCGCCCTGCACGCACCGCGAGCGGTGCGGGATGCTCAACGCCCACAACGCCTCGCACTGGTGCCACCATTTCGCCGAGCCTGCGCCGCGTCTCCTGGGCGACGCCCGTTGGAACGCCTTCGCGCAACGCGCCGGCATCGACCTGCGCGCGATCCCTTACAGCTTCCTCGTGCTCGAACGCCGTCCGCCCGCGCCCGCCGACGATTGGACGCGCGTGATCGGCCGGCCGCGGGTCTACAAGGGGTTTGCGAAAGTGCTGGACTGTTCGCGTGAGGACGTGGCCGACCTACCCGTGCAGGAACGCGACCATAAAGCACTCTTCCGCACCTTCAAGAAGGACCGCTCCCCGACGCTGCTGCGTGTACGCCGGGGCACGAAGGACTGGTGGACCGTCGAGGAAAGCCGCTGAACAGCGACGGCCTGTTCACGTCGGCACCGCGTTGATACTCGTCGGCTCCGTGGTGGGACGCCCGTTGTGCTGACGCCGGAGCATGGCCATCGCCGTGTAGACCACGAGCCGTGCGCGGTTGATGGCTCCCATGGGCCGGTGCGCTGCCAGGCAGTGCGTGGACGAGAAGGACCAATTTTCGTCCACTACGTCCGCGCGGGCCGGGTCGAAGGCATTCTGCGCGGGAATGACGAGCCGCGCCACGGGCCGATAAGGCGATTTTTCCTCGCTCCAGGGCGCCTGTGCGTCCTCGATGGGCATGGCCTCCGGGTCCGTGTTGAGCTGCACGCAGAAATCGAACTCCGCCGCGTGGGTGCCGAAGAACTCCACCGTAGCTTCGCGCAGTGCGTCCGGCGTCTGCGGGTCGCAAGGCAGCTTTTCCAACTCCGCCATACCTGGGGTCGCCGGCTTCACAACCATCTTCGCCACGTAGTCGCCGTAACGGGGTATGAAACCTGCGAAAAATACTCCTCCGCCAGCGGGTGCCGCTTGGAATGGCCGTAGAACGCCAATTTCTCCGAGTTGAAGCCCAAGGCGTTGAACCCCGCGTTGGTGACGCGCGCGGCATCGGACACGAGGCCCTTGGTGGTCTGGGAAAGGTGAGGGGCGATCTCGGCGTTGGGCTTGAAGGCTTGCAGGAACGCCTTGACCCCGCTCGCGAAGAACTGCTTGCCCACGTCGAACACGAAGTCCCGGGTGGTGATGTCCTCGAAGGGCGGCAGGTGCGGCCCCTCGACGCCGAACACTTTGATGGACATGCCGCGGTCGGTGGAAACTTTGGAGTCGTCCATGAACTCGCCGGGGGCGAGCGCCATGCGGACGACGACCTGATACGTGCCCGGCTGGGCGAACAAGCCCTGCGCCAACTCCGGTGGCAAGCCGTCTCGTACCTGCAACTTGCCTCGGAGCAGGCCGTGCGCCTTGGCGTGGGAGACGCGGACGGCGTGTCCGTACTTCTTCTGGATGCTGGTCTGCCTGTCGGTCATCACCTGGATGATGTTGCCGTGGGTTTCGGTTTCGTCAGGCGCAATGGTTTCGAGGTCATCGCGGTAGCGGGTGTACGTGGGCATGGCGTGGTTGCTCGGGTGGTGTGGAACCAATTCGCGTGGCGGGGCGGTGGCGGTTTGGATGGCTTCGGCCGCGCTGCCCAGGGCTAACAACGTGCTCGACAACAAAAAATTGCCCGGATAGTTTCAGATGGAGCGAGCCTTCTGCATTAGCGACCCTCTGTTGTATGGATAAACCTGGCAGCGATGTGTTCCGCCGGCACGCTGAGTTGGCCGCAGAGAATCGCCGTTTGCTGGAGGAAGCCGACCGCCTGTGTGCCGAGGTCAAGCGACAGATCACGTCGCTGGAACGCGTCCAACATGCCTTGCACTGCCAGTGGCAGCCGGGCTTCCTACGGCCCTTGCAGGATGCCATCCGGGCCATGCACGGCTGTGAGTCCTTGCACTTGGCCTCCTACGCCGTGGGTGAGGGGGGTGATGCGCAGAAGGCCCCGGTGAGGATCGTTGAGGAGTTTATGTTGGTCGGGGCGGACAGAGCCAAGAACTGCTACGCCTGGCAGTTCGAGGAAGGTGGCCAGACGCGGACGTTCACCTTGCTCAAAGAGCCGCCGGTTGATTCGCCGCAGGCGGCCGTGCAGTTCTTTTTGCTGACGAGGAGCGCGGGGTCCGGCGCGGACCCCGCCGACTGAGAAGTCAGCGCAGCTCCCGCCGCAGCGCCGCGCGCGCCGCGAGGTGGCCGCACATCCCGTGCACCCCGCCGCCGGGCGGCGTGGCCGACGAACACAGGTACAGCCCCGCGTCGCCGGGCATCCGGTAGGGGTTGGCACTCGCCGTCGGCCGGGCGACGAGGTGCAGGAGGTCAGTGTTGCCGCCGCTGATATCGCCGTCGGCGAGGTTGGCGTTGCTGGCTTCGAGTTCGGCCGGCCCGCTGCTGTGCCGCGCCAGCACCCGCGCGCCGAAGCCCGGCGCGAACCGCTCGATCTGCGCGTCGATGGCGGCTGTGCCATCTCCCTCGTACCCGCGCGGAATGTGGCAGTACGCCCAGACCGTGTGCTTCCCCGCCGGGGCGCGGGTCGGGTCGAAGAGGGTGTGCTGCGCTAGGAGCACAAACGGACGCGCGGGCATCCGGCCGCGGTTGGTGTCGCGTTCGCCCGCAGCCACCTCGTCCAAGGTGCCGCCGACGTGGACGGTCCCGGCCTGGCGGCACGCCTCGGCCGTCCAAGGGATAGGACCGTCGAGCGCGTAGTCCACCTTCCAGACTCCCGGTCCGTGAGGGAAGCGTTCCAGCTTTTTGCGGTAGGACTCCGGTAACAAGGGACCGGCAACTTCCGCCGCGCGCCAAGTTGTCAGGTCGAGCAAGGTCGCACGGGCTGCCGGCAGTGCGCGCACGTCAGCAACCGGGTGGCCGGTGATGATCTCCCCGCCGAGAGCGCGCAGGACACTCGCCAGCGCGTCGCTGATTTTCTGAGCCCCGCCGCGCGGCAAAGGCCAGCCCACCGCGTGCCCCGCCGCGCCTAGCACGAGCCCGAACGCCGCTGACGCCGGCGCCTCCAACGCCAAAAACGAGTGCGCCGCTAATCCCGCGAACAACCCGCGCGCGTGCTCCCCTTTGAACAGCCGCCGCGCTAGGAACGTCGCCGGTTGCAGCGCCGCCAGCCCGAACGCCGCCAACAGAAATGGGTGCCGTGGCAGGTGGATCATCGGTTGCAAAAACTCCCGCGAGAGCGCATCCCACCGCTGCACGAGCGGTCCCATCAGCTTGCCGTACGCCGCGCCGTCCACGCCGAGCGCCTCGACCGTGCGTGCCAGCGAGGGGTACAGCGCCGCCGCCGTGCCGTCGTCGAAGGGATGCGCCACGGCGACTTCAGGCTGCACCCACGCAAGGCCGTGGCCTTCGAGCCCGAGCGTCTTGAAGAACGGCGACGCCAGCCCGAGCGGCTGGATCGCCGAGCCGAGGTCGTGGACGAAGCCCGGCAGCGTCAACTCCGCCGAGCGCGCGCCGCCACCGATCGTCGCCTGCGCCTCGTACACGCGCACTGTTTTGCCGGCCTGCGCGAGCGTGATGGCCGCCGCCAAGCCGTTGGGACCCGAGCCGACCACCACCGCGTCCAGAGAGGAAGCCATACAGGAATCTACAATTAAATGCTTGCTCGCCAAGAGTGGCACGGGTTGTGTTCACGCGTTGGTATTCCGCCTCACGAAATGACTCCCACCGTCGAACGCACCGGCGTCAAGTTCCTGCCCGACAGCACCCGCGTGCTCCTGCGCCCGTTTTTGCCGGGCAACGACCAGCGTGTGACCAAGGTCATCGGCCGGGTCATGTCGCTCTCCGACGCCCAGATCGCCGACCGGCTGGGCGCGGTCATGGAGGAGTTCGGCGGCCGGCACACGGGCACCGAGAACCTCTTCGAGACCCACTTCAAAATGGTCGCCCCGCTCGGCCTGACCGATCGCGCCCCCGACCGCGAGCGGCGACTGCTCATCGGCTCGTACTTCACCAGTGAATACGCGCTCGAATGCGCCGCGCTCTTCAACCCGTCCATCGTCCCACACCCCGACCAGGGCGGACTGCCGCCGGGGGCGTTGCGCTTCGTGATGAGCCTGCGCGCGACGGGCGAGGGGCACATCTCGTCCATCGAGTTCCGCGAGGGGGTCTTCGGCGCGAACAACGAGATCACCGTCGAGGCGACCAACCGTTTCGTAAATGCGCCCGAGGTGGTCGCCGACCCCAACTACGAGAAGCCGCTTTTCCGCCGCAAGCTCGACGAGATGGGGTTTCGCAACGGCGTCACCAACGAAATTCTCGACCCGCTGCCCGACGACTTCACCCTGCACCAGTTGGGCCGGTCCATCGCCAACCACCGCCGCCGCGCCGCCCAGCGGCCCACCCACGAGGAGGCCCGCGCGCTGGAGTGCATCCACTGGTTGGCGAAGAGCAACTACGAGGTGGCCTTCGATCCGAAGGTGCCGCTGAGCGAGCGCATCATCTTCCCCGTCAGCGACAACGAGAGCAACGGCATCGAGGATGCGCGCTTCGTGCATTTCACCGACGAGGACGGCCGGACTTGCTACTACGCGACCTACACGGCCTACAACGGCAAGGTGATTCTGCCGCAGGTGCTGGAAACAACCGATTTCCTCCACTTCAAGATCAGCACGCTTAACGGCCGTGCCGTCCAGAACAAGGGCATGGCGCTCTTTCCCCGCAAGATCGACGGTCGCTATGCGATGATCTCGCGCCAGGACGGCGAGAACTTATTTCTGATGTACTCGGACAACGCGCACTTCTGGGAGGAAACGCAGCCGTTGATGCGCCCGACGTACCCGTGGGAGTTCATGCAACTGGGCAACTGCGGTTCGCCCATCGAGACGGAGGCGGGCTGGCTGCTGCTGACGCACGGCGTCGGGGCGATGCGGAAATATTGCATCGGTGCGATCCTGCTCGACCGCGACGACCCGGGCCGGGTGATCGGCCGCCTGTCCGAGCCGCTGTTGTCCCCCAACCAGAACGAACGCGAGGGCTACGTGCCCAACGTCGTCTACACCTGCGGCGCGCTCGTGCACGCGGGCAAACTCGTGATGCCCTACGCGATGAGCGACTCAGCGTCGAGCATCGCCATCGTGGCCTTGGACGAACTCCTGGGTTGCCTGCTGAAAAGTGGGGCGTAAAGGCGTCTTGTGTGACGGCTTGGACGTTGCTGGCTACCACCAGAATAACTCCGTGCCCCCCGTGGCGTCGCGGCTCAAACTATCCTCGAACCAGTTGACGATCTGGTAGCCGTTGACGGGCCCGGCCGTGCGGAGCGTTTCGTCGTAGTGGACGTGGGTCTTGGAGGCCACGGTGATCGACTTGGCCACGAAGCCGCCGTAGATGCCGTTGTAGCCGCGGGAGTGGTCATCCGCTTGGGAGTTCATGAGCGTGCCCTTCAGGCTCTCGATCTGGATTTCGGTTTGTGCGACCTGGTTCAGGGCGGCTTGCAGATTAGCCAGGTCGCTCTTGCACTGAGCGTTGGGCGCGGGGTAGCTCGAGAGGTCGCTGGCGGTGGTGCCAACCGTGAGCGTCGGGTTCGGGGGAGTCCCTCCGGCCGAGCGCACGTCGTTCTGGTAGGTGGTCAAGGCTGTGTTCCACGCGTTCTTGGCGTTGGTCTGATCGGTCTCCAATTGGCTGAGCTGGCTGGATGCGCTCTGGCCGCCGGACGTACCGGAGACCGCCTGCAAGGCGAGGTTCACGTCGTGATTGGGCGCGTAGACGATGCCCTCGAAGTCCTGGCTGGTGGAAATGTTGATCGTGCGGGTAGGGTAAGTACCATCCGCGTTGGCTGTGGGCTGGATGCCGTTGAGTACGAGGTGACTGGCGAGCATGGAATCGTTGAAAATCCCGTCGCCCTGGAGATTGAGGTTACCCGTGAAATAGATGATCGTGTTCACGCCTGTGGCCATGTTGATGTAGGAGCTACCGGCGGTCGTGATATCGCCCTGCACATAGATCTTGATGTAGGACGGCGTGCTGGCGACGGCACCATCCGGGCCGTTGATGTTGATGGTGCTGCCGCTCGTGGGCAGGTTGATGCCGTCGAGTCGCACGAGGGTCGGGCTGCTGGCGCTGGCGCTGGCCTTGTAGGTCTGGTTGCTGGTGACGGTGCCACCGTCCTTGACGCTGCTCCACGCCGGGTTGAGTTGGCCGTTGGTGACGGGGGTCAGTTCTTGGTAGAAAGTGCTGCTCTGCTGGCCGCTGACGTTGCCCGCGCCGGTGACGCTGCCGTTGTTGGTCATGGCGTTGCCGTTGACGGTGGCGTTGTTGGCGTTGATGAGCTGGCCGTTGGTGGCGATGTTGCCCATCTGGCCGTGGTTGGTCGTGGAGTTGTAGGGTCCCTTGCTGCTATCGTAAGAGTCGATGAGCACGTCCTGGTTGCTCAGGTTGATCTGCTTGTCGGCCAATAGCGCGTTGCGGAAGTTGGTCTGTGGCCGGGCGATGACCTCGATCAGGCGGGCCGCCTGCGGCGTGTCGAGGTTCCGGCCGGTGCGCCAGTCGTTGAAGAACGAGATGCGCCGCAGCCGGTTGTCGCGCTTGTCCATGTTGGGCCGGGACGGGCCGCTGACCCCGGCGATGCCCAGGGCACGGATGCGGTAGAGCCAGCGCGTACGGTCCACGCCGTCGGGGTCGCTCAGCTGGGGGTTGTCCAGTTGCGAGATGAAGCTCGTGTCGTTGGCCTGCGCGAAGTTGTTCGGGGCGGTGTCGCTGCCGGGCACGTCCACGTAGACGCGCACCTGCGTGGCGGTGTTGCCTTCGGTGCCGCTCTGGGCGGGCAGGCTGTAGGGCGCGGTGACGTTCGGGAAGGCGTGCCCGTAGCTGGCGTACGCTTTGCCGCTGGTGAGATTGTTGGTGGTCCAGCCCGTCTGGAACGACGCCCTCGGGCCGGTGACGACGCGCTTGCGCAGCTCGTTCATGGC
>CAXTQD010000193.1:9812-10039 GCA_964246175.1 uncultured Chthoniobacterales bacterium | reverse complement strand
GAGTTGATCCACCGGGAGCGCGGCGCGGCCGGGGTGGTCGCGGAGTTCGTCGAGGGTGCGGCCGGCGAAGGGGGCGTGCCCCGTCAGTGCGAACCAGAGCGTGACTCCGAGCGAATACAGGTCCGCGCGGGCGTCCACCGTACCGCCGCCGAACTGCTCGGGGCTTGCGTACGCCGGCGTGCCGACGAAGCCGCCGTGCGTCAGGTCCGAGTCGTCGAACGAAGGCA
>CAXTQD010000193.1:8110-9720 GCA_964246175.1 uncultured Chthoniobacterales bacterium | reverse complement strand
GGGCCTTCGCCAAGCCGATGGCCACGACCTTCCCGTCGGTCGCGCCCCGGGCGGCGAGCATCCGGTGGCCGGGCGGCCGGTGGGGGTGGCCCAGGCCGCGCGCCGACGCCGCCACGAGCGCCTGGGCGACCTGCGCGGCGACTTCCAGGGCGGCGGGCACGTCCAGCGGACCATCACGGCGGACGCGTTCGGCGAGGGTCTCGCCTTCGACGAGTTCCATCGCGTAGAAGCAGCGGCCCGTTTCCGTGGACGCGCCGTATTGGAAGATGTCGGCGACGTGCGCGTGACGCAAGCTGGCGGCGGCGCGGGCCTCGCGCAGGAAGCGTTCGCGCACCGCGTGGCCGCCATCTGAGCCGGCACGGGCGTCGATGACCTTGAGCGCGACGTGGCGGTGGAGCACACGGTCGAGCGCGCGGTAGGTCACGCCCATCGCGCCGCGGCCGAGCTCCCACAGGCGGCCGTCCGCGTGGCGTAGGATCTCAAAATCCCCGTACGTCGGCGCGGGCGGGGGGGTTTCCTGGACGGTGGCATCGTCCGGTGGGTCCGTGGGTTGGCCCATAGCAAACAGGAGGTTTCCCTGTGTATCGGCCGGAAGTGGGTTGGGCAAGACGTAAATACGTCGGGCGGGGGCGTTTCGGCCGAGCACGCCGAACTTCAACACGGAGGCACGGAGGTCTACGGAGACCGGAGGAGGGGCAGGAAGAGGCTCGCGCCGTACTTGCCGCTTGCCACGCTTGCGCTCTCTCCGTACATAGGTGCCAACATGCCCAGCGAGACCGCCGCCTCTCCTTCCGCCAAACCCCGCAAAGCCCAACCGACGACCGTCGTCACCGGCGGGGCCGGGTTCCTGGGTTCGCACCTGACCGACCGCCTGCTGGCCGAGGGCCACAAGGTCATCGGCGTGGACAACCTCATCACCGGCAACACCAAGAACATCGAGCACCTCGCCGGCAACGACCGCTACCGGTTCATCCGCGCCAACGTCTCGGAGTACATCTTTGTCCCGGGCGAGGTGGACTACGTGTTCCACTTCGCCTCGCCGGCCAGCCCCATCGACTACCTGGAGTTGCCCATCCCGACGCTCAAGGTCGGCGCCTTGGGCACGCACAACGCCCTCGGGTTGGCCAAGGACAAGGGCGCGACGTTCCTGCTCGCCTCCACCAGCGAGTGCTACGGCGACCCCTTGGTCCATCCGCAGAAGGAAGACTACTGGGGCAACGTCAACCCCATCGGGCCGCGCGGCGTGTACGACGAGGCCAAGCGGTTCGCCGAGGCCATGACGATGGCCTACCACCGCTACCACGGCGTCGACACGAAGATCGTGCGCATCTTCAACACCTACGGACCCCGGATGCGCCTGCGCGACGGCCGGGTCGTGCCCGCCTTCATCGGCCAGGCCCTCACCAACCAGCCGATGACCGTCTTCGGCGACGGCAGCCAGACGCGCAGCTTCTGCTACGTGAGCGACCTCATCGACGGCATCTTCAAGCTCAGCCAGAGCGACTTTCACGAGCCCGTCAACATCGGCAACCCGCGCGAGATGACCATCAAGGAATTCGGCGAACACATCATCCGGCTCATCGACCCCAAGCTCCAGCTCGAATACAAGC
>CAXTQD010000193.1:0-8100 GCA_964246175.1 uncultured Chthoniobacterales bacterium | reverse complement strand
GGAGTACAAGCCGCTGCCCGTGGACGACCCCAAGGTGCGCCAGCCCGACATCACCCGCGCCAAGAGCCTGCTCGGCTGGGAGCCGAAGGTGGCCTTCGAGGAAGGCATCAAACTGACCATCGACTATTTCCGCGGCGAGGTCGGCTGACGCAATTCCGGCATCGACAAGGCCGCGGCCGTTACATCATTCTCCCGTCCCGGTCGCTTGCGCCCCGGTTTTCCCCGCCCGGGCTGCCCGGCCGCCGGCTTTGTTCCTCCATGAGAACCTCTCTCCTTACCGCTCTCGCCGTCGCGGGACTGTGCGTGGCCGCGGCGCGCGCGCAAAACTCTTCCAGCCTGTTGCCCAGCACCGGCCCGGGGGTGAGCAACGGGCAGTTCGTCATCAAGAACATCAACGTCTCGACGCCCAAGACGCCGGAGTTCCAGACCGTGGGCGGCGAAACGCAGAGCAAGCGTTACACGTTGGGCGCATGGCTGGAGGTGGAGGTGGAGTTCTCGGCGACCGCGCCGACAGCGGAGGTGGCGTTCCACTACGACTTCGCCATCAACGGCAAGCTGCTCACCGGCGACCAGACCGTGGTGGACGTGCAGCCGGGCCAGAGTCTTTTCACGAGCGTGTACGTCGCCCCGCGCACGCTCTCGACGCTGCTCAAGGGCCAGCCGTTGACGGTCAACACTTTGCAGAACGCCCGGGTGGAGATCCTGCGCCCAGGCGTGGCGGCCCCGCTGGCAGCCAAGCTCCAGAAGGAGGGCGGCGGCAACTTCTTCGCCACCGCGCAGCAGATCCCCGGCTTCGTGCTCAACAAGGCGCAGACGCCCTTCGCCAATCTCTGGTGGGACCGGTACGAGACGGTTAAGCCGGCGACGCCGCGTTGAGCAACAATGACGGATGACGAATGACGAAAAGCAGAGCCTGAGAAACAGGAGTCTGGCCTTCCGTTCATCGCTTTCGTCATTCGTCGTTTTGACATTCCCATGGCCTCCCCCGCCCGCATCCTCGCCCTGAACCTTGGCACGCAGACCGTCGGCATGGCCGAGTTCCACCGTGCCGAAAACGGCGGCCTCGTGCTCAACGGCTACCGGCAAACCGAAATCCTCAGCGACCCAAGCGCCGAGGCCGCGCGCCTGCCGCAGACCCGCCTCGCCATCGCCGAAATGAAGGACGCCCTCAAGCTCAGAGGCGGCGGGGTCAACTACGCCATCAGCGGCCAGAACATCTTCTCGCGCTTCGTCAAGCTGCCCACCGTCGCCGAGGACAAGATCGAGCAGATCATCGGCTTCGAGGCGGCGCAGAACGTCCCCTTCCCCATCGAGGAAGTCGTTTGGGACTACCAGCTCGTCGGCAGCGGCCAGGGCGGGCAGGTGGAAGTCGTACTCGTCGCCATCAAGGCCGACCTTCTGGATGACCTCAATGCCACCAGTGAGGGCAACGGCTTCCGCACGCAGATCGTCGACGCCGCCCCGATGGCGCTCTACAACGCGTTCCGCTACAACTACAGCGACCTGCCGGGCTGCACGCTGCTCATCGACCTGGGCGCGCGCACGACGAACCTCATCTTCATCGAGCCGGGCAAGGTGTTCTCCCGCTCCATCAACATCGGCGGCAATACGCTCACGGCCAATCTCGCCAAGGAGTTCCAGGAGAGTTTCACCGCCGCCGAAGACCGCAAGAAGCGCGACGGCTACGTCTCGCTCGGCGGAGCCTACGCCGACGACAAGAACCCCGACGTGGCGCGGGCCGCCAAGATCATCCGCAACGCCATGACGCGCCTGCACGCGGAGATCAGCCGGTCCATTCATTTCTACCGCGCCCAGCAGGCCGGCACCGCCCCGCAACGCATCTTCCTGTGCGGCGGCACGGCGAACCTGCCGTACCTGCGCGAGTTCTTCGCGGAGAAGTTCCAACTGCCCATCGAGTACTTCAACCCGCTCAAGAACGTCACCGTGACGGGGGCGGTCAACGTGGAGGAAGTCGTGCGCAACGCCCACCTCTTGGGCGAACTGGTCGGCCTCGGGCTGCGCAGCGTCAACACCTGCCCGATGGAGTTGAACCTGCGGCCGACGAGCGTCATCAAGGCGACCCAGGTCGCCGCGCGCCGGCCCTACCTGCTCGCCGGGGCTGCCTGCCTCCTGTTGGCGCTCCTGGGCACGTACCTGTTCTTCCTGCGCGCCAACAACCTCAAGGCCGCCGCGCTCGCCGACGTGCGCCAGCGCAACGCGACGATGGGCGAGTTCGAGAAGCAGGACACCGGCGTGCGCACGGACATCACCAAGATCTTGAGCAACGCTGCGCCGCTGCTCCAGACGGTGGACGACCGGCAGGAGTGGACGCGCCTGCTCACCGCCATCCACGACGCCCTGCCCGAGAAGTACGTCTGGGTCACACTCCTGGAGCCGACCAGCGGCGGCAAACCCGTTGCCATGGGCGACCCGAACAAGCCGCTCGTCGCCCCCGCGCCTGGCGGCGGCTTGCCCACCCCCACGCCGGGCCCGGGGCCAGCCAAACCTGCCGCCGCGCCGACCGGCCCCGTCATCGACGGCCTGCACCTCAAGGGCCTCTACCTGGAGAACCCGGAGCGCGACGCCGTCGTCATCGCTTTCCTCAACAACCTGCGCAAGAGCGACCTCTTCAACCTGAGCAAGACCGACGACAACACCGTGCTCAAGAACCGCGTCGGCCAGAACCAGCAGGATTGGGCGTTCGACTACGAACTCCAGCTTACCCTCAAGCAGCCCTTCCCCGCCCCGTAACCTCCGCTTCTCCCCATGGACTGGATTCGTAAAAACAAGTTCCTGGCCAGCTTCCTGGCCGTTCTGATCATCGGCGTCGGCGCGCTGGGCTACCTGGTGTATTCCCAGATGGATGTCTACGGCCAAACCTCGCAGGACTACGACGCCGCCGTCGCCGAACTTCAGCGCCTGCAAGGCCTTAAACCCTATCCCTTCGCCAAGAGCAAGGCCAACCTCATCGCGTTGCGCGGCGAGACGGCCCGACGCGTGACCGACCTGCAAAAGAAGCTCGCCGACTACGAACCGCCGGCGGAGGACCCCAACTTCAAGCCCATCGACTTCCAGGACAAGCTGCGGCGCGTGGTGGATGAGATCACGCAGGCGGCGGCGGTGGCGAACGTCGCGTTGCCGAAAGATTTCTACATGGGCTTCGAGCAGTACCGCTCCACCCCGCCCGAGGCGGCGGCGGCCCCCGTGCTTTCGCGCGAACTCGACGCCGTCCACGACCTGCTGAAGATCCTCATCGCGCACCGCATCGACGCCCTGACCGCCATCAAGCGCGCGCCGATTCCGCAGGAGCCCGGCGGCCATCCCACCTTCGCCGACAGTGCCGCGTCTGCCGCCCCCCGACCCGGCGGCAAGCCGGCCCCGGCCGCACCGGCCGACGCTGTGTCGCGCCAGGTCGTGGAACTGACCTTCAGCGGTTCGCCGACCTCTTTCCGCGAATCGCTCGATGACACGGTCACCGCCAAGCGGCTGTTCCTCGTGCGGGCCCTCCAGGTCAAAAACCAGAAGCCCAAGAGCCCGCCGCGCGAGACGCCGGCCCCGGCTGCCGCCCCGGTTGTCGCCGCTCCCGCGGACCCGAACGCCGCCGCGGCACTCACGCCGGATGTCAACAAGCCCGCCTTTGAGTACATCGTCGGCCTGGAAAAACTCGATGTGGACATGCGCGTCGAGATCATCCGGGTCGCCCCGCCGGCTGTCGCTGCCCCCGCGGCTGGGTCCGTCCCGCCGGCCACGACGGCCGCGCGTTGAAGCAAGCCGCTTTTCTTTCCCCTTCCTCCCATGGCCTGGATCAAACAGAACTACGACCGTTTCCTGCTCGGGCTGTCCGCCTTCGTGCTGCTCGTGTCCGCCGGGCTGCTCATCAACAACGCGCGCGGTTATTCCGACGTGTTCAGCTCGCTGCAAAACCAGCCCGCGCCCGACGCGCAGCCGGACGTGAAAGTGGACAAGGACAACATCGACAAGAAGCTCGCAAAACTCGCCACGCCCGACCTGTGGAAGCCCCGCACTCTGGGCAAGTACACGTTACCCCTGTTCGTGTCGGTGCCCTACATCGCCAAGACCGAGGCCGACGGCACCAAGACGAAAGTCAACCCGGTGGAGGACGGCAGCGCGCCCTTGCACCCGCCCGTGCCCAACCAGTGGCTGATCGACTACAAGCAGGACCTCCTGTCTCCCAACGTGCTCGAACAGGATGCCGACGGCGACGGGTTTTCGACGTTGGACGAGTTCAACGGCAAGACCGATCCGTCCAACAAGGACTCGCATCCGCCGTATTGGACGAAGCTGTATCTGAAGCGGTTTGTGCGCGTGCCCTTCCGGATGCGTTTCGAGGCAAAGAACGGGGACAAATTCTTCCTCAACGAGACCGATAATGAGGACGCGCAGACCCAGATCAAGAAGCTGGGCGAGATCGTTCACCTGGGTAAATACAATTTCAAGCTGGCGAACTTCAAAGAAAAATTTGACACGTCGCAGGGTTTCAAGAAGGACATCTCCGAGTTGACGCTGACGAACGTGGACACAGGCCAGACGGTGGTGTTGCCTAAGGGGGAGGACGTGGACTCGCCGACGACGTACGCGGTGTTGGACTACACATGGATGGGATTGAAGGAGTTCGCGGTGCAGCGGGACGGAGAGTTCACACTCGCGCCGGAGAATAACGTCAAGTACAAGGTGATCGAACTCAGCGATGTAGACGTGAAGGTGATCAAAACCGACGAGAACAAGGAACTGCATCTGCGGACGCAGCCGCGTTAGTGGGTAGGGGTGAGGCGCTGTTTTGTCAGTGCCGTGTTAGGCGAATGGCATTCGCCTTTTTTCGGCGACTTTCGTTCGCTTACACTAGTCAGGTCTCTTTTATGCGCGCTTTACTTTTCGTGCTGACTTTCGCTTGTCTGCCGACGGCGCTGCGTTCTGATGCTGCGCCTGCTCGCCAACAGAGCCAAGAGGTGGTTATCACACGCAGTTCGGTGCGGATTGACGGCGTCGAGCTGCGCCGTAGCCGTACTGGCTACTTCTCTTTTGGTGCCGCGCGCCGCGTTCTCGGTCCGCGCCCGGCCCAGTGGGTGGCCGGACTTGGCGTCACAGTCTATGCCTGGCAGGAGCTTGGCATTTCCCTGCAACGGGGGTGGCGCGGTCCAGAGAAAGGTCAACTCTTCAAACTCCATGTTTGGCTGCGCGACAATTTCGGTGGTCCGTACAACCAGCATGGCAGCAGTTTCCGCGGCCACCTGCGCGTGGACGGCGTTGATCTGCAAGTTGGTCAGAGCTTGGCGGCTCTGCGCCCTGAATTAGAACGCGCGGGTTATCACCTGGGCAGTGGGGGCGTTTTCCAGAACGACGAGGTTGCAATCATTCCAGCCGACGAAGACAAAGACCAAATTGGGTACGTGGAAGTCTTGTGCCAGCCAGAAACCTAACCACGCGCTCCAGCGAACGTCCCTCCGCTACGCTGCGGTTCGTCGCTGAGCTTGGAGGCGTTATATTCTGTACTTGCTTTCGCCGACCCCGGCCGCTGAGCTGGGGTCGGTCCGGCTTCTTCCGGGTCACGCCGCTTTCCCTATGAGCTTGTCCTTCGACCAAGTCCTCGAAACGGTTGCCATCGTCGTCGCCGGCACGATGGTCGGCAACGAACTGGCCATCGCCGTCTTCGTCCATCCGCGCCTCTCACGCTTGGACGACGCCGCCCTCGGTGCCGCCATGCCGTTCTGGTACGCGCTCACGCTGATTGTCGCCCTCGCGGTCGCCTTCGTGGCGCGACCGGCGGGCCCCCCTGGCCATGGTGAGGCACTGACGGCCGCGGGCTTGTTCGCGTCCATGATCGTTTACACGCTGCTTCTGCCTGTCCCCATCAACAACCAAGTGGCTCGCTGGCGGCCGGAGGCGCTGCCGGACAACTGGCGGGCGCTACGCCAGCGTTGGGACCGGCTGCACGCCTTCCGGGTGGTCGTGTTGGCTGCGGCGTTTGTCTTGCTGGTGATGGCGTGCCTTGCGCCCGTTCATCCCTGACGATGCGCAAGGTCAACACCGCACACATCGCCGAGTTCACCTGGTCCTCGCCGGAGGGCGAACTCCTCGGCGCGGGCAAGGAAATCTCGGAGGAACTCGGACGCAAACCCGCCTCCACGGACCTGAACGAACGCCACCCGTTCGACGTAGAAATCGTGCGCGTGCCGCCGGGCAAGTCGCCCTACACCTACCATTCGCACAGCGCGCAGTGGGAGTTCTACCATGTGATCGCCGGCCGTGGCGTCGTACGCCACCAGGACGGCACCACGCCCGTCGAGGCCGGCGACGCCTTCCTTTTCAAGCCGAACGAACCGCATCAGATCACCAACGACGGCGCGCAGGACCTGATCCTCTACGTCGTGGCCGACAACCCGCTGGGCGAAGCCTACTACCATCCCGACACCAACGAGTGGACCGTACCGATCCCCGCGCGCCGCGTCATCCGGCCGGCGGCACCGGACGAGCGCGCCGGCGAAAGATGAACCGTCGCCGAACCGCGCGCCGCCGATGAGAAACGCGCTGCGGTTTTGGACACACACCGTCCGGCTCTCAACGGTTGCCGGCGGAGTTTTCCTCGTGCTGGGATTGCTGAGCATGGGACTGCTCGGAGCCATGCTTTCCTACCCGGTGGCCCCAGTGCTGCGGTGGTACTTCCCGCCGCAAAGCCAGTGGCACGGCGACTGGGTCTGGCCGGTCGTCATCGGGGTGGAGATGGGCTGGTCAGCGGGTTTCCTGTTGGCGGGAGCCACGAACCATTGGCTTGTCCGGCGAGGCTGGCCGACCGCGCTACGCGGTTTACTATATCTTGGAGTCCTCTGTCGTGGGATTTGGCGGCCTGGTTTGTCTGCCTGGAACTTTCGCCGGTGCGATCCGCCTGACCCTGGCGTGCCCACAATCGTCTGCCGTCGGCACGCGGTCGTGCCCACCGCAAAAAACTGCTTTTTGCAATAGACGCCGTCCGCGGCTCTACGCTACACACGTTCCTGCCGGGGCGGCCCGTGGTCGTCACCGCGCACTCGCGTTCCCCCGCCCGCGCTTCCGAGTTTCCGTGTCCCTCCTCCCTCTATGATCCGGTTCCGTCCGCTCTCGTCCCGGCTCCGGGCTGCCGCCGCCGTCGGTGCCCTGCTGCCCTGTCTGGCTTCGGGCCTGCACGCCCAGACACGCACCACCACGATGACCACGACCACCCGGCGCACGACCACCCGTTCGCTCGAATCCACCGCCCAAACCGAGGTGGCCCGCCGCCAGAGCCTCGCCGCCAACGCCGACGACAACCTCCGTCAGGGCGACGCCGCCATGCTGCGCGAAGACTACGAGGAAGCCGTGCGCCTGTACCGCACCGCCACCGATTCGCTCACCGACTCGCCCGCCACCGGCGACAAGCGCCGCGCGGCGCTGCACAAGTTCGTCGAAGCCTCCATCAAGCTGGCCGAACTGCGTATCGTCGAGGCCCGCTACCCCGACGCTGAGGCCATCGCCAAGGTCGTCCTGCGCCCGGAGTACGATCCCAACAACGAGGACGTGCTCGAACTCGTCCAACACCTCGAAGACCCCGAGTACTACAACCAGACGGTCACGCCCAAGCAGGTCCAGAAGATCCAGCGCGTCAAAGACCTCCTGCGTGCCGGCAATCAGTACTACGACACCGGCCGCTACGATCTGTCCTTCAAGAAGTTCGAGGAAGTGCTGGCCCTCGATCCGTACAACGACGCCGCCCGCCGCGGCGAGGAGCGTGTTGACCTGGCCAAGAGCAAGCACGCCGAGAACACCGGCTACCCCGAGACCCGCGGCCGGCTGCTCGCGCAGGTCAACACCAGCTGGGAACTGCCGATCCGCCGCAACACCGCCGACATCGACCCGCGTCGCAACGTCCAGAAGCTCAACGACTCCTCCGGCACCGTCGCCATCACGCGCAAGCTCCAGAGCATCGTCATCCCCAACATCGAGTTCCGCCAGACGACGCTCAGCGACGCCGTGGAGTTCCTGCGCCAGGAGGCCCGCCGGCTCGACACCCAGAGCCCCGAGGAGGAGCGCGGGGTCAACATCTTCCTGAAGCTCGGCAGCAGCGCCCCG
>CAXTQD010000192.1:0-10064 GCA_964246175.1 uncultured Chthoniobacterales bacterium | reverse complement strand
ACCACGATGCCGCCGGACCCTCCCAAACTCAATCCGCCACCTGACGAAGTATTACCAGAGGAATACTGTTTCTTCGTCCTGCAACCTGTGCTCACCGGTTTGTGCCTCGTCTGTCTTCTGCGAGTTGGAGGAAAGTTTGTTCGATCTGAGTCGCCGCCCCGAGTGTGGGCACCGCGGATTGCTGGAGGCATGCTGGTACTGGTGGCCGGGGCGGCGGGTGTGGCGGCCCTCGCCGCAGGCGAACGTTGGCTCTACCTCGGATTGATCCTCGTCTGGAGCGCACCGCCTTTGGCCCTGCATTGGTGCTACGGCGGAGGAACCTTGTGGCGGTCGCGGCGTGTCCTCGGAACCAGCCTAGCCTTCGCGACGATCTATCTGTGGGTCGTAGACGGGATCGCCATCAGCCAAAAAGTGTGGAGCATTTCGCCACCGTACGTGACTGGCTGGGGGCTTTTCGGCTTGCCGCTGGAAGAGGCGGTGTTCTTCGTCGTGACGAACCTGCTCGTACTCCAAGGACTCTTGCTCTTCTTCGAATGGGCAGAGCCACCGGGTGTGGCCGTCTTGCAGTCGATAGGAGGGAAAGAGCAGCGAACACACGTTTACCCACAACCACGAGGTCGTCGCGAGCGTACATGCGATGCCTAGATCGCGCCACCGCACCACGGACGAGCCCAATACGCTGCAAAAACTAAGGAAGAAAAACAATCATGCCAGAACTCACCTCCGCTCAGTACCTCACCGTCTACAACGTCCTCTCGCTGGCCATCGCCAGCATGCTGGCAACGTTTGTTTTCTCCGTCGTTGTTCGCCACGAGATCGTCATGAAGTACCGCGGGTCCGTCACGGCTGGAGCCATGGTGGTCCTCATCGCGGGGTACCATTACTTCCGCATCTTTAACAACTGGGAAGCGGCTTACCAACTCAACGCAAACGGTGGCTACTCACCCACCGGCGTCCCCTTCAACCATGCTTATCGCTACGTCGACTGGCTACTCACGGTGCCGCTCTTGGTCGTTGAACTGATTCTGATCCTGGGTTTGACGCGTAAGCTCACGAGTGGCTTGATCTTCAAACTCGCCACTGCCTCGGCCCTGATGATCATCCTCGGCTACATCGGTGAAACGGACCGGGTAAGCCAATCCGTTTTGTCACCACGCGGTTTATGGGGTACGCTCAGCTCGATTCCTTTCGCGTATATCCTGGTGGTGTTGCTCGGTGAGATCCGCGCATTATGGCTCGCTCCACCCCGCAGGTGTCTACCTTGCTGCGCAACACGGGGCTATTGACGCTCTTCGCTTGGGGCTTTTATCCCATCGCCTACATGGCTCCCTTCTTCGGGCTGACCGGGGCCGGAGCGGAGATGGGGTTGCAGGTCGGCTACAGCATTGCTGACATCATCGCCAAATGCGGGTATGGCCTCTTGATCCATGCCATCGCGGTGCATCTCACCGAGGAAGAAGCGACCGGCGTCCGCACGGGAGTGTAACTTAATCTGTTTAAAATTGTATCCTGCACGCATGCTGACGTGTAGTCCTTTACAAATCGGGCAAACCTGTAAGCGCCGACACTGTGATCCCTACAGTCACGGTAAACTTTGTGCTCTAGCAAAGCAGTAGAACCGGGGCAATCGGTTCTTGAGCCATCAAGAGCTTCTGAACCCAATCTATCCGATGCGCACCCTCGACCTCAAGTGCTGCAGTGCAGAAGTTGCCCTCGCTTCGATCCGCAACGGCGCGCGGGTGCTCATCGGCTCCGGCTGCGCGGCCCCGCAGAGCCTGATCCAGGCGCTGGTGGCGCGCGGCGAGGCGGGGGAACTCTACGACGTGGAGATCCTGCACCTGCTCACCTTCGGCGTGGCGCCCTACGTCCGGCGTCAGTTGCTCGCCCACTTCCGCCACAACGCGCTTTTATCGGCCCCAACGTGCGCGAGGCCGTCAACACCGGGGTGGCTGATTACAGCCCCATCCACCTCAGCCAAGTGCCCGACCTGTTCCGTCGCCGCCGCGTGCACCTCGACGCGACGCTCGTGCAGGTTTCCCCGCCGGACGCGCACGGCTTTTGCAGCCTGGGGGTCAGCGTGGACGTGGTCAAGGCCGCCGTCGAGAACGCCGACTACGTCGTCGCGGAGGTCAACGGGCACATGCCGCGCACGCTGGGCGACAGCTTCGTCCACGTCTCGCAGTTGCACGCGTTGGTGGCGGGTGACCTGCCGATCCTGGAGCACCCGGACCCCGCGCCCTCCGCGACGGCGCAAGCCATCGGCCGGTTCGTCGCGGCGCTGATCGAAGACGGCGCGACGCTGCAAACCGGCATCGGCGAGATCCCCAGCGCCGTGCTCGCGGCCTTGGGCGACCGGCGCGACCTCGGGATGCACACGGAGCTTTTCACCGAGGCGGTGATCCCGCTGATTGAGGCCGGGGTACTCAACGGCCGACGCAAGACGCTGCTCACCGGCAAGATCGTCAGCAGCTTCTGCTTCGGCACGCGCCGGCTCTACGACTTCATCCACGATAACCCGGCTTTCGAGTTCCGGCCCACGGAGTTCACCAACGATCCCTTCCAGATCGCCCGGAATCCGAAGATGGTCGCCGTATCCTCGGCCCTGGAGGTGGACCTCACCGGCCAAGTCTGCGCGGAGAGCATCGGCACGCGCTTTTACAGCGGCTTCGGCGGCCAGTTGGACTTCATGCGCGGGGCCGCGCGCTCGGAGGGCGGCAAGCCGATCATCGCGCTGCCCGCCACGGCCAAGGGCGGGACCGTGTCGCGCCTCGTGCCCACGCTGGCGGTCGGCGCGGGCGTGCTGACCACCCGCGCCGACGTGCACTACGTCGTCACCGAGTACGGGGTGGCCGACCTGCACGGCAAGACCGTGCGCGAGCGGGCGCTGGCGCTCATCAACATCGCGCACCCGGACTTCCGGGAGGACCTGCTGCGCGCGGCGCGCGAGCGACGGCTGGTCCATCCCAACCAGATCGCGCTGCCGCAGGGCCTGCGCCCCTACCCGGCGAAGTACGAGAGCGAGCAGACGTTCCCGCCGCGCCGGGCGGGCGACCAGGCGCTGACGGTGCACTTCCGCCCCATCAAGCCGACCGACGAGGGGCTCTTGCGCGAGTTCTTCTACTCGCATTCGGAGGAGACCATTCTCCACCGCTACTTCAACCTCGTGCGTCACCTGCCGTACGAGCAGGTGCAGCAGTTCGTCACCCTCGACTACCACCGGGACATGGCGCTGGTCGGCCTGGTGCCGCACGAAGGCCGTGAGCGCCTAGTCGCCGTGGGCCGCTACTTTAGCCAGGACCCGGCGTCGGCGGAAGCGACGAAGGGCACCACGGCCGAGGTGGCCTTCACGGTGCACGACGACTACCAAGGGCGGGGCATCGGGGCGTTCTTGTTGCGACGGCTGATCAAGATCGCCTCCGAGCACGGCATCCCGGCTTTCACGGCCGACGTGCTCAGCGCCAACGGCGCGATGCTCGGCGTCTTTCACCGCACCGTGGGCACCTTGGAATCCACGCTGGCAGGCGGCGTGTACCACTTACGCTTCCCACTCAGCGCCGAGTTGGTGCGCCGGGTGGAAACTGGCCTCAATCATCGTCCGTCAATCCTCGAACAAAATGTGTGATCGGAACTCACAGCAGAGAGGGCGGTTTCACACCCATGAGAGAATTCGGGCAAGGATGGCCTGCCCGAAAAAATCCAGTGACACCGAACATGGCGGCGGAACTAGCATTTCCATTCCTTACAGCAGATCCTCCGGTCCCTTTGCAAGGGAAAGGACCACTATCGCCGCGTTGGTTTGCGGAGTGCGCCGCGCTAAAAATAATCTGACATCATTGTTCAATGTTCTGCCTATCGGCTAGCAAGTTGTCAGTATCACCTACACCTGAAAATATCATGCTCATCCTTCGCCTCGTTCTACAAATCATCACCGCCATCGGTCTTCTCAATGTCTGGCTCGTGCGAGCCCGACAGCAGACCTCGTATCGTGGTGGCAACGCTGCCAACATTCAGGAGGAATTTGCTGCCTACGGCTTGCCACCTTGGATGATGTGGCTGGTCGGTGGGCTCAAGGTGCTGGCCGCTTTCGCGCTACTCGCCGGCATCTGGTTGCCCATCCTCGTCCTGCCAGCCGCGCTGCTCGTGGCGGTGCTGATGGTGGGCGCGGTGGGCGTGCACTTGAAGATCCACGATCCTCTCTCAAAGATGTTGCCCGCGGTGGCCATGTTGCTCATGGTCTTGGCTATCGCTTCCTTGAGCACTGCGCCTTGGCAGGTCAGAACGCCTTTACAAACAAGTATGCGTTGAGCCCGGTATAGAAAAGAGCTGGCGTCGTCTCAAGCAGGCTCGCCTTGATGCCGATGCGTACGGCCACGGCCAGGAGCATCATCAACGCCAAGCTGCCCGCGGCTGCTTTGCCGAGCCGAGGGTAGACGAAACCGAGCAACAAGCCAGTGGCGCCAAGGATCTGGAGACCACCGATGAGGTGACGTTCCCTACTGAGATGGTAGAGCACAAACTCCTGCTCCGTCCGCTCAGAAACAAAACAGGCCACGCCGTAGATCAGAAAGGAAACGGCCGAGAGGAGGATGAGGAAGATCTTCAAGAGGGCGCACCATAGCACGCTGCCCGGTGGGCAGGTAGCGGAGTTGTACCGGACGCTGCTGCCCTTTTCGGTTCTGTACAGCGACATTGACCGGTAGCTCCCATCTTCAGCAACTTCCTCACTCGTGCACCAGCAAAGGCGCTGACGCGAGGACGTAGCACACTGAGCCGACGACCAACCCGTAGACCGCGTGGGCAAGGATCTGGGAGAACGCCGTCATCGGGCTGCGGCTTTGGTATTGCGTCGTCGGATGGTGCTCCAACACGGCGACCGTGACGAAGAGCATCACGATCACTCCATGAATCGTCCCCGCCAGCATGCCGGTCAGAGCGTTCAGTGACAAGCCGCCTCCCACAAACGCAAAGGCAAAGTAGTAGACATAACCAAAGACGATCCCCACGATGAAATGCATCACCATGCCGGGCAGAAAAGCGTTTGCACTATCGCGGGTCAGGTAGGTGCCGGCGGCCCGGATGATGTCTACGCGCGTCCACCCCAACTTCGCGGGCAGAAGTTGAAGGAGCGCCATGATCAGGGTGCCGAGCAACCCGGCGAGAAGAGGAACGAGAATGGGTGGCATGGCGAGGCAAGCGGGCATTTAGCAGTGTTGGAGCGGTGCGGCTGGGTTCGCGCCGACTCGCACGCTGTTTGCACCACATGATACGACCAACTCTCAATGTCAGGCTTTGTTATTCTTGGAAATCTACCAGTCAGTAGATGTCCTCGAAAGACGGGCTGTTTGAGGGCCTCGTTTTGCGCCGGTCGCAGGGTCGTGGAGGCAACAAAGAGCGCGAGGCGGACAGATCACGAGGCTTGCCCTCCAAGCAGGAGACAAGGCAGCAGGGTACAACTTGCGACAACGTTTTGAACCCAGCGGAAGAAGTCCGTCGTACCTAAGGGGCAATTGTATTGCAGAAGTCCCCAATCCAACCAAGTCCAGCTCCTTACCCACCTACATCATGGCAGCATCAGAACTCGACGGCACCATCTCCGCTCTACAGGGCGGCATCACCTCCCTGAGCCCCACCACGGCAGTCTCGAACATCGAGAGTTGGGAGTCTCAGCTCCAGGCCACCGGCAAGCCAGCACTTACCAGCATCGCCACCGATCTAGGTGCGTTGCGGCAGGAACTCGGCAGCGGCAACCTCGATGGCGCCGCCATCGGCAAGCTCCTAAGCAAGCTCGGCAAGTCTACCACCGACGTGGCGGCTCAGGCGGAAGCATCCAGCCAGACCAAGCTCGCTACCTTGGGCAGCCTGCTGACCAAGGCCGGCAGCGCGCTCGGCGGCAACGCCTAAGTTTCGCCAAACTGCTGACACCTTCTTCCCTCGTTCTCAGAAATTTCCTTCTAAGAGTTTGTTTACAAATGACGGAAGCAAATCATGCACATAGCCAAGCTGAGAGCGGCTTCGTGCATGAAGGCGGTGCGCTCGTAGCGCAGGCGCAGACGACGAAAGCCTTTGAGCCAGGCGAAGGTCCGTTCGACCACCCAGCGATACTCACCCAAGCCGCTGCCGTGCGCTTCGCCGCGCTTGGCCAGAAAGGGAACGATGCCGCGCTGCCACAGCCACTCACGCAAGGGTTGGCTGTCAAACGCGCGGTCGCCGAGGATCGCGTCGGGTTTTTGACGCGGATGGCCGGGCTTGCCAGCGACGGGCGGGATGGCTTCGACCAGCGTCTTGAGTTGGGTGGACTCGCGTCGGTTGGCCGCCGTGGCGTGCGCGGCCAGCGGCACCCCGCCCCCGTCGGTGAGCAGATGATCTTTGGTGCCTTTTCTGCCTCGGTCGGTGGGCGTCTTGCCCGTCCTGTCCCCGCCGCGCAAGGCGCGGATGGTCGTGGCGTCGATGGCCGCCCGGCTCCAGTCGATCTTGTCCGCGTAACGCAGCCGCGAGAGCAGGACTTGATGGAGTTTTTTCCACACGCCCAACCGGTGCCAGTCGCGCAGGCGCACCCAGCACGCCGCCGGGCTGCCGCAGCCCATCTCGCGCGGCAGATCGTTCCAGGGCAGGCCGGTCTTGAGCACGAAAAGAATGCCCGTCAACGCCGCCCGGTTGTCCAAGGGCTTGCGACCCGGATAGCGAGAGCGGCGCGGCTTGGGCGCGGGCAGCAACGGCCCGACCTCGGCCCACAGCACGTCATCGACAAGGAACTGGCTCATGCAAAATGTTCGCATTCACTCACCACGACAGACTCATTCCTAAACAGACTCTAAGAACGAGGGTTGAAGGGCTCAGGTGCGGGATGATGCACGTTTTGGTGCCTCATCAGGTCCGACGCCCCACAATACATTTTCGAAAGGGAGCAGAAAACTCCCTGCTGATCCAAGTGGTCAGCAATACAGCCACATCAACTCGAAACACCTACGCATCTTGGTGCTCGACGATCACCGGGATACACGCGAGGTGCTTGCTTGGTTTTTTGCTGAGCTAGATCACTGGGTAGAAACCGTGCCCAATGCCGGCACTGCCTTGGACCGGCTAAAGCAAGACGGGTTCGATCTGCTTCTAACCGACGTTTGGCTGCCTCGTACTAACGGGTGGGACTTGCTACAGATGCTCAGAGAACGCGGGAATCTGCCGCCCTACGTCGTTTCCATGAGCACAATGCACGTTGACGACGCACCGGGGTCAAGCCGCGCAGCCGGTTGCTTTGCGCACCTAGTTCAGCCGTTCAAGAGCGTGGAGATCGAACAAATGCTTGAACGGGTCTGCGCGTCAGGTATCTGAGTACCCCAAATAGGGTGAGTGACAGATCGCGGCAGCGTCTTTCCAGCATAGCAGAACAAATCAACACCATGCGCATACTATCTGATCTGGTACCTAGGCCTCGCTTCTTTCTACGCCCTCTTTCCAGTGTCCTGCGCACCGCTTTAGTTTCACTCTGCGTAGGAGCAGTGGCTGCTGTCATTTTCCGTGCTCGTCGTACTGCTCGGCAACAACGTCTCCGTGCTGCGGCAAGTGGCAAACGCATCGTCATCTTAGGTGGCGGCTTCGCCGGCCGCAACGTGGCCGAGGAACTCGCCCGCCGGTTGCCTGCCCATGGCATGGGTGCCGCCGCTGCGACGGAAATCATCTTGGTGGATGAGAACTCGTTCCTGCTCTTTACCCCCATGCTGACCGAAGCGGCCGGGGGCATGGTTGACGCTCGCCACATCATCAGCTCCGTACACGCCTTGCCAGCAAGCGTCACCTTCCGCCAAGGCCGCATCGAGGAGATCGACTTGGCCAGCCGCTGCGTCACCGTACGCCCTACCGGGCACGATGGCGCAGACACGAATTCTTCCAGCCTCACGCTGGAAGCTGATCATCTCGTACTCGCCCTCGGCTCCGTCACTAACTACCACGATGTTCCGGGCCTGGAAGAGCACTCCGTCGCCATGAAGCGGCTTTCTGACGCTCAAACCGCCTACGCTCGTATCTTTGACTTGCTGGACCAAGCGGAGGCCGAGCCAGATTCCAGCAAGCGCCGTAATTTGCTGACCGTGGTAGTGGGCGGAGCTGGCTACACCGGGGTAGAAACTATCGCGGCCGTCAACGAGCTGCTGCGCGCCGAGCTTGAACGCCGTCACCGACGAGGCTCGTCTTTGAACCCTGACGGGGTGACGACGATCCTCGTAGACCCTGCCAAGAGGCTCATGGCCGAACTGCAAAGCGCCCGGCTGGCTGCCTACGCCGAGACCAAGCTGCGCGAGGCAGGGATAGAAGTGCGCCTGCAAACGGAGATCACCTCGGCCGGACCAGGCTTTGTGGAGCTGGGCGGCAAGGAGCGTCTGCCTGTGGGGATGCTGATCTGGTCAGGTGGAGAAAAGCCCAGTCCGCTGGTGTCCGAACTTCCCGGTGTTCCCCATAGCAAGCAAGGTGCGCTGGAGGTGGAAGGAAGCGGCGAGGTTGCTGGTCATCCTGGCGTTTGGGCCATCGGCGATTGCGCGGCTTTGCCCAAGCCAAACGGTAAAGGGACCTACGCACCCAACGCGCAGAACGCCACGCGCGAGGGCACCCTGGTTGCAGCGAACATTGCGGCCACCTACTGCGGTGAGCCCACACGCCCGTTCACCTACCGACCAATCGGCACCCTGACTCTGGTGGGCCAGCGTGTGGGCGTTGCGGAAGTTTATGGAGTGCCGGTGTCCGGGTTCCTGGCGTGGGTCTTGTGGCGAGCCGTGTACCTGGCCAAGATGCCCGGCATGAGCCAGCGCATCCGCATCTTGCAAGATTGGTGGCAAGATGCGCTCACGGGCTTTGGCTCGGCAGCTGCCAAGACAACTGCAACCGCGTCCGAGCAGGCAAGCCAGCACGCAGGTGGGACGAGGGTCTAAACGGCCAGTTTTCCGACCTTCCCCGAACCGGCTTCTGACCAAGGATGCCGTCCATGAGTGCCGCCGATCATCTCTTCCTGTTCAGCGATCCGCTCTACAGCGCAGTCGAGGCGTTCTGGAAGAACCACCAGACCCAGCGCCGCATCGGTACGGTGCTCGTTTGGGCGTTCATCGGCGCGCTGCTGGCCATCGAAGCCAACCGATGCAACTGGCTGCCCGGCCCCGTGGCGGTGCTCGTGCCCACCAACCATTTCTACGCCGTCGGCGAAGCGTTCTCGGTCCTGCTCGGATTCGAGATCCTCGGGCTCGTCTTCGTGCTGCCCAGGTCCATCTCTGACTCGGTCGGCAAGCAGTTCGAGATTCTTTCCATCATCCTGCTGCGCGAATCCTTCCAAGAATTCGTCCACTTCGGCGAGCCGATCCGCTGGGAACTGGTGTCGGCCTCGCTGCTATCCATCCTCACCGACGCGCTTGGCGGCCTGCTGACCTTCGTCGCCCTTGGCCTGTTCTACCGCTTCCAGCGGCACCGCCGCATCACGAACAGCCAGGCCGCGCAAGACCGCTTCCGCTCCACCAAGCGACTGCTCGCTCTGGTGCTTCTGATCATCTTTGTCGGCATCGGCTTGCAGGATGTCTGGGCTTACCTGACACGGAAAACACCTGGGCAGTTCTTCGAGACGTTCTTCACCCTGCTGGTGTTTAGCGACATCCTGCTCATCTTTTTGTCGTTGCGCTACACGACGAGCTACCAGGTCGTGTTCCGCAACTCCGGGTTCGCGCTGGCCACGGTCTTGATCCGTCTGGCCGTCACCGCACCGACTTACTACAACGTGGCGCTTTCGCTTGGGTCGGTAGTGTTCGCGGTCTGCCTGACCTTGGCCTACAACGCCTTTACCCCGTCGCTGAAGACCAGCCAGGAGGACGTGCTGGAGCGAGACGATCCGACATCCGATTGGATCGGGGCATGAAGGCAGGTACCTCTAAATCAAGAACTGCAAGTTCAAGGACACTTTCCAGTTCGCTGGGTTGGTCAGTATGCCACCTTGAAGGTCGGGCTGTCTTCCGGGCGCATCCGCCGGCGATCGTAGAGCCGGGTGGTGGCGATGTTGGCGTGACCGAGCCACTCCTGCACCTTGGCGATGTCGG
>CAXTQD010000191.1:8589-10115 GCA_964246175.1 uncultured Chthoniobacterales bacterium | reverse complement strand
CGGGCACGATGCAGAACGTGCAGCGCATGTTGCAGCCCTGCATGATCGACACGAAGGCGCTCGCCTGCCCCAGGCGCAGGTGGTGGTCGCGGATCGTCTCCTGCGAACCGGCCTCCTCCGCCACGTCCACGACCGAAAAGCGCGGGTCGTCGCGGCGTGCTTCCTCCGTTTGCCGCGCGCGACGGCGAGCGACGGCCTCGTCCACGTAGTCGGCAACGCGGTGGAACTTCTGCGTGCCCACGACGAGGTCCACGCGCGGCATCTCTGCGACCAAACCTGCCCCGCGCGACTGCGCCATGCAGCCGAGGAAGCCGAACACCGTCTCCGGCCGGTCGCGGTGCAGGGCGTGGAGCATGCCCATCTTGCCGATGGCCTTCTGTTCCGCTTGGTCGCGCACGCTGCACGTGTTGAGCAGCACCACGTCGGCGGCGGCCTCGTCGGCGGTCAGTTCGTAGCCGCGGGCCAGGAGTTGACGGGCGACCTGCTCGCTGTCGCGCTCGTTCATCTGGCAGCCGTAGGTTTTGAGGAAGACGCGGGTCATCGTTTGCTGGGGCGCGAACATACCGGAGGGGGAAAGGCTTTGCAATTGCCGTCCTTTGCGGCGTTCCTGCTCCCATGAAGACCTTCCGGTTCCTGCTCTGCGCGCTGCTGTTGTTCCCCGCCTTTCACGCGGAGGCCGCCACGGCTGACGACGTGGAGATGCGTCTGCGCGACTTCTATTCCTTCTACTGCCACGCTCTGGAAGGAAAGAGCCCCCTGACCCACCCGGATACGCTCAAGCCATACATCAGCGCGCGCTTCCTCAAGGAGATTGCCCGGCTCAGCAAGCAGGAAGGCGGGATGGACGCCGACCCGTTCGTCTGCGCTCAGGACAACGACCCGGCTTGGGAGAAGAACATCAAGGTCGCCAATGTCAAAGCCGCCGCCGACGGCAAAACGGCCACCGCCGACGTGACCCTCGCCGGGCAACCGGACATGATCCGGCACCTGCACGTTTCACTGGTCAGTGAGGCCGGTGTTTATAAGGTGGACAAGGTCAAAGCCAGCGACCTCTGAACAGGCCGCGCAGGCACCTGCGGCACGAATCCGCTCACACCGTGAACCCGCCATCCACGTCGAGCGTCGCCCCGGTGATGAACGATGCCTCTGGACTCGCCAGAAACGCTACCGCCGCGGCGACTTCCTCCGGCTTCCCGTAGCGGCCCAGGCAGACGCGCTGCTTGAAGAACTCGGCCATCGCCTCGCCGCCCGAGTTGCCCATGTCGGTCTCGATGGGGCCGGGTTGCACGGTGTTGACCGTGATGTGCTTCGGTCCCAGGTCGCGCGCCCAGCCGCGGGTGTACGCGGCGACGGCCGCCTTGCTCGCGCTGTACTCGGCCATCCCGGCCATCGGCGACATCTTGCCGGCAATCGAGCCGATAGTGATGATCCGTCCGCCCGCCGGCAGAAAGGGCACCGCTGCCCGCACCGCCGCGACCACGCCGCCGACGTTGACCGCCTGCTGGCGTGCGAGCGCCGCCGGATCG
>CAXTQD010000191.1:3713-8579 GCA_964246175.1 uncultured Chthoniobacterales bacterium | reverse complement strand
TGATGGGGCCGAAGGTGAATACCCCCGCGTTGTTGACCAGGATGTCCAGTTGGCCGAACTGCCCGGCCGTCTTTTTGACGAGTTCGGCGACCTGCCCGGCGTCGGCCTGATCGGTCTGGAACGCCTCGGCGCGCACGCCGTGAGTGTTGGCGAGTTCGCGGGCGAGCGCCTCGGCCTTGTCGGCGGACGCGACGTAGCTCAGCGCCAGGTGCGCGCCGTCGGCCGCGAGCCGCTGCGCGATGGCCGCGCCGATGCCGCGTGAGCCGCCGGTGACGAGGGCGACCTTGCCGGCGAGAGGGAGTGGTTTGTTCGTGCTCATAGAGGAAGAGAAAAGGGAAAGGTTCAGATTTGCGCCATGCCGCCGTCCACGAAGAGTTCCGTGCCGTTGACGAAGGAGCTGTCGTCGCTGGCGAGGAACACCGTCGCCTTGGCGATCTCGTCCGCCTCGCCGACGCGGCCCAGCGGGATGCCGGCGACCATCCCCTGCTCGATCTCGGGGGTGATGAGGTTGTCGTAACCGGGGGTGCGAATCGGCCCGGGGCTGACGACATTGACGCGCACGCCGCGCCCCTTGAGGTCGAGCGACCACGAGCGGGCGAAGTTGCGCACGGCCGCCTTGGTGGCGCTGTAGACGCTGAAGGCCGGCGTGCCCTTGGATGCGACGATAGAAGCGTTGAGGATCACCGAACTACCCTGGCCAAGCAGCCCCAGCGCTCCCTGCACGGTGAAAAGCAGGCCTTTCACGTTCGCGTTGAACATCCCGTCGAAGTGCGCTTCCGTAATCCCGCCCAAAGGCGCGAACTCTCCGTAGCCCGCGTTGGCGAACACCACGTCAAGCCGGTCAGCTTGCTCCTTGATCGTGGCGAAGAGCCGGTCGAGGTCGGCCAACTTGGCCACATCGCCCTGCACGCCGACGGCCACCGGGCCGATCTCCGCCACGGCGGCGTCGAGTTCCTTTTGGCGGCGGCCGGTGACAAAGACCTTTGCCGCGCCCTCCGCTGCGAACCGTTTGGCCGTCGCCAAGCCGATGCCGCTGTTGCCTCCGGTGACGAGAATGATCTTGCCGTCAAGTTTTCGAGAAGTGTCGCTCATGGAATGTGTAACGTTTGGTACAAAATAAGCGGCGTCGAAGCCGCGTCAAACGATTTTGTATCAGCGGGTATAAAATACGGGCCCGCCTTGCGTTCCTGCGGTGTGTGGGTTCCTGTCGTGCTCGCGCCGATGGAAGAAAATCCTCCGACCCTGCTGCGCTCGAAGTTCGAGACCGAGATACCCGTGCGCCCAGACGACATCGACATGAACCGGCACGTCCACAACAGCCGGTACTTCGACTACGTGCTGGCCGCGCGCTACGACCAGATGGCGCGCTGCTACGGGATGCCGATGGAGGAGTTCATTGCCCACGGCTTCGGCTGGGTGGTGAAAGTGGCGCACGTCCACTTCAAGCGCCCGCTCGGGCTGGGCGACGGTATGATCATCCGCACGTGGATCGACGACATCGTGCGCGACGGCGTCAAAGTGCAGTTTCAGATCATGCGAAAAGCCACCGGCAAGCTGTGTGCCGATGGCTTTTTCGATTACACGATGATCGCGCTGGCGACTGGTCGCGCGGAGCCGATCCCGGACTGGATTCGCGCGAAGTACGCGATCTGACGCGCCTCGTGGAGGCGAAGCCTTACTGCCCCTGCATGGCGTCGGTCAGCTTCTTGATCTCCTTTTGGATGTAGTCGGTGAACTTCTGCGTTTCATCCGGCTTGAGCTTGCCCTGGAGCGCGGCCCCCTTGGCTTGGAGGTTACCCGTCTGGGCTTGGAACTGCTGCACCTTCGTCATGTCTTCCTGCATCTTGGCGGTGTCGTTGGCCTTCGCGTCCGCCATGTATTGTTTCATGATGGCGACGCCCTGGTCGACGAAGGCCGAGTAATCCTGGACAAAGGCATTCACTTCAGGGGCGCTGAATGTCGGCGTATCATCGGCGCGGGTGACGCTCGCAAACGCCAGGAAGGCGAACGTTAGGCAGAGCGGGGCGAAGTGACGGCGCAGGGAGAGGAACAGTTTTTTCATGGGTGCGGTCAATCTGTCAGCGGGTCAGAATTAAACAAGCGACATTCAGCGCCGCTCCACCGCGTCCGCGCAACGCTCGCACAGGTCTGGATGCGCGGCGATTTGGCCCACGGCCAGGCGGTGCCGCCAGCAGCGCGTACACCGCTGGTACTTCGTCGGCCGCAGCACCACGCGTGAGCCGCCATCAGCCTCCGCGCCAGCCAGCTTGAGGTCGCTGAGGATGAAGAACTCGTCCAACTCGCCGTCAAGCGCCTCCAGGCTCGCGCGCTGCCCATCGTCGGCGACGTGGAGCGTCACCTCAGCTTCCAGGGCGTTGCCAACGATTTTTTCCTGGCGGGCCTGTTCGATGGCCTGCGAGATGGCGGCGCGGTAGGAGAGCAGTTCTTCCACGCGCGCAGGGATCGACGGATCGCTCACTCGCTCGTCGCGCTCGGGGAAAAGCTGTGTGTGGATGCTGCCCGGCTTGCCGGCGAAGTTCCACGCTTCCTCCGCCGTGAACGGGCACACCGGCGCAAGCAACCGGCACAGGGCGTCGAAGACGGCATGCATGACCGTCTGCGTCGCGCGGCGGCGCGGGGAGCCGGGCACGTCGCAGTACATCCGATCCTTGGTGATGTCCACGTACAGGCTGCTCAGGTCCACCGCGCAGAACTGGTTGAGCGCGTGGTAGACCTTGTGGAACTCGAACGCCGCGTACGCCTCCCGGCACGTGGCGATGACCTCCCCCAAGCGGTGGCTGATCCAGCGGTCCACGAACGTGCCTTGCTCCGGCCCAACGGCGTCGCGCGCGGGGTCGAAGTCCGCGAGGTTGCCCAGGAGGATGCGCAGGGTGTTGCGCAGCTTCCGGTACGTCTCCGAGAGCCGGTCGAACTCCTGCCCACCGAAGGGCACTTCCTCGGTGAAGTTCACGCTGCTGACCCACAAGCGGACCACGTCGGCCCCGTGCTTGTTGATGAAATGCTCGGCCAGGGTCGGCTTGACGTACACCTTCTCCTTTTCCTTGACCTTGGGCACAACGCCGGATTGCCCCTCGTGCGGAGAGGCGGCGGAGGCGTCGGCAGCGGCCTGCTGTTCGCTCTTGGAGACCTTGCGGCGCGTGTCCGCGTCCACGACGAAGCCGTGCGTGAGGCATTCCTTGTACGGGGCGCGGCCGTCCAACGCCACGGACAGGATCAGCGACGACTGGAACCAGCCGCGGTGCTGGTCGGTGGCTTCGAGGTACAGGTCGGCCGGACCGGTGACCCCGAGGAGTTTGTGGGTGACGGCCTGGAAGCTCACCCCGGAGTCGATCCACACGTCGAGCGTGTCGTTGCGACGCGTCGTGCCCGGGGGCAGGTCGAGCGATTGCGCGATAATCTTGTCGTCCGGGTCGAACCAGATGTTCGTCCCGTACTGCTTGAAGAGGATGGCCACGGCGTCGATCCAATCCGGGCGCAGGATGGGCTGGCCGTCCTTGTCGTAGAACACCGGCAGCGGCACGCCCCACGAACGCTGCCGCGAGATGCACCAGTCCGGCCGCGACTCCACGGTGCCGTAGATGCGGTTGCGTCCCCAATGCGGAATCCACTGCACGCCGTCGATGGCGCGCAGGGCCTCGGGCCGCAGGTCGTCCATGCGAATGAAGAACTGTTCCACCGCGCGGAAAATGATCGGCACCTTCGAGCGCCAGCAGTGCGGGTAAGTGTGATGGATCGTGCCGGCGCCCGCCAGCGTGCCGTTCTCGCGGAGCATGGCGATTACATCCGGGTTCGCGGCGAACACGTACTTGCCCACCAGCGCGGGCACGCCGACTTCCTCGGTGTATTTGCCGTCGTCGTCCACGGGCGAGAACACGGCCAAGCCGTACTTGCGACCGACCACGAAGTCCTCGTTGCCGTGGCCCGGCGCGATGTGCACGCAGCCCGTGCCGGCGTCGAGCGTGACGAAATCGCCCAGGATGATCGACCCCTCACGGTCGAGGAACGGATGGTGGTACTTCCACCCCTCCATCTCCGAGCCCAGGAACGTCCCGAGCGCGCCGACGCCGTTCTTCTCGCACGTGTAGCCGGTGGCCTCGCAGAAGGAGTCCACGAGCGCGTTGGCGAGGATCAGCGTCTCTTCCTGGCCCGTGTGCGGGTTCTTGTAGATCTGCGCGCGGTAACCGAAGCCGGTGTTGACCGCGACCGCCTGGTTGGCCGGCAGCGTCCAGGGGGTCGTCGTCCAGATGACCACGCTCGCCTTGCCCGCCAGCGGGCCGGTGACGAGCGGGAACTTCACGTAGATCGCCGGCGCGTCTTCCTCCTGGTACTCCACCTCGGCCTCAGCAAGCGCCGTTTGCGCGCCGGTGGACCAGAAGACGGGCTTCTTGCTCTGGTAGACGAGTCCCTTATCCACCAGCCGGCCGAAGGCGCGGATAATCTCGGCCTCGTAGTCGGGGTTGAGCGTCAGGTAGGGGTGTTCCCAGTCGCCGAAAACGCCCAGGCGCTTGAACTGCCGCCGCTGCACGTCGATGAACTTGCGCGCGAGTTCTTCCGAGCGGCGGCGCACCTCCACCGGGCTCAGGCCGCGCGCTTCCTTGACCACCTTGAACTCGATGGGCAGCCCGTGGCAGTCCCACCCCGGCAAGTACGGCGCGCGGAAGCCAGCCATCGTCTTGGATTTGACGACGAGGTCCTTCAAAATCTTGTTGAGCGCTGTGCCCATGTGCACGTCGCCGTTGGCGAAGGGCGGACCGTCGTGGAGCACGTAGGTGGGCGCGCCCTGGCGGGCGGCGTGGATAGGGCCGGAGCGGGCGCGCGAGTGCCACGTTTTTGTGCGGTCGGGCG
>CAXTQD010000191.1:951-3703 GCA_964246175.1 uncultured Chthoniobacterales bacterium | reverse complement strand
GGCCGTAGAGGTCGCTCTCTTCCCAGTATTTGAGGAGGTCGGGCTCGCGCGCGACGAGGTTCGCCTTCATGGGGAAGTCGGTGCGCGGGAGGTTGAGCGTGTCTTTGTAACTCTGGCTCATGGAAACGAAGGGAACACGGAGCCTATCACCCGGCGGGGGAGGGTGCAATTTTTCGCTTCCTTTCGGCCGACGGCCCCCTTGACGCCGACCCTACCGCCGACTAAAGCCGGGAACCATGCTGAAGAGTCCGTCCCTTTCCTTCCCGGAGAAATTTGTCTGGGGCGTGGCGACCGCCGCCCCGCAAATCGAGGGCGCAGCCTTCGAGGACGGCAAGGGCGAGTCGATCTGGGACCGCTTCGCGCGCCAGCCCGGCCGGGTGCTGGGCGGCGACAACCTCGACGTGGCCTGCGACCATTACCACCGCTACCAGGAAGACTTCCGGCTCATGCGCGAGCTGGGCGTGCGCTACTACCGCTTCTCGGTGGCATGGCCGCGGGTCTTCCCACAGGGCGACGGCGCGCTCAACCAGAAGGGCCTCGACTTCTACCACCGTCTCGTGGACGCGATGCTCGCCGAGGACATCACGCCCTGGGTGACGCTCTTCCACTGGGACCTGCCGCAGGCGCTGGAGGATCGCGGCGGCTGGCGTAGTCGCGTCGTGCCCGAGGCGTTCGGCCCGTACGCCGATGCCGTGGTGCGCGCGCTGGGCGACCGGGTCAAGCACTGGATTACGCTCAACGAGATCGTGTGCTTCACGGCCCTGGGCCACGGCCGCGGCGACAAGGCCCCGGGCACCAACGACTCCGCGCAGGTTATCAACCAGACCTACCATCACGCCTTGCTCTGTCACGGCCGCGCCGTGCAGGCCGTGCGCGCACACGGCGGCGAGGGCGCGCGGGTTGGGCTGACGGACAACTCCGCCGTGCCCGTGCCCGTCACCGAGACGGAGGCCGACATCGCCGCCGCCCGCGCGTGGTTCGCCGAGCAGAACGCGCGCATCTTGGAACCCATTTACACGGGCCGCTACGGCGCGGACTACCTGGAACGCGTTGGCGCGGACGCGCCGCACGTCGGGTACGGCGACCTGGAACTCATCAGCCTGCCCACTGACTTCCTGGGTCTGAACATCTACTCGGGGACTTTCGTGCGCGCGGGCCACGGTGGAAAGCCGGAGGCGTTGCCCTTTCCGGCGGAGTACCCGCGCACGTCGAGCCCTTGGCATGCCATCCTGCCGCAGGCGATCTACTGGGGACCGCGGCTGGCGCACGAGGTGTACGGCGCATCGGAAATTTACATCACCGAAAACGGCGCGGGCTACGACACCGAACCCGTGGAAAACGGTGAGGTGCTCGATCTGCACCGCCGCGACCTCGTGCGCAACTATTTGTGCGAACTCCACCGCGCCATCGACGATGGGACGCCCGTGCGCGGGTACTTCCTGTGGTCGTTCCTGGATAACTTCGAGTGGCAGGACGGCTACACGCGCCGCTTCGGGATCGTCCACACCGACTACGCGACTCAGGCGCGCACGCCCAAGCTCAGCGCGCGCTGGTACGCGGAGGTCATGCGCCGGAACGCCCTCGTGTGACGCGAACATTTCCACGCACGGGGTGGTGCCTGCTCAGGTTGATGGCGTGCTTGGGCATCGCCGGGTTAGCCCGTGCGGAGGAACCGCCGCCACCGTTGTACGCGCTGCTGGTCGGCGGCGGGCCGGACGTGGCGAGCAACGCCGCGCAGATTGAAGGCCATGTGCGCTTCGTCGCCGGCTTGCTGCCGGCCGGGACGCGGCGCACGGTGCTTTTCGCCGACGGCCGGACCGACACCGACACTGTTGCGCACGCCGACACGAGTGCAACCGGCGAGGCGCGGCGCGCCCTGGCGATCCTGCTGGCCGACCACGACGCCGAGTCGCCTGTGACGATCCGCGCGCCGCAGTTAGGCGTGCCCGTGGACGGACCTGCACGCTTGGCAGATTTTCGCCGGGCACTGGGCCGTGCTTCCAGCCGCTTGGCCCGGCAACCCGCCCCGCTGCTGCTCTACTTCGCCGGCCACGGCACCCAGGACGAGAAGAACGCGGCAAACACGCACTACGACCTGTGGAACGAGGAAGGCTTGAGCGTGCGCACGCTGGCGGAGGAAACCGCCCGGTTGCCGCGCCTGGAGCCGGTGGTGCTGGTGATGGCGCAGTGTTTCAGCGGGGCGTTCGCGGACGTGCTCTTTCGCGGCGGCGACCCGGCGGGATCGCTTGTGGGGGAGAACGTCGTCGGATTTTTCTCAGCGGAGAAGGATCGTGAAGCGGCAGGCTGTTCGTACGCGACGGAGCGGGGGGACTACCAAGATTTTTCGTCGTACTTTTTCGGGGCGCTGAGCGGACGCGACCGTTTTGGCGGGGCGGTGACGGGAGCGGACTACGACGGGGATGGGTCGGTCAGCCTGCACGAGGCGTTTTGTTACGCGCTGATCCACGATCCGTCGGCGGACACGCCCGTGTGTACGTCTGATGTGTTCTTGCGCGAACGCGCCGGCTTATCGTCGGCGCAGGTCTACGGTGTGACCTACCGGGAGATAGTGGCGACAGCGACGCCGGGGCAGCGCGCGGTGCTCGACGCGTTGTCCGCCCGGTTGGAACTGACCGGCGAGGCGCGGGCGGTGGAGGTGTTCGACCGGTTGACGTACGGCGACCCGGCGGCGCGGCCCGCGCTGGTGGCGGCGCAAGCCGAGGCGAAGGCGCGTCTCCAGGCGTTGCGGCAG
>CAXTQD010000191.1:0-941 GCA_964246175.1 uncultured Chthoniobacterales bacterium | reverse complement strand
TTGTTGGAGCGTTGGCCGGCGTTGCGCTGGGGCGACGCGGAGGCGGACGACCACCAGCGGGCAACAGCCGGCGCGGTCCGCGAACTGAGCGAAGACGAAACGCGGCGGCGTGCGTTGCTCGAAGCTGACGAGGCCACCGAACGTGCCGACGAGGCCGTGGACAACGAGGCGGCGGCGTTGCAGCGGTTTGCGAGCCTGTATGAACATTTGGTGGAGGCGCGACATCTGCGTGAGCAAGGCAAGGCGGAGGTCAAAGCGCAGTACGAGAAACTATGGCAAGCCGAACAACGCGTCCTCCCGTTGGCCACAGCTTCCGGAACGCGCGAAAAGGCTTGTCGCTAACCGAGAGTCGTGCGAAGTAAAACTGCGCCGAAAAACAAGCGTTCGAGTTAGAAAGCGCCGGTGTAGCTCAGTTGGTAGAGCAGCTGATTTGTAAGTAGAAAATCGGTATTTTTCCCATTTGGTCCCAACTTGTCTGAAGTTGCTTATACGCTGTGTAGGAGTTATTTACGCGGACCCAAATTGTGGGGGCGGTGATCTGAATTCGCTCCAATTTCACCCAGTTATCAGGACGAGGGGTGCAAATTGGGGACAAAAATCGCCGTTCTATTTTCCTGCGTTTTTCGGCTTAAGCAGGTGTTCATATCTCATCGTTTTTTGGATCTTTGGACCGCGAATTGCGATTGTTCACCCTCTGTATTGAGAAAGGCGTCGACGTGAAGGTGATCGCCAAGTGGCAAGGCCACTAGGACGGCGGCAAACTGATTCTGGGCACGTACAGCCACATCCGCAACGTTCACGCCGAGGAGATGGCCAAGAAGTTGGCGTAGTGACTTTCTTTTCACACTCTCATCAGTTCTGGCCGCACGTTCCGCTTCTCGGCATTTATTGATCTTCAGTTAAGCAAAGATGCCAGGAGGGAAGGGGAGTTTGGAGCCGTG
>CAXTQD010000190.1:266-10124 GCA_964246175.1 uncultured Chthoniobacterales bacterium | reverse complement strand
CGAAGGTTGACCGCGCCCGGAAGATGGTATGATTTCTGCCTCTCTATCTTCCATGCGCATCACCATCGTCCAGGGAGCTTTTCTGCCCGCCCCGCCTCTGCTCGGCGGGGCCGTGGAAAAAATGTGGTTCGGCCTCGCGCCGGAATTTGTGCGCGCGGGGCACGAGGTCACGTACACCTCGCGCCGCTACAAGTCGCTGCCCGACACGGAAACGCGCGACGGCGTACGCCACATCCGCGTCGCCGGGTTTGACGCGCCGAAGAACAAGCTCCTCTACCGCGCGTGTGACTTCCTCTACGCCCTGCGTGCGCGCCGCGCGCTGCCGACGGCGGACATCGTCGTCACCAACACCATCTTCCTGCCCCTGCTGGTGCGCAACCCAAGCGTGGGCAAGCTCTGCGTCCATGTCGCGCGTTTCCCGAAAGGGCAGATGCGGATGTACCAGCACGCCGACCGGCTGCAAACCGTCTCCCGCGCGGTCGAAGCCGCCATCGCCGCCGAACTCCCCGCCGTCGCCGGCAAGGTCAAGGTCATCCCTCCCTATCTCAGCGCCGACCCGCCGCCGCTCACCCCCGACGAACTCGCCGCTCCGCGCGAACCCTGGGTGCTCTACCTCGGACGCATCCACCCAGAGAAGGGACTCCATCTGCTCCTGCGCGCGTTCGGCGACTTCATCGCGCGGGTGCCGGACGTGCCCTGGCGCATGAAGATCATCGGCCCGGTCGCCGCGAAGATGGGTGGCGGCGGCGGCGAGTACAAGGCCCAGCTCGACGCCATCAGCGCGCCGTTCCAAGACCGCGTGGATTGGCTCGGCTTCGTGTCCGACGCGGAACTCAACGCCACCTGCCGACGCGCGTCGGTGTTCGTTTATCCATCGTTGGCCGAAAAGGGCGAATCCTTCGGCCTCGCGCCCTTGGAAGCGATGGCGCAGGGTTGCCCCGCGATTGTGTCGGACCTGGCGTGCTTCGGCGACTTCCTGCACGATAGGCAAACAGGGTTAGTGTTTAACCACCGCGCCCCGGACCCAGCGGCGGCGCTCAGCGCGCAGCTTACCCCACTGGCGACCGACCCGGAACTGCACTGCCGTCTGGCACGCGAGGGATACGTGACGGCGCGGGAGTTTACTCGCGAGCGGGTGGCGCGGCTGTACCTGGAAGATTTTGAGGCGCTGCTCGGCGGGGCGCGTTGAAGGACCCTGCAAGATTCACCGTGTTCCACCGAGCAGCGGGGCGATCATTCCGCTACTTCGAGATGATCCGGCCGGTGGCGAAGTCGAAGAAGTAGCGTGGGTTCGTCGTGTAGTGTCCGGGACGGGTCGTGTCGGGGTAGTAGTAGAGCACCGTCTGCAAATTGAAGTCGTAAAGATACGGGAACGGGAAGGTGGGCGAAGTGTAGAAGAAGTCGTCGCTGGCAAAGTCGTAGAAGTACACCTCATCGCTGCTGTTGTTGGCGTAGAAGGCGTATTCGTAGCCTAAATCGACGTGAAAAATGTACAGGGGATCGGTCAGGTAGCTGTAGTAGCCGAAGGGATTTCTGTTGGAGAAAGCAAGATAGTAGACCCCGTTGCCCAAAGCTGTCTGACCAGTGAAGAACGTCGGGATGGTCAGTTTGAAAAACGTGCCGTAACCCGCAGTTCCACCAGAGCCGGCCGTGCCGTAGAAGTTGCCGTCATTGCCTAGGGCCAGTGCGTTGGAGGAAAGGGTTGCCCCATCCTTGGTTTTGAAGTTGTGCAGGGTCGTGAATGCACCGGACGGGGTGACCTGGAACGCAGTGCCGTCGTCGTTGTTGGGGCCGCCGGTTGGGGTCAGGCCGTAGAAGTTGCCGTCGTGTCCTCGAACCAGTGCGCCCGGGACTACCCCGTCGCCTCCACCAAAACTGTAGAGGGTTGTCAGCACGCCCTCCGGGGTGATTCGAAACACCGTGCCGTCGTTGTTGGGGCCGCCTCTGCTGGTTGTGCCGTAGAGGCTGCCATCCTCGCCTTGGACCAGACCAGCTTCGGGCATGGCTCCATCGCTGCCGCTGAAGCTGTGGAGGTTCGTGAACACGCCGGCGGGAGTGACCTTAAACACCGTGCCGTCATCGCTGTCACCGCCGCCAAAGGTAGTCGTGCCGTAGAAGTTGCCGTCGCTGCCTTGCACGAGTCCGTAGGGGGCCTTTCCGTCGCTGCCGCTGAAGCTGTGCAGGGTTGAGAGCGTCCCGGCAGGAGTGAGCCGAAACACCGTGCCGCTGTTGCCAGCACCGCCCCCAGTCGCGCCGTAGAAGTTGCCGTCACTGCCTTGCACCAGTGGATGGTCCAGGTTTGCCCCGTCACTGCCCTTGAAGCTATAAAGAGGTGTCAACGCTCCCGACGGGGTAATCTTGAAGATCACGCCGAAACGGTTGACCCCGCCCACGTAGGTCGTGCCGTAGAGGTTGCCGTCGCTACCTGGCACCAGCGCGCTGGCCGGGTTTGCCCCGTCGTCGCCTTGAGCGAAACTGTGCAGGGTCGTGAGCGCCCCGGCGGGGGTGATTTGGAACACCGTGCCGATACCATTGGCTCCGCCCACATAGGTCGTACCGTAGAAGTTGCCGTCGCTGCCCTGGACCAGCGAGGAGCGTGCGTTCGCTTCGCTGCTGCTGAAGTTGTGGATGACGGTCAACGTCGCGGTGACCTGCGCCTGCGCGCCCACCAGCGCCATCTGGACCAACGCCGCGGTCAGGAGCCCGACAGCGGTTGCGCTTCCTTTCGCCAGTGGTCGAGATGAAGCCAATGGCCACCCACAAAGGAAACTGAGGAACTGACAGACTGATTTAGGCAGATAGAACCCAGAGATTTCCATGGTGAACGAGCGAGAAAACCAAGGATGAAAGCCGGAGGGCGCTCCTTTCGATATAGACCTTGATAGCAATCTCATCCGGAGGAAGTCAACCATAGATCAGCCCATTGATCAGAGTTGTCGTGGTCTCAAGAAATACTGGTCTTCAGGGAAGATGCCATCTGCTTGGCGGGGCAAATGGATGTGGGTTTGAATCCGCGCTGGGCGGGCTTCTTGCTTTCTGTTTTGCTGTTTTCGCCATGTCTGCCCCGCTCCACACCCACACGCAGGCCACGCCGTTCGACTCGCCGTGGACACTCGGCCAGCGCGTGCGGACGCTCGTCTGGGAGTATGCCTGGGACCTGCTGTGTGTCTGGACGCCCAAGCCCGCGAACCCGTGGCGGCTCTTCGTGCTGCGGGCCTTCGGCGCGAAGCTTTACGGCAGTCCGTTCGTCCACCAGCGCGCGCGGGTGCAGCTTCCATGGAACCTGACGATGCACGACCGCGCCGCGCTCGGCGACGGAGCAAACGCGTACAGCCTCGGCCCCATCGAGATCGGGGCACGCGCCACCGTCGCGCAGGAAGCCTACCTATGCGCAGGCACGCACGACTTTTCCTCGGCGGCGATGCCGCTCCAAACCGCGCCGGTGCGGGTGGGCGAGGACGCGTTCGTCGGCGCGCGGGCGTTCGTCTTGCCGGGGGTGACAGTTGGCGCGCGCGCGGTCGTCGGGGCCATGTCGGTGGTCACGCGCGACGTGCCGCCGGATGTCTTCGCCGCCGGAAATCCTTGCAAGGTCCTGCGTCCCCGGCCACCCGCTTCCCGATGAGCCCATCCGACAAGGTCCCCGTTTCCGTTCTCGTGCCGATCCGCAACGAGGCCGCCAACCTTGCGCGTTGCCTGGAGTCGGTCGCCTGGGCCGACGAGGTCTTCGTGGTGGATTCCGGTAGCACCGACGGCTCCGTCGCGCTCGCCGAGTCGCTCGGCGCGACCGTCGTGCAGTTCCAGTTCAACGGCACCTGGCCCAAGAAGAAAAACTGGTCGCTCGAAAACCTGCCCTTCCGCCACGAGTGGGTCTTCATCCTCGACGCCGACGAGTTCCTGCCGGCCGCGGCGGAAGGGGAGTTCCGCGCCGTCCTGGCCGCGCCCACCGCCGACGGCTACTGGATCAACCGCCGCTTTATGTTCATGGGCCGCTGGCTGGCGCACGCGTATTATCCGAACTGGAACCTGCGGCTGTTCCGCCACCGTTTGGGACGCTACGAAAAGCTCACCGACGCCGACACCAAGAGCGGCGACAACGAGGTCCACGAACACGTCATCGTCCAGGGCAAGACCGCGCACCTGCGCGCCGAGATGGACCACTACGCTTTTCCCTCGGTGGAGACCTTCGTGGAAAAGCACAATCGCTATTCCAACTGGGAGGCGCGCGTTGCCCTGGACCGCTACCTGCACGCCCGCCGCCCCGGCCTCCAGAGCGAACGCGTGGGGGCGCGCCGCCGCGTCAAGCAACGCGCGGCCCGGTTGCCTTTTCGGCCGCTCTTGCGCTTCCTGTACGTCTACGTCTGGCAGCGCGCATTTCTCGACGGGTGGGAGGGGTACTACTTCGCGCGCCTGCACGGCTTCTACGAGTTTTTGTCGGTAGCCAAAACCTTCGAGATGAAGAAGGCGGCACGCCGGGGGACGGGAAGTTAATCCTCCGGTTTGGCGCCGAGTTTCTGCGCGGTGTGTTCGTCGAGACCCAGCGCGACGAGTTCCCGCTGAAACTCTTCCAGCAGCGGATCGGACGGCCCGCAAAGTTCCTGGAGATAACCGTAGGCGAACCGCTGCATTTTCTCGCTGTCCCAGTTTGCCTGCACCTGCTTGTCGTACCGCCGTCGCAAGCCTGGAACGTGCGGGATCACACCTGCGCGCTCCCCCGCGCCCCTCCGAAGAACAACGTCAATCCATCGGTGCCGTCCGGCAGACGCGGCGACAATCCGCCGGGGCTTTCCCCATCGGTAATTCGGTGGCGTTTGCGTTCCTCGGCGTTGGGGAACAAGGCTTGGTAGACCGTGCCCAAGCCAAGGCGGGGAGCGGTCCGGTTCCAGGGTTGGGAGACACTCCACACCACGTCGGAGTTCCGCAGCAGTTCCCGGAGACCACCCGGAAAAGAATCGGGTGATCGCCGCTGACGATCATCGTGTCATCCGCCTCACCGGTCCGTGCGCTCCACCACAGGCAAAGAACGGCGGACGCCGTCAACAGGCAGGAGACGCGGCAGAGAGTCGGTCGCATGGTGCCCTCCCCAGGGTTAGCAGAAGCCGTCCGGCAAGAAAACCCGTCTTGCTGGTGGAGGGAAGGGGGGCTGTGGTATTGACGAGTTTTCGTCGGTGTCGAGGACCTTCGGGAGGAAAAAGGAAGCCACCACGCGAAAGCTTTCCAAGACGGTGGCACAGGTGTAAAGAAGCACGCAGCATGAGCGCTATTCTCGACGTGCCAGAAATCCGCGCGCAGGTCTACCGCTGGACGGTGGCTGATTACCGGGAGTTGGCCGAGGACAATCCCGCCTTCGACCACTCGGAACTCATCCGAGGTATCGTTGTCAAGAAAACGAGCAAGACCGCGTTGCAGGAAACGCTGACGGATGCCTTCGCCGAGTATCTGCGCGGCAGCGTTCGGCAGGGTTTGTGGGTCCGCCAAGAATCTTCCTTGCTGCTGGCCGACTCGGTGCCTGAGCCGGACGTAGCGGTGGTTCTTGGCACGCGCAAAGACTACAGCGGGCGCAAACTCGCGACGGCCTAACTCGTGGTGGAGATTGCCGTGATTAGCCTCGCTGCCGACCGCGAAAAAGCCGCGCTCTACGCCGAGGCAAAGGTGGGGGAGTACCGGATCGTCCTAGCTGAGGCTGAGCAAGTAGAGGTTTACCGCCGGCTGGAGGCGGGCGCATACCGGGAGCGGCGGTTGCACGGGCGCGGGGAAACTATCGAGGCGGTGGGCGTCACGGGTGGGTCCGTGGCCGTGGATGTGCTCTTCGCCTAGAGCGATCATGCGGGTTCTGGTCTGGGGCATTAACTACGCGCCGGAGGTCACCGGCATCGCACCTTGCAACGTGGCGCTGTGCGAACACCTGCGCGCCTCCGGGCACGACGCGCACATGTTGACGACGTTCGCCTATTATCCTGGCTGGCGGAAGCGCCCGGAGGATCGGGGCAGAGTGTTTCGGACCGATGTAATAAACGGCGTGCCCGTGCACCGCTGCTGGCACTACGTGCCGACACGGGTGTCGGCGCTCAGGCGAATCGTGCACGAGGGAACGTTCGTGGTCTGCTCGTTTTTGCGCGCGCTGGCCTTGGGGAGGCTCGACGTGATGGTCGTGGTGTCGCCGCCGCTGCTCCTCGGGACGGCGGCGTGGGTCTTGGGGAAAGTGAAGGGCGCGCCGTTCGTGTTTCACGTCCAGGATTTGCAGCCCGATGCGGCGGTGGGGCTGGGGATGCTCAAGCCGAGCGCGTTCACGCGGGCGCTGTACGGGCTGGAGGCATTGGCGTACTGGAAGGCGGCGCGCGTGTCGGGGATCAGCCGAGGGATGCTGGCGGCGTTCGCAGCCAAAGGGGTGCCGGAAGGCAAACGGGTGTTTTTCCCCAACGGCGCGCGGTTGGACGCGGGGGAGCTGCCGCCGGCGGGGCGGGGGCGGTCGCGGCATGGGTTCGGGGCAGGGGACTTCCTGGCGGTGTACTCGGGGAATCTGGGCGTCAAGCAAGGGCTCGACGTGTTGCCGGAGGCGGCGCGGGCGCTGCCGAAGGGCAGCCGGGTGCGGATCGTGGTGTGTGGGCAGGGAGCGGCAGCCGAACGGCTGCGCGCCGCGGCGGGAGACAAAGTGACGCTGCTGCCGTTGCAGGACGACGAGGCCTACCGGGAGATGATGGCGGACACGGACGTTTGCCTCATCACGCAGCAGGCGGGCACGGGGCAGTATTTCTTCCCGAGCAAGCTCCTGAGTGCGCTGGCCGCCGCCCGCGTGGTAGTGGCGGTGGCCGACGCCGACAGCGAACTGGCGCTGGCGCTAGACGAGGGTGGCTTCGGTTGGCGGGTCTCGCCGGGCAACCCCAACGGGCTGGCCGGCGAGTTGGAACGTGCTGCCCGGCTCGGCCGCGACGATTTGCATCGGCTGGGTGAGGCCGGGCGGCGGTATGTCGGGCAGTTCGAGTGGAAAATGGTGCTGGCGGATTTTGTGCGGGTGCTAGCGGAGGCCGCCGTCGACCGACGCTGACCGGCCATGGGCACACGAGTGTGCTCTTCGACCGGCCAGCGCGCTTCTCTGGCCCGGCAACTTACAACCGCCTCCGGAGCTCCCTGCACATCGGCTTCAACGGGAGATGGCCGGTGCTGCCCAACACGGCTGCTCGGCCAGTTTAGAACGCGGAGGGTTTTCTACTCGACGGCCACACGCAGACGGGGCTCGTCTACGATGCTGCCCACAGCCACTGGAGCCCGGAACTGACCGACTTGCACGAGCACGAGGCCGGGTCAAACCGCCCCGTCGATCTCGCCTCACGCCGTTTGGCGGTGCGTTCGCTGACGCAGTACCTACTAGCGAGCGCCACCACGCCGGTCGTGCTCGATGTGGGCTGCTCGTTGGATTTGTCCTGACAGAGATACGCAGGGCGCTGTCGGGAGCCGCGCTGGTCGGCGCAGATTACATCCTGCCGCCGCTCGAAGGGCTCGCGGCACGAATGCCGGGATTGCCGCTCCTGCAGTTCGACCTGCGCCGCTGCCCGCTGCCGGACGGATGCGTCGACGCCGTGACGGCGCTCAACGTCCTCGAACATATCGACGACGATTGACAGGCTCTGCGCGAGATCGCCCGGGTTCTGCGCCCCGGTAGAGTGGTGCACATCGAGGTGCCCGCCGGGCCGGGTTGTTACGACGTTTACGACGAGCAGTTGATGCACCATCGCCGTTACCGGCTCGGCGACCTCTTGGAAAAGTCGCGTGCGGCGGGCTTTGAGGTCTTGCGCGGCACGCACCTGGGCTGCCTGGTTTACCCGGCGTTCTGGCTGGTCAAGCAGCGAGGGCGGAAGTTGTTGAGCCTGCCGGCCGAGGAGAAGAAGGCGTTGGTGGCCCGACAAATCCGCGGCACCAGCAACCGTATGGTCCTCGGGGTGTTGCTACGTTGCGAGGAGCGTCTCCGGCCGGTTCGTGGATTTCTCTTTCGGCATCCGTTGCGTGGCGGTTCTGCGCAAGCCCCGGTGGCAGGTCAGTACGCCGTCTTGGGCGGGTGGACGACGTGCCAGAATGTGTTGAGGATGATGCGCATTTCCAGCGCCGGCCGCCAATTCTCCAGATACTCGATGTCGGCGGCGATGCGCTTGGCGATGTCCTCGCTCGTGCGCGCCTCGCCGCGGTGCCCACGTACCTGCGCCAGCCCTGTGATACCCGGCTTGACGAAGGTGCGCACCTGGTAGTTCGCCAACTGCCGGGCGAAAAGCGCGTTGTGCTCGATCAGGTGCGGACGCGGGCCGACCACGCTCATCTCGCCCCGGAACACGTTCCAGAATTGCGGCAGTTCGTCGATGGACAGTTTCCGGAACCACCTCCCCGCAGGGTAGACCCGCGAGTCGCCCACCGTCGCCTGCTTGGCGGCGGTGTTGTGATCGGTGTTCATCGTACGGTACTTGACGATCTCGAACTCGCGGTTTTGCAGACCCGCGCGCTTCTGCCGGTAGAACAGCGGGCCGGGCGATTGGGTTCGCTGGAACCACCACACCAACAGGCTCGTGACCGGCAGCACGAAGAGGATCACCGGCAGGGAGACGGCGAGGTCGATGGCGCGCTTGATGACCTGGTTAAGCGGGTTTTCGAGCGCTTCCTCGCGCAGGCCGATGAAGCGCATCCCGTCGTCGTCGATGAAGGTCAGCGGGCGGCCCCAGCGTTCGGGCAGGTTGGCGACAACGAGCAGGCGCACGCCGAGCTGGTCGCACGCCTCGACGAAGAAGTGCTGTTCGTCCGGCGTGGCGGGCATCTCCGTGCGGATGACCTGTGTGACGCCGTAACGCTGGACGACCGAGATCATCTCGTGGGTGCCGCCCAGACGCGGGAAGGAGCATTTCTCCAGTTCCCACGGGTCGTCGTCGCAGATGATGCCGACGGTGCGGAAGCCCACGTCGGTTTTGCGTTCGAGCCAGGGACGGAGTTCCTCGGCTTTGGCGACGCGCCCGACGAGGAGGGTTTTCTGCCAGCGGCCTTCCCCGAAGAACCGCGCCGCGAGCGCCGCGGGCAGGTAGCGGTTGGTCAGAAAGAGCAGGACGTAGAACGACGGGATGAACACGGCCAGGAACTGGCGCGAGGGGGTCAAGTCCTTGGCGGCAACGAAGTAAAAGAACAAAAGCCCCATGCCGAAGAACGTCTGCCGCAGGCTGGCGCGGTGCGCACCCATGAAGTCGCCGCGCGGGATCGTGCCGGCGTCGACCCGGCGGTAGGAGAGCGTCTCGACAAGCAGGCCAAGGAGGATCACCGAGCAGTAGACGACGTACAAGTGCAGGAAGGTCAGGCCGCTGAGCGGGAACAGCAGGGCAGCGAACTCCGTCCAGAATAACCCGGCCGTCAGGACCATCTGGCACAGGGCCAGCACGGCGCGGAGTCCCGAGGCGCGTTGGGAAATCATGCAGGAGCGGACCGAAGAGAAGAGTGCGCGCGAGCGCCCCTGCCGTCAAGGTGGGCGGGGAAGTTCGGTGGCGCGGTCGGTCGGCTTCGGATGGTTTTTTCGCTGCGCGGGCGGCGCGATGGCTGCTATCCGTTGGTGGCAGCCCGACCTCATGCCTGCCGCGACCCCTTCCCGCCGTCCGACCCGATCCGTGCGCGCGTTCGTGTTCGCGGCGCTGCCGCTGCTCGCCGTGGCGCTCGGCGGCAGCACGGCGCGCTGGAGCGAGGGCATCATCCTGGCGCTGACCGGACTTGCGCTGCTTGCCGTGCCGCCGCGGAGTTCGCAGGGTTGGAGAATCAACGCTGTCTTGGCCGGGCTCCTGGCGCTGGCGGCGGCGGGGTTCCTGCCGGCGGGGTGGTTCCACGCGCCGACGTGGCGGGCGA
>CAXTQD010000190.1:0-256 GCA_964246175.1 uncultured Chthoniobacterales bacterium | reverse complement strand
GTTCGCCGCAGGCATGGGGTGGTTCTACCTATCGGGCACGGTTGCCTGGACGGAAAAGGAGCGCCCGCAGGCCGGGCGCTGGTTCGCCGCGGGGGTGGTCGGGCTGGCCGCGGTGTTCATCGTTTGTCAGCGTTTGCAACTCAACCCGCCGATCTGGCACACGGAACGCGGCTTCGGGCCGTTCCCCAACCGCAACCAGACCGCCGACTTCCTGGGGGTCGGTGCGCTGTCCGTACTCGCGTGCGCGCACCTCGCG
>CAXTQD010000189.1:0-10144 GCA_964246175.1 uncultured Chthoniobacterales bacterium | reverse complement strand
CATCTTTTCCTTGGGGATTTCCTGACCCTCCACGTCGCGGATCGTCTCCTTGGCGAAGTTTCGGGTGCCCGTGACCTTACGACCGTTGATCTCCGCGGGCGGATTGGCGTCGTAAGAGGCGAGCAGCTTCTGAATTTTCGCCGCGCCGTCGGCTCCCTCGAGCGTCAGGGTGCCGAGTTTTTCCAGGTAGAAGCCGAACTTCGCATACACCTCGTCGAGGAGTTCGGGCAGGGTGATGCCGCGCGACTTGGCGTGGGCGGCGACCTCCGCGAACATCACGCACGCGCCGTTGGCGTCCTTGTCGCGCACGAAGTCCGCGCCGCTGTAGCCGTAGCTTTCCTCGCCGCCGAACACATAGAAGCTCGACTCCGCCAGCCGCAGTTGGCGCGTCTCGCTCTCGGGTGTCTGGCGGTAATGCTCACGGTCCTTTTCGGGCAGCGCCGCCTCGTATTGGCCGAGTTTTTGGCCGATGTACTTGAAGCCCGTCAGCGTCTCGATGCAGCGCACGCCGTAGTGCCCGGCGACGGAGCGTTGCAGGTCGGTGGTCACGAAGGTCTTGATGATGACCGCGTGCCCTTTGTTGCCGTCGTTGAGCACTCCCTGGTCGAAGAGCGTCTTCAGCCGGTAGTACGCCATCAGCGAGCCGATCTGGTTGCCGGTGAGGAGCTGGAGTTTGCCGTCCTTGCCGCGGACGGCGACGCCCATGCGGTCGGCGTCGGGGTCGGTGGCCATGACGAGGTCGGCGTTCTCTTTGTCGGCGAGCTTCATGCCGAGGGTGAGCGCTTCGGCGTTCTCCGGATTGGGCGACTGGACGGTCGGGAAGCGGCCGTCCATCTCCATCTGCTCGGGGACGGTGACGTAGTTAATTCCCAATGCTTCCAACGCGGGCAAAGTCAACACCGCGCCGGTGCCGTGGATGGGCGTGAAAACAATCTTGAGCGTGCTGCCCTCGCCCGCGAGCAGCGCCGGGTCGAGCACGAGGGTCTTGAGGCGTTCAAGGTAGGCGGAATCCATCTCCTCGCCCAGCGTCATGATCTCGCCGCGGTCTGCGCCGTGGAGCGTCTCGTAGTTCTCGCCCTGGACGGCGTTGACGGCGGCGATGATCCCGCTGGCCTGCGGTTCAACGACCTGCGCGCCCTGGTCGAAGTACACTTTATACCCGCAGTCGTGCGGCGGGTTGTGGCTGGCGGTGATGACGATGCCGGCCTGGGCGTTCGTGGCCCGCACGGCGAAGGAAAGCTCCGGCGTGGAGCGCGGGCTGGCGAAAAGTCCCACGTCGCAGCCGTTCTCGGTGGCGACCTTGGCCGTCAGGTCCGCGAAATCACGCGAAAAGTGCCGCGTGTCGTAGGCGATGATGAGCTTGGGCTTGGTGCCCGCCGGGCCGTGTTCGGCGACCCACTTCTTCAAGTACGCCACGAGACCCTGCGTGGCCCGGTTGACGTTGAAATAATTCATCGCGTTCGTGCCGACGCACGGGTACTGCGGACGGCCGAGCGGCTGGGGTTCGCCCTGTTCCGCCTGGCTGATGACTTTGCCGATGGTGCGTCCGCGCAGGCCGCCGGTGCCGAAGGCCAGCGTGCGGAAGAAGCGGTCGTTGAGTTCGGGCCAATGTTCGCCGGCGACGAGTTCGGCGACGCTCGCACGGTAGAGCGCGGCCGACGGACCGCCCGCGCCGAGCATGGCGGCGATGTTCTTGGCGGCGTCGGGCAGGAGGCGGCCGTCGCGCGCGGCGGCTTCGACTTGGGAGAGGAGGTCGGACATAGGCGTTGGCGGGGTGATGCGTCAGGTATCGCGCCCCACGCCCCGGCTCGGACGGCTCACCCGACGATCTTTTGCGCTTTGCCGTGGTCGATGACAAAGGCGCGCACGATGTCGGCCCGACCCAGTCTCATCCTCAACAGATAAACATAGAGTGCCTTCTTCTTCGGGTCATCCTTGGCAAAAACCCGCGCCACGTAAAATTCATCGTGGCTCTCGGCTTCAGGCCGCACCAAAGCGAAGTCCGCTTGACGCAACGCCTCGGGCGTAGCCGGCAAAACCTCGAAGGCGAAGCGATCCCGGGCGTTGAGCCACGCCGGGTGCGGGTTCAGGGTGAAATTGTCCAGAACGAACCACTGGTAAACGTGTTTTAACCGGTCGGTCATTTCGGCTTTCCCGGCGTCCGTCACGGCGGCGCTTTGGGCAGGTTGGTTCTGAGAGGGAGCCGCCAGCAATCGGCTGGGAGCAAGCGCAGGCGCGAGCAACGAGACGAGGAAGGTGATGCAACGGTTCATAGGGCACTGGTGCAAAGGTTTGGAATCAATGGTTATTTGCGGATGTGCCCGCGGCATCTGCTACGGACTTGACTATGATCATCCGATGAGTCCCGTGCCAGCCGATTTTCTCCGTGCCCTACGTCGGCGCGTACCCTTGCGTGGGGACGGCGCGACCGACGTGCTTCGGCTGATCGACGGTGCCGGCGACAGCCGGGAGTTCGATGGTCTGTTCATCGATGAATTCGCCGGCCGCTGGCTCGTGAGCACCTCCCGGCCAGGGCAAACCCCGCCGGAGTGGCTGCGCGGGGCGGGGGCGCGTTCGATCTACTGGAAGAGTCTCGACTCGCGCGGTGAACATCAGCGCCCGCCCGCCCTGTGGGCCGGTGAAGAGGTGAAAGGGTCGTTCACCGTGCGTGAGAATGGCCTTGCTTACCGCGTCGATTTTCAGAGCGGGTATTCGCAAGGGTTGTTTCTCGACCAGCGTGACAACCGCGCTGCCCTCCAGGCGCGGTTGCGGCCGGGGAGTACCGTGCTGAACCTCTTCGCGTACACCTGCGCGTTTTCGGTGGTCGCCGCAGCGGCGGGCACGCGGACCGTCAGCGTCGATCTGTCGCGGGCCTCACTGGAATGGGGAAAGGAAAACTTCCGCCTCAACGGCCTCGACCCCGAGAATGGCGAACACGAGTTCCGTGCGGGCGACGTGTTCGAGGCGTTGGACCACCGTGCCAAGCGCGGGGTGCTCTTTGATGCCGTGGTGCTCGACCCGCCGACGTTCTCGCGCGACCGCAAAGGGACGGTGTTCCGCGCGGAGGACGACTTCGGCCGGTTGGCGGCGTCGGCCGCCCGGGTCCTCGCGCCGGGCGGAGCGATGCTGTGTTCGTCCAATGCGCGGCGGCTGACGGCGGAAGGTTTCCGGCGGCAGGTGCTGGCGGGGCTGGCGGGCGAGTGGCGCACCGCCCCGGCCCCGATGCCGGCGGATTTCACCGGCGCGCCTTACCTGCGGGCATTGTGGGCGTGGCGCTCCGGGTAGGCCGCCACGCGGCCGGTCCAAAGAATGGGTCCTGATGCATCTCCGACGGGTTCCGGATGTTTCTGATCGACTCGGTGTGGACGAACATCGTCGCCGGAAACTGCGGCGCGGCGCTCAGCTCACTTGTTCGCCTTGCCCGCGATGGCGTCGAGTTCGGCCAGGGCCTGCGCGGGCAGTTCCAATGAGGCCGCCGCGAGGTTTTCCTTCAGGTGTTCCACCGACGACGTGCCCGGGATGAGCAGGATGTTCGGCGAACGGTGCAAGAGCCACGCTTGGGCCACTTGCATCGGCGTCGCCCCGAGCGAAGCCGCCACCCCATCCAGCGCCGAGGATTGCAGCGGCGAAAACCCGCCCAACGGGAAGAAGGGCACGAAGGCGACCCCCTGCTTCGCCAAGTCGTCGAGGAACGCGTCGTCCTCGCGGTGCGCGACGTTGTACATGTTCTGAACGCACACGACCGGGGCCACCTTTTGCGCCTCGGCGAACTGCACCGCGTTGACGTTGCTGATCCCAATGTGGCGGACCAATCCTTGCTGTTGAAGCTCGGCCATGACGGTCATCGGCTCGGTCATCGCCATGCCCGAGGGACCGTGCATCCCGTCGGTGCGCAGGTTGACCACGTCAAGCGCCTCCAGGCCGAGGTTGCGCAGGTTGTCGTGGACAGATTGGATCAGAAAGTCACGGTCGTACCGAAGGTTCCACGACTTGTTCTCGCCGCGCCACGCGCCGACCTTCGTGACGATCACGAGCCCTTCCGGGTACGGGTGGAGAGCTTCCTTGATGAGTTGGTTCGTGACGTGCGGTCCGTAGAAGTCGCTCGTGTCGATGTGGTCCACGCCGGCCTCAACGGCCGCACGCAACACAGCCAACGCCCCGGCGTGATCGCGCGGCGGGCCGTACACGCCCGGGCCGGCGAGTTGCATGGCCCCATAGCCCATGCGTCGGACGGTCAGCGGGGTGCCAGGGAAAGTGAAAGGGCCGGCGAGAAGATCCTGAGGATGGTTGGTCGTGCTCATATGTCAGTTATATACGCTAGAACTCGGAGGGTGGAGTTTCAAGTGACATTTTTCGTTTTTTGTCACAAACGTTGGTTCCATCGTGCAAGCGGCGGGCTTCCGGGGTAAGCTACCACTGACCTGCCATGTCCGAAGTTGTTCCTTTGTCCCACCGCATCCTCGATGCCGCCGAGGTCGTGCTGCGCCGTCATGGCGTGGAAAAGACCAACGTCGTGGACATCGCCCGTTCCCTGGGCATGAGCCACGGGAACATCTACCGGCACTTCCCGAGCAAGCAGGCCCTGCTTGACGCCGTGGCCGTGCGCTGGCTGCACAAGGTCTCCGATCCGCTGGAAGCCATCGCCAACGACCGCGCCCGCCCGGCCGCTGAACGGCTCGCGGGGTGGTTCGACACCCTGCGCGAGGCCAAGCGCCACAAAGTGCGCGACGACCCGGAGCTTTTCCACGTGTACCACAACACGGTCATGGCGATGCGCGAGGTCGTGGACGAACACATCGCGCTGCTCGCCAGTCAGGTGGAGCGTATCATCGCGGACGGGATTGCGGCGGGGGAGTTCGCACGGGGACCGGGACCCGCCGTGCTCGCGCGGGTGTTCCAACACGCGACGCTGGCGTTCCACCATCCGGCGCTGGTGATGCAGGACCCCACGCCGACGGACGCGGACGCGCGGGCGGTGTTCGCGCTGCTGCTGGCGGGGCTGAAGGCGGGCGCGGCGTAGAGCCGCTTTAAGTGCTTGCATCTGAACGATGAAGGCTGGTAGCCTCGTCGGCCTATGACGAGCACCAAACTCTTCCTGCTGGCGGCCGGCGCGCTGCTGACGGGTGTCTTCGCCAGCGGTTGCCAAGCCACGGCGACGACCACTCCCGCGCCGCAAACCACCTCCGCTGCGCCCGACGCGAAGGATGGTCCGCACACCATCCACCATCCTCCCGGCGGTCCGGCGAACTAGAGTGTGCCATGCCGACGGCGCTACTTGGGTGTCGGACCATCCCCAAGCCGCACCTCGACCACGAGGGGGTCGCCGGGTCCGTTCACCCCGAGCGTTTCGCCGGGACGAATCGGCAGAAGCGCGCCGATCACCCGCCGGCTGACCTTCCGCTTGCCCTTCTTGGTACGGTACTCCTCGCGCACGAACACGCGCGTGACGAGTTCGGTCAGCCGCCGGCCGCCCCGGTTCGGCGACAAGCGCGCGCGGAACTCCGGGAACGCCGGCCGGTTTTCCGATGGTTCGCGCGAGTCCGTGCGCACGCGGACCTCCCCGCCGCCCACGCGGACTGGGGGCGATGTGACACCAGCCAGCGACACGTTGTCGGAGGCGCGGCGCACGGTCCAGGTCACCCGGTAGCCCGGGGCGTTGGCAGGCGTGGCCGGCTTGGTGGCGCAGCCAGCGGCGGGCAGACCCAACAGGACGATGAAGGCAAGACGGAAAGGGAAGGAGCGCATGGGAAAGGTCAGCGGTCGAGCACACCGACGTTGAGCACGGGGTAACCGTCGCGGTTTTCGCCGCGCAGGTTGTCGCTGAAGGACACCCGCACGCGCGGCGTGCCGTGCAGAATGGCTTCCAGGGTGGCGGGCGTGTCGGGAATGAGCTTGAGACGCGCTTGCAGGAGCAGCGCGCGGTGAGCGGGATCGTCGAAGTACGGGCACGGCTGGTCGTCCGGGTCGCGGGCGTCGCGGTGGCCGGACGCGTAGTTGACGCGGTCTTGGAGGATGATGGCTTTGACCCCCTCTTGCAGAGAGGAATTTTCGGCTAACCGACCGGGCGGGGGGTGGTCGGCCGCGGAGAGCCGCGCGTCGTACGTCCAGAACTCTTTCGCCGTGAAGCGCCGGTCGATGGCGTGTGCGGACGGCTGGCCGGCGTGGACGACGCGGAGTTGGCGCACCATGAGCTTCCGCTCCGAGTCGCCGTGGCCAGGCGGCTGGGTCTCGCTTCCGTAGGTCTGCTGAAGTTCGACGGTGTCGGCAGTGGGATCGTATTCGAGAAAATTCACCGCGATTGTCTGGAAAGTGCGATGGGCAAAATGGCGCGTATCATCGGCCCAAGCGCGGCGGAACTCGGCGGCGGTCATGGGGCGACCCTCTTCCTCCAACGGGAACGCGTAGAAGCGCGCGACCTTGTTGGCATCGTTGCCCTGCTGCGCGGTGAGTTCTTCTTTGACAAAGGCGGTCAGGTCGGCGGCGAGCGCGGGCGGCACGGGGTTGGCGGGCGTCGGCGTGGCGGAGGGTTCCGCGGTCGGCGCGAGCGGCTGGAGCGTGGCGGCGCTGTCCTGCGCGGAGGACACGGCAGGCAGGACGAGCAGCAGCAGCGGCAGGAGAAAACGAAAAGGCATCGAACGCGTCCCCCGAATGTAGCAGACCACCGCAAGCCCCCAGCGGCCTTACCGGCCGGCGATGCCCTGGAGCACGCGGTCGACTTGGTCGAAGAACGCCGCCTCGATCTCCGTCTTGCCGCGTTTGGCGAAGGGCATCTTCCGCCAACCCTCGCGCCGCGACGCCGCGAACTCCACGCACACGCTCCGCGCCTCGCGCGGCCAGGCGTGCGTGTAGCCTTTCATCGTTTCCACCGACCCGTCGTCGAGCCGGATGGCGTCGCGCCGGGCGTGGGCGCGGTTGACCAGCGCCGCGTACAGGAGCAGCGCGCGGTCGAGCAGCACGAAGATGAAGTCTACGTTGCGGCAAGATGCCTGGAGCTGCTGGCCGCCCAACTTGCCGCGCGGAGCCAGCCATGCGGGCAGCCGGGAGCCGCCGGGCAGGTCGAAAGTGACCTCGCCTAGCCGCTTGCCGCCGAAGAACGCGCCCGCACCCCCCAGGATGCCGCCGACTGTCGTGCCCATCATCAGCGTGTGCCCGCCCGTGAGCGCGTCGAGGGCGAGACCGGCCGTGGCGCCCGCCGCCGTCGCGGCCCAGACGAGCTGGTCGCGCGTGAGGCCGAGCGTCTGCCAGGTGGCCTCGTGGAACAGGCCCACGTCGAGGCCATCCAGCTTTTCCAACGCGACGGGGTGCGCGTAGATATCCACGAGCCGCTCGTGGGCACGGTGTTCGATGGCGGCGACGTTCTTCTGGTAGTCCGCTTCGAGCCGGCGCTTGAGGCCGGGCACCTCGGCCTCGAACTCGTAGTTGGCCTTCTCGACGTAGCCCAGACAGTCGCCGCACAAGCGGGTGATGGCCGTCGCCGCGTCGAGCCGGCGCTGGACCCAGCGTTGCTCGAAGGCAGTGATGGCGGTCTCGAAGCCGGCTTTCCACTCCGGGCGGCTGTCGATCTGCTGGAGCGCGCGCAGGAGGTCCAGACGGTCGTGCTGGGTGGCGCGATGGGCGTTGAAGCGGCGCTTCAGGTTGAAGAACTTGCCCAGTTCGGTCTCCCAAGCGGCGGTGTAGTCGTCGTCGGCGTCCTTGTGGTTGATGAGCGCCATGCGCGGGCGGCCCGAGAGCCAGAGCATTTCCATTTCGGCGCGGTAGTTCTGGCCGATGGGGGAGGAGCCATCCACGACGTAGAGAATCCCGGCGTTTTCCTCGACGATAGGGCGGAAAAGCTCGCACTCGTTGAAGAAGTTCGGGTCGCCGGCGTGCGTCTGGCGGAAGAGCGTCAGGAGGTCCGTGCCGGGCGGAAGGGTCTTCGCTTTTTCGCGGAACCAAGCCAAAGCGCGCACGGAATTCTGGAAGCCGGGGGTGTCGTAGAGGCGCAGGACCTCGCGGCCGTCGATTTTGATGGGGAACGCCTCGCAGAGCACGGTGGCCCCGGGCGTTGGGTCCGGCGTGACGTGCGGGTCCTCGCTGAGCGTGGCGACGACGGAGGTCTTGCCTTCGTTGACGACGCCGAGCACGGCAAAGCTGGGAACGGGGGGCGGAGGCATCAGTCGTTGAGACGATCCCGCCAGTAGTCCGGGTGGCGGCGATGGTGAGAAAGAGCAATCACCCGTACGTCCTCTCCTTCGACGCGATAGACCACTAAATAGGGAAAACGTATCAAACGAAAACGCCGCATTCCCGAGGAGAGTTGCCTGTACCGTTGTGGCGCGTTGGAGATCCGTTTGACCGCCTCTCTGAACTCAGCAGAAAACCGTGAACCTAGTTCCCTGCTTTGTGAGTGGTAGTATCGTCTAGCCTCAAACAACTCCTGCTCCGCGTCAGGATGAATGCTCAGTCGCATCCAAACTCCCGGCGCATCTTGGCCTGCACTTCTTCCCAAGGGATTCCTTTCACCTTGCCGGATTCCAACTCTTCGATGCGTCGGTGGATCTTTTGCATGTACTCCGGGTCGAACTCCTCTGGGTCAAGTTCTGCGTCTTCCTCTTGGCTGGGAACACTGTCGATGAGCAGGTGCCCGAGCGCCCAGCGTTCCTCCGGCGGCAGCGCCATGGCTTCGGCGGTGAGTTGGTCGATGGACATGGCTTCCATCGTAACGGCTCGCGCTCGGCCGGTCAATCTCACCGCACGCACAGGAACGCATCGGCGCGGGTCTGCACCGCCTTGGCCCACAACTCTCGATCCGCCGGGCGTACGGGTTTGAACGACCCGTCCGGCGCGGGCTTGCCTACGAGCACGAGCGTCACCAACCGCTCGGGGCCGACCGCCCCGCGCAGAGCATCGAGCGAGAGCCGGCTGGCGATCATCGGCGGCACCCACGACGCTACCAGCGCGAACACCTCTGCCTCCGGTACGTCCGCGGCGCGTGCCCCCAAGGCGGCGACGGCGCTTTCTTCCCCGGCTAGTTCGGTGGCATCCCCCTCGAAAACCGTCGCTTTTCCCCGCCCAACGGTTGCCGCCGCGGCGGGTGCATCGAAGGGGTAGCCGGTCAGGTTCAACACGAGGGCCGGCGCAGTAGAGGAAGCCGCCTGCGGCGGGGGAGCGTCGACCGTCCGTGGAATGGGGTTCGCAGCGGTGACGGTGCCGGCCGCGACCGGCGGTTCCCCATGGGTCTGGACGACGGGCGTGAGCAGCCGGTTGAGGGTCAACGCCGAGCGGCCGTCGTGGAACGCGAGCCGCCCGAGCGTCGAACGTTGCGCCCGCGCTGCTAAAATCATCAGCACCAACCGCGGCAAGAGACCGTAGACGATCACCACGCCGAAAAGAAACTGGCTCCACGACTTGAGGCTCTCGGCGTCGAGCCGGCCGCTGTCGCGCTTGCGGTTTTGGCTGCCGGCGACCTGTGCGGCGTCTGGATACCCCGGCTTGACCAGCCACGACCACGGTGCGGCGATGACCTGCGTGGCGTGCGCGACCTCGTGCGCGTCCAGCCAGGTCGATTCCCAGCCGAAGTCCAGGTCATGGAAAAGGTGCCGCGCCGTCATGGCTCCGAGCACCCCGGCGTTGAACGCGACGGCGAAAACCTGCGTCAGCCCCACCAGGCTCCACACCAGCACCCCGCGGTAGAGCGCGTGCCGCGAGCGCAGCACGCCGAAGAGCGCCTCCGCGTTCTGCCGCCGCGCGCCGGCGATCCGCACCCGGTGGCGCTTCCAGAGTGCCCCGGCCAGTCCCATCGCCGCCCGCAGGCAGAACCGCGCCAGCGAAGGAATCCGCACGTCCGGGAACCACCAGCGCGCCCCCAGTACCACGAACGCCCCCGTCAGGATCAGCACCTGCGCCAAGGCAAACTCCACGAAGAACACAAACGCGTTGATCGGCTCCGCGCCCGCGGCATACGCCAGCGCCGCCGTCGCCGCCGTCCAGCCAATCGCCAGTGCCGGGACCGCCAGCGTCAGCGCCACCGCGCCGCGCACCTGCGCGAACGCCTCCCCGGGCAAGAGCGTCTCGTCCGGGGCCGTCGCCGCCTTTCGCGACTGCTGCCGCCGCGCTTCCGTCCAACGCCGCAGGATCGCCCGGCGGTCCTCTCGCCCCATGGGGC
>CAXTQD010000188.1:4075-10159 GCA_964246175.1 uncultured Chthoniobacterales bacterium | reverse complement strand
GGGATTTACCGTCGTCCACGCGGCCGCTGGGGGCGAAGCGCAGGAGATCGACGGGGGGGGGATGAGTGAGGGGCACGACGGGGACGGGGCGGGAGCAGCGGCGGTCGTCATGTGTTCTGCGATGCCCGCTTCCGGGTGGGCGGAGTCGAACGTCCAGGCGAAATCCACCGGCGTCAGTTCCATCTGGCCCGTCGGTGAAAGGGAATGATCGCTGTGGGCATGCCAGAGAAGGATGCCAGCCTTCCACCCGGAGATCGCGCCGGTGCGTTCCACCCCGCAGGAATTGTAGAGGCCGCTCTGACGTCGCACGACCTTGCCAGCGCTGACGTGCAGCCACTGGATTGATTCTTCCTTGCCGCCGCCGCAGGTGCCGCGGGGCTGCGGGCCGCCGCGCGTCCATTCCTTCAATCCCAGCAGGAGGTAAAAGTCGTCGTTCTTTTTGACGGCCGCATAGACGACATGCCTGATCGGGACCGTCTCCAGAGCGTTTTCGAGGCGGACCGTCTGGCCATGGTCCTGGACCGTCAGCGCCAAGTCGTCGAAGCCGACTTTTGGCTTTCCGTCGGCGCGAGACGCCGCCAGCCACGGCAGAGCCGCCAAGAGCAAAGGCAAAATAGAAATCTTCACGCTCGGTGGCGAGTGGAGCTAGAAATAGCCCGCCTTCTTGCGGTCCTCCATCGCCGCGTCGGAAGCCTTGTCGTCGGCACGGGAGCCACGCTCGGTTACGCGGGCGGAGGCGATCTCGGCGATGATGTCGTCCACGCTGTCGGCGGGCGACTCCACGCAGCCCGTGCTGATGATGTCGCCGATGGTGCGCACGCGGACGACGAGTTCGGCCACTTTCTCGCTGGGCTTGGCGGGTACGAGGTCCGTGTCGGGCACCCATTGGCCGCCGCGCCGCACCACGCGCCGGGGGTGGCTGAAGTAGATGCTCGGCACTTCCAGTCGTTCCTGGCGGATGTACTCCCACACGTCGGTTTCCGTCCAATTGCTTAACGGGAAGACGCGCATGTTCTCGCCCGGGTTGAGCCGGGCGTTGTAGACGTTCCAAATCTCAGGACGCTGGTTCTTCGGGTCCCACTGGCCGAAACTGTCGCGGAAGGAAAAGAAGCGTTCTTTCGCGCGTGCTTTTTCCTCGTCGCGGCGGGCACCGCCGATGCAGGCGTCGAAGCCGAACTCCTCGATGGCCGCGAGCAGGGTGGGGATTTGCAGGCCGTTCCGGCTGACTTGGCCGGGCACGGGGAAGGCGATGCCCTTCTCGATGGCGTCGTCCACGGTGCGGACGATCAGCTTCGCGCCGAGTTCAGCCGCGCGGCGGTCGCGGAACTCGTTCAATTCCGGGAAGTGGTGGCCGGTATCCACGTTGAGCAGCGGCATGGGGAACTCGGACGGCCGGAATGCTTTTTCCGCCAAGCGCAGCAGGCAAATCGAATCCTTGCCGCCCGAGAACAGCAGTGCCGGCCGCTCGAACTCCGCCACGACCTCGCGCATGATGTGGATCGCCTCGGTTTCTAGATACTGGAGGTGATTCAGATGGTAACTGCTCACAACAGACAACTTCCTTCACTTACGCACCGCTTGTCCACCCCAAGCCGCATGCAGGCCGCACTCGCGTTTTTCGTCGGCCTTGGCGGGATCGAAGTAGTCCCACTCGTTTGGGAGATTGTGCTCGCGCAAATAAGCTTCGAGGTTGTCGTCGGTGGCGTAGAACAGTGGGCTCACCTTTAGGGTGCCGAAGTTTTCGTCCACCGAGACGATGTCAAGACCGGCGCGGTTCGGGTTCTGTGATTTGCGCAAGGCGGTTAGCCAGACGAGCGGGGCCAGTTCGCGCATCCCGCGCTGGAAGGGCTCCAGCTTCATCTGCGTGCTGAACTCCTTGAGCGAGATCTCGTCGCCGAGGTCGGGCACGGGGCCATAGACGGCCTCGCGGTGCGCGACGGTCAGACGCGGCAGGTACGCGCGCAGGTCGAGGTCGAGCGTGCGGCGAAGCTTCTCGGCGTGCCGATAAGTGGCGGGACGGTTGTAGCCATGGTCTACCCAGAGCACCGGGATGCGCGGCAGCGCCTCCGTGGCGAGGTGGAGCATCACGGCCTCGTACGGGCGGAAGTTCGTGGACACCACCGCCCGGCCTGGCGCGTGCGCGACGGCCCAGCGGGTGATCTCCAACGGCGAACGCCCGCGCAGTTCGTCATTCCAACGGGAAACCTGATTGGGAGTCATGTTCAGGCAGAAGTAGCTGTCTGCACCGCGGGAACGTCGGGCTGATGCTCGGTCTTGCCCGGCGGTGTGCCGACGCTGTGCAAGGTGGCGTCGGCGGGCAGCACTGTGCGGTCGCAGTAATCGCCGAAGCCTTCGCCGTCCGCCCGCTCAACGGCGTAGCGGCGGATGATCGGCGTGAGCATGCCCAATGCATCGTCCACCGTCACGCTCGGGGCGAGCAGGCGGTTGAGCCGGGTGCCGTTGTACTTGGCCCCGACGAAGAGCGCGTACTTGTTCGGCGCGCGCCCAACGAGGCCAATCTCGGCGAGGTAGGGACGGGCGCAGCCGTTCGGGCAGCCGGTGACGCGCAGGCTGATGGCATCGTCGTGCAAGCCGGCTTCGTCGAGGACGCCCTCGAATTTGGAGACGATGTCGGGCAGGACGCGCTCGCTCTCCGCCAACGCCAGACCACAGGTGGGCAGCGCCACACAGGAAAGCGCGTTGAGACGGATGCCAGAACGGTCATTCTCGCCGAGGAGTCCATGCTTGGCGAGGATGCCGTCGATCACAGGCTTTTGTTCCACGGTGATGCCAGAAATCGTCAGGTTCTGCCCGGCGGTCAGGCGGAAGTCGCCGGTGTGGATTTCGGCGATTTCGCGCATGGCCGTCTTGAGCGGCCGGCCGGGCACGTCCTTCACGCGCCCGCTGAGGATGTGCAGGCCGTAAAACCACGTCCCGTCCGCGCACTCGTGCCAGCCGAGCGGGTCGGCGATGGTGGTGAACTCGAACGGCCGCGCGGGTGCAAAGGTGATGCCGCTGCGGCGTTCCACCTCGCCGCGGAACCATTCCAAGCCGCGGTCGTCGATGGTGTACTTGAGCCGGGCGTGGCGGCGGTTGGTGCGGTCACCGTAGTCGCGCTGGGTCGTGAGAACGGCTTCGCCGATGGCATTCACCTTGTCGGGCGGGATGAACCCGAGCACATCGGCCAGACGCGCGTACGTCTCGGCGTTGCCGTGGCTCATGCCCTGGCCGCCGCCGACCGTCACGTTGTAGCCGGCAAGCTTGCCGTTTTCCTCCACGGCGATGAACCCGAGGTCCTGCGCGAAAAGGTCCACGTCGTTACGCGGCGGCAGCGCAAAGGCCACCTTGAACTTGCGCGGCAGGTACGTCTCGCCGTACATCGGCTCCTTTTCCTCGCCGCCGGCGACTATCTCATCGTCGAGGAAGATCTCGTGGTACGCGTGGGTCTTGGGCAAGGCATACTCGCTCCAGGCGCGGGCGTGCTCATAGACTTCCTGCAACAGCGGCGAACGTTCCGGGTTCGGCGGGGCCTGGACGTTGCGGTTCACGTCACCGCAGGCCGCGATGGAGTCGAGCAGGACCTGGTGCATCCCCTGAATGACCGGCTTGACGTTGCCCTTGATGATGCCGTGGAACTGGAAGGTCTGGCGCGTCGTGATCTTTAGCGAAGGCGACGCCATGTCGTCGGCCAGCTTGTCCAGCACGAGCCACTGTTGCGCCGTGGCCCGGCCGCCCGGCAGCCGCACGCGCAGCATGAAGGCGAACGCCTTTTCCTTGCCCGCCTTCTTGAGGGCGTTGCGCAGGTCGCGGTCGTCCTGAAGGTACAGGCCGTGGAACTTGCTGAGTTGGCCGCTGTCCTCCGAGATCGCTCCGGTGGACGCGTCCGCCAGATCGGCGGCGAGGTGGCCGCGCAGGTGGTGCGAGGCGGCCTTGATGGTCTCGTTGGCCGCGACGGGCTTGGCGGCAGCAGGGTCGTTGCTTGGGGCAGACATGCGGGAGCGCAATGTCCACCCCTTGCCTACCCCTGTAAAGCGACGTTAAACGATTGGCCCCCTCAAGCGGGCATGTTCGCCGTCGCCACGCCGATGTCGGCCTCCGCCTTGACCTCGTCGCCTTGCAGGTAGGTCCGTCCCTGGTAGAAGCGGGCCACCACGACGTAGATGCACGAGGCCGCGAGCATCACCCAAGCGCAGCCCTGGAAGAATTGTAGGTCGGTGACCTTCGTGCCACCGCCGGGCAGCTTGTTCCAAGTGTGGAAGGCGGCGAGGAGCAGGCTGCCCGTGCCGGCGGAGAAAAGCCATAGCGCCATGACCGCGCTCTTCATGCTGTTGGGCGACTGGGTGTAGGAAAACTCCAGCCCCGTGATGGACACCATCGCCTCGGACAGCGTCAGGATGGCGTAGGCGAACATCTGCCACCACACCGTCGGGTGCTGGCCTAGGTCGATGAGGTGTTGCACGTGGGCGATGATCGCCGCCGACCCGACCATCAGGAAAAGTCCGATGCCGATCTTGCGCAGAGGCGTCAACGGGAAGAACCGGTCGATGGCCGGGTAGAGAACGTAGTTGACCAGCGGGATGTAAACCAGGATCAGGATGGCGTTGGCCGTCTGCACCATGCCGGCGTCCAGCGTCGCGCCGCAAAAACGCAGGTCCATCTTCGACGCTTGCAAGGTCCATTCCACGCCGCTGCTCTGGTTCCAGAGCATCCAGAAGATGATGATGAACGCGTACACGGAGAGCAGCCGCAGCAGCACCACGCGCCCCTCCGGTCCGGCCGCCGTGCGTACGAAGCCGAGTCCGGCCGGCGGGACGTGGACGAATTTCTTGCGTCCGAGCCAGAAGCAAACCGTGGCGATCGCCATGGCCACTCCCGGGATGCCGAACGCCCAGCTTGGCCCGAAACGCGGGTTGTCCAACAGGTACGGGCAGAGCAGCGTCGAGATGAAGCTCCCCGCGTTGATCGAGAAATAAAACCAGCCGAACACCTTGGAGAGCAGGTGCTTGTTGCCCGCGCCGAACTGGTCGCCGACGTTCGCGGACACGCACGGCTTGATGCCGCCCGCCCCCGCGCAGATGAGCGCCAGGCCCACCATCAACCCGAGGCGGGTGTCGTTCACCGCGAGCGCGAAGTGCCCGAAGCAGTACACGATGGAGAGCCACAGGATCGTCCGGTACTTGCCCAGCACCCCGTCGGAGAGCAGCGCCCCGGCGATGGGTAGATAATAGACGCCGGTGTTGAAGAGGTGGCTCCAACGCTCGGCGTCGTTCTCCGTCATGGGATCAGGCGCGCCGGTACGCGTCACGAGGTATCTGACCATGAACAGGGTCAGGATCGACTTCATCCCGTAGAAGGAAAACCGCTCGGCGGCCTCGTTGCCGATGATGTACGGCACACCGGCGGGCATCCCGGTTTCGGTCTGCGAGGGCTGCGAGCGGTAGGCGGAGGCGTCGAGCGGAGAGGCCAGGGTGTCGTTCATAGAAGAAGGGACGGCCGGTGCGGCGGCGGGTTCCTTGTTACAGACAAACGCCCCACGATGCCAACGCGAAATTTGACTTGGGCCGGCGCGGCGGTGTCCGTTGGGCCTGCCATGCGCATCTGGTGCAACTATCCCCTCGACGAACCCGCCGCACGCCTGCTGCGTGAGGGCACCGCCTCCCACGAACTCCTGCTGCAACCCTCGGAGGATCCGGTGCGCGACTCGGCTAACGCCGCACCCGCGGACGCACGGATCCTCTTCGGCCAGCCGAACCCCGAAGGTCTGCTGGCGAACGCCGCGGTGCGCTGGGTGCAGCTTTCCAGCGCGGGCTACACCCGCTACGACCGCGACGACCTGCGCGCGGCGTTCCGGGAACGCGGGGCGACCCTGACGAACAGCTCCCACGTCTTCGACGAACCCTGCGCGCAGCACCTCGCGGCGATGATGTTCTCTCTTGCCCGGCGGCTGCCCGTGTGCCTCGACAACCAGCGGGGGGATCGCCGTTGGCTCCAGGGGCAGGCCGGCGACCGGCAGAGCCGGCTGCTCAACGGGCAAACGGTATTGGTCTATGGATTCGGGGCCATCGCGCGGCGGCTGGTGGAAAT
>CAXTQD010000188.1:274-4065 GCA_964246175.1 uncultured Chthoniobacterales bacterium | reverse complement strand
GTGGAAATCCTCGCCCCTTTACGGATGCAGATTTTCGGCGTGCGGCGGAGTCCCCGCGGCGACGAGGGCGTGCCGATGCTCACCGAAGCCGAAGCCGACGCACGCCTGGGTGAGGCGGACCACATCGTCAACATCCTGCCGCACAACGACTCGACGCGGCAGTTTTTCGGCGCGGCGAGGTTCGCGCGGTTCCGGATGGGGGCACGGTTCTACAACATCGGCCGGGGCGCGACCGTGAACCAGGCAGCACTCGCGGCGGCGTTGCGCGGGGGGACACCTGAAACGGCTTACCTCGACGTGACCGATCCCGAGCCGCTCCCACCTGAACACGAACTCTGGGACCTGCCAAATTGCTACATCACCCCGCACGTGGCGGGTTCGCACGCTGGCGAGGACGAGCGGTTGGTGCGGCATTTCCTCGCTAACCTGCGCGCCTTCGAGGCAGGGCAGGCACTGGCGGACCGGGTGTTTTGAGTCAAGAGGCTTGCAACAGCGCCAGGAGCGCCGTGTCGAGCTGGTGACCGTGCCAATCGACGTACACCATATCCGCCCTGCCCGAATTCAGCACGCCGAACGGCCCGCGGAAGTTCCACAACGCCCAGCCGATCCCGTGGCCGCGGAGCACGTCGAGCACGTCTCGGAACCACGCCAGGAAGACCGCGTGCGCGGTGTGATGGTAGCAACCCGCCTCGCCACAATGCACTCCCACGCCACGTGCCACGGTCGCCGCCCACGGCGCGTAGACCCTTTCTAGCCGCGCGCGGTTCCAGGAGCGCACCGGCCAACGCGGACGATGCCAGCGTCCGCCCAGCGGCATCCACGGCGCGCGATAGTGGGTCAGTTCAAAGGGTTCGTACCCGCGGCAGCTCTGCGCGACGTTGGGTAGGTCGGCGAGTTCGGGCAAGGGGCAGCGGCCGTAGTCGAGGCCATCGAGGATGATCAGGCGCGCCGGGTCGGCCGCGCGAATGGCAGCAACGGCGGCGCGCATCACGGCCTCGTGGCGTGCGCGCGTCGTACCGCCGGTCAACCGCGCCGCCCACTCCGGCCGGGGCGGGGGAGGTTCGTTGAGCAAGTCGAAGCTCAGGCGCGCGGACGGAACTCCCGCGTAGCGCCGGGCGAGGGTTTGCCAATGCAGGCAAAAGGCGTCGAGGGCAGCTTGGTCGCGCCAGAGATCGAAGGGTTCTCGCCTCTCGGGGCTGACGCTGTAGCCGGGGGCACGGTGGAAGCAGAGGCAGAGGTGCAGCCCGTGGCGTTCCGCCATGGTGACGGCGCGGTCGAGTTCGGCGAGAGCAGGGGAGTGTTCGTCCACGCGCGCCGGGTCACCGCCGAGCGTCCAGTGGGTGTACGAAAGCGGCAGCCGCACGAAGTCGAACCCCCACCCAGCGATCCAACGGAAATCCTCCTCCGCGAACGCTCCGAAACTCCCTGCGCCATAGAGTTCGAGCAGGTTGAAGCCGCGCCAGCGGGGCAGAGAGTTGCGGGGGAGGTCGGTGGGCACGGGCGGTTTCCTCCTGCCTAGCCGGGTGGTAAGGTTCGGGCAACATGCAAAATCGCGTCGAGGCTCTGTTCGCCCCCTTGCGGGAGCGCGCCGCACGGTTGGGTTCGTGCCTGCGCGAGGCGACCGTGGGTGAGTTTCGGCACGGCGCGCGGCGTCACCGGCTGACACGCTGGACCCTGCGCGGCCCAGCGGACGGCGGCGCGCGGCCGATCCGGCTGGGACTTTTCGCTGCGATCCACGGCGACGAACCCGAGGGCGCGGCGGCGTTGTGCGATTTGCTCCTGGCCTTCGAAGACGACTCGCAGCGTGCGCTGGGCTACGAACTTCACGTCTACCCCGTGTGCAACCCGAGCGGCTACGAGGACGGCACCCGCCATTCCCACGCCGGACTGGACCTCAACCGCGAGTTCTGGCGTGGGGGCGCGCAGCCGGAGGTGTTCCTCCTGGAGTGCGAACTCTCCGCGCTCGGCTTCAACGGCTTGGTCGCGCTCCACGCCGACGACACCTGTGAGGGGGCCTACGCGTACGTGCGCGGCGCGACGCTCACGGAAGCGCTTGCCCGGCCTGCGCTCGCGGCGGCGGCGGCGTTCGTGCCGTTGGCGTCGGGCGAGATCATCGACGGATTCCCGGCAACGGACGGGCTCATCACGCAATGTTACGAGGGGGTGCTGGGAAACCCAGCGGCGGTCCGTCCGCAGCCCTTCGAGATTATCTTTGAAACGCCACAGGGCCAACCGTTCGAGCGGCAGGTCGCAGCGGGGCGCGCAGCGGTCGAGGCCATCCTACGCGAATACCGGCAGTTCATTGCCTACGGGCAGGATCTGTGAGCGATCACTCCCGGAAGACAAAGAGCATCGCGATCAGCACGACGCCAATTCCATACAACAGCCACACATCCTCGACGAAGTACGGGTACACCATCAACGCCACGCCGATAAGGAACGGCGTCGCCTGCCGCTGCTTCTTTCCGTACACAAACGCCCCCATCCCGGCCGCGCCGAAGAGCAGCCCCGCGAACAAGGTGGCGGTGGACATGGCCGAACGTCCCTTCAGGGAACCACCGGCGCAACCTCGCGCCGCCGGCCGAAGAGCAGGTAGTCGAGTGACAGGGCGCCCGGACCCGTCAGCAGCAACCCGAGCGCGACGATCCCGTAGTGGGCGACGAGTTCGTAGGTTGGTTTGTAGGGGCGGTCGAGCGAGACGTACGACTCGCCGTGGTGTCCCTGGATGAAAGCGACGACCATGGTTGCCGCCAGCCCCAGCATGGCCAGCGGCGTGAACAACCCGAGGATCATCGCCACGCCTGCGCCAAGTTCGGTGAAGGTGGCGAGCGCCTGGAGCGGCGGCGGGATGTTGGCCAGCGGCGGTCCGAAGCCGTCGGCCCAGTGGAACGGCCCGCCGTTGGCGACCTTGTCCCAGCCGTGCAGGATGATGCCGACGCCGAAGAGCAGCCGCACCAGCAGCAGCCCGGCCGCCACGCGCCCGCCGTAGAAGGAGCCGAAAATTCTGCTCATGCAGGTTGTTCGGTTCTTGGAGCTTCGGCTTCGGCCGCGGCGTGCAGGCCGAGCTTACGGCAGAGACGGCCGAGTTGATCCAGTTCTTCGGGCGAGAGCACGTCCATCTGTTCGCGGATCTGCTGGACGTGCTCGGGGAAAAGCGCGGTGATGCGGGCCTTGCCGGCTGGGGTCAGGCACACGCGCACATAGCGGCGGTCAGCAGCGAGACGTTCGCGGCGCACGAGACCAGCGCGTTCGAGGTTGTCGACGATCATCGTCACGTTGCCGCCGCTCTGGAGGTGCTTGCGGGCGAGTTCACACTGGTGGAGCGGCCCGAGGTGCAGGAGCGTTTCCAAGATGCCGAACTGCCCTACGGTCAGCCCCTCGGTGGCAAGATGGCGGCCGGTGCGCGCCAGGACGGAGCCGGACGCGCGCACGAGCTTGATGAACGCATCGAGGGCGCGCACATCGGCGGGCGAACCCTGGTGGTGCGTAGGCATCTTTGGTCGGGAAAACAGAGGCGCGGCAATCTAGCAAGGGGCTCCCGTGCCGACAAGCGTTGGTATCGGGATGCGGAATGCGAGATGAAAAAGGAGCGCAAATCCTCTTGCTGCACCTACCTCTGTCATCTCGCAATCCGCATCCTCCTTGAGCCCAGTCGGAACATCGGCTACAGAGGCGCGTGGCCATGAACTTCCCCCAAGCCTCCCTCGTCGCCGGCGCGGGGCTGCTGGCGGGCATCATCAACTCGGTGGCGGGGGGCGGCTCGTTCTTCACCCTGCCGGCCCTGGTGCGCG
>CAXTQD010000188.1:0-264 GCA_964246175.1 uncultured Chthoniobacterales bacterium | reverse complement strand
GTGATTGCCAACACCACCAGCACCGTGGCGCTGTGGCCGGGTATCCTGGCTTCTTTCGGTGCGTACCGGCGCGAACTGGCCGCGCGCCGCCTGCTGGCAGTGACGCTCGCGGTCGTCAGTGTCTTCGGCGGGATCGTCGGCGCGTGGATTCTTCTGCACACCCCGGCGGCGACCTTCGACAAGCTCCTGCCCTGGCTGACGCTCTTCGCCACGTCCCTCTTCGCCTACGGCCGGGGGTTGGGGGCGGGGCGCCCCCGGTGCGCG
>CAXTQD010000187.1:0-10193 GCA_964246175.1 uncultured Chthoniobacterales bacterium | reverse complement strand
CAGACCTCCAAGTAGAAGCAAAAGCCGTGCCTGTTTAGCCGTAGCCCCTTTCATCACGTCTCATTTCCTGATCGCAGGCGAAAAGATGAGTCTCGCAGGTCAGGAGCGGACACGAACAGCCACGGACCTAGCGTGCGGCACCGCCTCACAGGTTCGCTTGTCAGGCCGGCAGTCAAGGCCCTGTGACGAGCAAGCGGACGAACTCGCGCTCACCCGCTGCCGGCACGCCGACTTGCGTGGTGGGATCGCCCGTGACAGGATCGCTGCCGGTGGCGAGCACCGTGGGGTTGGTCACCGTCGTCCAGTTCACCAAGTCTGGGGAGGTATGCACGCGGACCGTCGTTCCCGTCAGCAAGGCATTTTGCCGGTAGGTAAGCGTCAGGTAGGGTGTCCCGTTGCTCGTGGTGGTTCCGACGGCCGGCAGGGCGGTGCGGTCGGCGGTTGTCATGGAGCGCGCCGGGTCGATGTCGAGCACGTACTTGAGCAGGTTGGACACGCCGTCGCCCTGTGGCGTGGCGGTGGGGCCGCTGATTGTGGGGTCCGCCTGTTGCGCGGCGCCGAAGTACTGCGCCGCCCACACCGCATAGGTTTGGGGGCCGGGGCGTGAGGGTAACGCTCGTAAACGTGCAGGAGCCGCCGTTGTAGCTCCCGTTGGACGTGTACTGCCCCTCCACGATCAGCCCGTGCTGGCCCGCCGTCAGGTACACGTTGGCGACCACGACGTTGGCCGCCGCGTTGGCTACGGGTACGGCCACCGGGCCGCCGCCCATCGTCTGGCCGTCCACGAGCACGCGCACGAAGTGGCCGGCGGTGTCCGCGTTGACTTGCAGGCTGATCCCGTACCACCCGGCTGCTGGCACCAGGGGCACAAAGCCGAGCGCGCCGTCGTCAGGCAGGCCGGAGTTGTAGACGTTGTCGGAAAAAAGCTGGCTGCCGTAAGCGACTGTGGCCGATGCGCTAGGCTCTGTCTGACGGAAGGTTCTGGCTCGTGGTAAACTCGGCGGCATGGCCCGCCGCTATGAACTGACCGCCAAGCAGTTTGCCTTGATCGCAGACCTTTTGCCCGCCCGGGGCACGCGCGGCGGACGCTGGAACGACCATCACACCACGCTCAACGGCATCTTCCGGTGGCTCTACTCCGGTGCCCAGTGGCGCGAGGTGCCCGCACGCTACGGCAAGTGGCAGAGCGGGTAGGACCGCTTCAACTTTTGGCGGACCGACGGCACGCTCGACAAGATCCTAGCGCGCCTGCACCTGCGCCTCAACGAGGAAGGCCGCCTCGACTTTGCCCTGTGGAACATCGACGCGACGAGCATCCGCGCCAGCCGCGCGGGGGCCGGGGCGGCGAGGGGGAAAAAACCAGCCCTACGATCCCGCTAAGCAGGCCCTGGGCCGCTCGCGCGGGGGCTGGGGCACCAAGGTCCACCTGGTTGTCGACGGCGGCGGCATCCCCTTGGCTGCCACGGTGACGGCGGGCCAGGCGCACGAGAGCAAACAGGTGGCTGCCACCCTGGAGGCGGTGCGCCTGCCCAACGGCAAGGGCCGACCCACCTGCCGCCCGCGCAGACTGGCCGGCGACAAGGCCTACAGCTATCCGCGGGTGCGCCTACCTGCGCCGGCGCGGCATCACCTCGGTCATCCCCACGCGCAAGGACCAACGCGCCAACCCGCGTTTCGACAAGGCAACCTACCGCCAGCGCAACGTGATCGAACGCTGCGTGGACTGGCTCAAGGAGAACCGCCAGCTTGCCACCCGCCACGCCAAGCTGGCCGCCAACTACCTGGCCACCGTCAAGCTCGCCATGATCCGCCGCTGCTTATGCCTCCTCCACGATCCGTCCAGACAGAACCTAGGCGGCCACGGCGCGGACGAGCTTTTCCTGGTTTTCCATGCGTTCGTCCAGGCACTGATGGGCGAGGACGGAGAGTTCGATCTCGGCCATGTTCAGCCAAGAGCCGTGCTTGGGCGGGTGATGGATTTCGAGCCTCTTGGCCAGACGCAGGGCCTCCTGCGGCGGGTAGGCTTCGTAGAGGCTGGCGATCCCGTGGGTGTGGGGTTGGTCCATGACCAGGACGATCTTCTCGGCCTGCGGGTAAAGTTCGTCGCAGAGGGTCTTGATCACCGCCGCGAAGTCCAGACGGGTGCGCCGCTCGCGGACAAAGACGTGGCGTCGGCCAGCCAAGGGTTCACAGACCATGAAGAGCGCGGCGGTGCCCTCGCGGGTGTACTCGTTGTCCACCTGCTCCGGGGCTGCCGGGGCGCATCGGCAAAGGGGCGCGCACTTCGGAGAGCAGTTGCTTGGAAGCTTCATCCAGATTGACCGGCGGGCGGGGTCATGGGGCCGGCAGTAGACTGCCAGCACGTCTTCCATGGCGGCGACGAACTCGGCGTTGGCCTTGGGCGGGATGCACCAACCCTGCTTCAGTCACGGCTGGAGCTATTTTTTTTGAGCGTCTGGCGCACGGTCTCGTGGCTGACGCTCTCGACGACTTCAGCGGCCACGAGTTTGCCCGCGAGCAGGTGCAAGCTCCAGCGTTTGCGCTCGTCCGGCGGGGCCGAGCAGGTTAGCGCCACCAGGTGCGCCTCGGCCCGACCGTCGAGCCGCCGCTCCTTGCGCCGGGTTTGCTCGGCGTGATGGAGCGCGCCCGCCAAGCCACGCAACGCAAAACGCCGCCGCACGCGCGCCACCGTGTTCAGGCAGGTGCCGACCTGCGCGGCGATTTGCTTGTCCGTGCGCGCCGTGGCGTCGCTGGCGGCGAGCAGAATGCGCGCACGCATCCGCTCGCGCGGCGAGTGCTTGTTCGAGCGCACGGCGCGTTCGACTTGTCGGCCTTCTTCGGCGGTGAGGCAAATCAGGTGTTGTTTGGCAGCCATGCCGCCAGCTTATCACAACACCATGCTATCCTGAAGGAGCACTAGGCTTATCCAGTGATCTTGCTCCTCGCATCCGGTAAACAAAGGCGAAGGGCGCCGTGGAGAAGAGCTAACGAATACTGCCGCTCACTTTTCGCGCCGGAGCGGGCGTGGGAGACTGTGGTGCGTTTACCTTTGCCTGTAGCGTCTGGTAATGCGCCTCGTAGGTACGTCGCAGAGTGCTTCCAGCCCGCAGATTTTTGCAGTTCTCGATGACCTGCTTTGCCAAGGCTAGCGCTTCGGTCAGCCGCCCCTGTGCCTCGCGGAAGAGCGAGAAGTAATGTTCCAGGTCCAGTCGGTAGGGATCCTGGGGCGAGAGCACCCGCTCCATGCGTGCTTGAGCCTGCTCGTACAAGGGCTCGGCTGCAGCAATGTCGCCTTTCGCATCGAGCATTTGGGCCAGGTTACTCAAGGCGGACAGCGTGTCTGGATGGTCGGGACCCAAGGCACGTTCCTGCCCCTGCCAGGCACGGCGAAATAGCGGCTCGGCCCCGACCAAATCCCCTCTGGCTTGCAGCAAAATCGCCAGGTTGTTGACGACCATCAGGGTAGAGGAATGATCAGCCCCCAGCGTACGTTCGTATCTTTCCAGAGCCTGGCGGAACAACGGCTCGGCTGCCGCCAAGTTCCCTTGTGCCTGGAGAGCGTTGGCCAGGTTGTTCAGGGTGGAAAGCGTGTCCGGGTGGTCAGCCCCTTGGAGGTGTGCATGTCCTTCCCACGCCCGACGGTAGAACGCTTCGGCTCCCACCAGGTCGCCTTTGGCCTGCAGCAACCTCGCCAGGTTGTTGGTGGCGTGCAGGGTCGCGGGATGATCCGGCCCCAGGGTGCGTTCCTCCGCCGCCAGGGCGTGGCGAAAGAAGGGCTCGGCTCCGGCCACATCGCCCTGGTCCAGGAGCGCGTTGGCCAGATTGTCGGCGGCCATGAGGGTGAGAGGATGCTCCGCGCCCAGGAGGCGTTCACGCGCTTCCAACAGCCGACGGTCCAGCGCCGCCGCCTCCGCGAAGCGGCCTTCCGTGTACAGCGTGACGGCCAGATTATTGACGGCTTCCAAGGTGAGCAAATCTTCCTTGCCCAGCGTGCGTTCGCAGGCTTCCAGGCAGCGGCGGCCCAGCGTCTCGGATTCCGCGTTCCGGCCCCGTTCGATGGGCACGCGGGAGAGGGTGGCGAGGGTCTTGAGCGTTTCACGATCTTCCTTGCCCAACGTGCGCTCCTGCGTTTCCAGGACGCGCCGATATTGCGCTTCGGCTCTGGCTAAGTCCCCTTGGTCGTAAAACAGAGCAGCCTGAGCGCGCAGGGCTTTGAGCGTGTCCGGGTGCTCCGGTCCTAGAAGAGTGACGCGCCGATCAACGACCTGCTGTGCGAGGGGAGCGGCTTCCGCGAAACGAGCGGATTGCAGCAAAGCAGCCACCAGGTGCCCGGCGGCATCGCACCAGGCGAGCGGCTCCTGTTCCGTGTGAATGAGCGTCAGAGCTTGCTGGTAAGGTTCGACGGCAGCGAGGTAGTGACCGGCGGCGGATTCGCTATCCCCCAACCGGGTCAACGTCACCCGTTTAAGTTGCCGCCACTGCGTCGTCTGAGCCTCCGCATCCATCAGGCGCTGGTCGATCAGGGTGAGGAGTCGACGCACGTCCCCCTGTTCGTCCGCGAGTTGCTTTTGCAGGGTTTCGACGCTGATGCCGCGTTCCCGGGCGATTTCCGCTTGAGCAAAAGCCGCCGGATTGCTCCCGGACGCGTGGTCTTGGGTGGTAGGGGCATTCCGGTCGATCTTCGCGTTGACCAGCGCGATCAACTGCGTCTGCTGCTTCAACTGATCCTGCACGGCGTCGAGTTGCTGCTGTTGAGCGGTCGCCTGACGTTGCAGCAGAGCGTTCTGGCGGGCAATGTCGTTCGTGGCGTGGTGCGATGTCACCCACCACCCCGCCGCTAGGGCCATCGCACCGGAGACCGCCGCCGGTAGAAGGATTCTGCGCGCGTGCCTGCCCACCCCGCGGCGCGGAGGGACGGCGGGCGGTGTTTGTCGGCAACCGGCCAAAGCCTCGGCCAGAGCCTGGGCGGTTTGCGGACGATCCGCGGGCTCAGGCGAAAGCAGCGCGCGTAGTAGTTCGGCGACGGGCGCGGGAACGCGGGCCGCGACGAGCGGTTCTAGCGACAGGGCGGCGCGGAGCTGCCGCGCACGCATTTCCCCCGCCGTGCGCCCAGCAAACGGCGGCTGGCCGGTCAGTGCGAACCAGAGCGTCGCGCCGAGCGCGTAAAAATCCGAGTGCAATCCCACTTCTTGCCACACATTGCCTTGTTCCGGGCTGGCGAAGGCCGGTGTGCCTACGAACTCCTGCGTGCGCGTCAGGTGTGAGCCGTCCGGTGCTTCGTCCGCCACGGCCTTCGCCAGCCCGAAGTCGATGATCTTGACGTTGACGGCTTCACCGTCCACCAACATCAGGTTGGCCGGCTTGAGGTCGCGGTGGGTCAGCCCGCGTGCTTCCGCCGCCGCCAAGGCATCGGTGACTTGTGTGCCAATTTCCAGCACCTGATCGATGGGCAACCCACCGGATCGACGCACCCTCGCCTGCAAGGTCTCGCCCTCGACCAGTTCCATCGCGTAAAAAAGCTGACCGTCGTCCGCCCGTTCCCCGAAGAAAAAAACGCTGGCCACGTGCGGATGGCGCAGGCCCGCCGCCGCCCGGGCCTCCCGCAAAAAACGCACGCGCGCCCGGGGGTCTCGCGCGAAGGCGGGATTGACCACCTTCAACGCCACGACGCAGTGCAGCGTGGTATCGGTTGCCCGGTAGGTGATCCCCATGCCGCCACGTCCGAGTTCCACGAAAGTACCGTCCTCCCGGGTGGCAAGCTCGTAGTGATCGAAACGGCCTGCGACCAAGGGAACACCGTTGACTGGCAGCGGTTCCGGCGCGTCGTTCCCGGGTTCGGCGGAGGCGCTCGACCCGCCACCGAGAGCAGAATCAAGCAGACAGCCGAGACAGAGTGGACCGACGCCATTGGCCGCGGAGGCGAACGCAGTGCCGCAAGCCCGGCAAACCGTCATCGGCGGGGAAGCTGCCACGAGAACTAAACTGGCCCGCAAAGCGTTGCGCGGCAAATCTGGATTCACTTTCCCATCCAGGGATCATCAACCGTCAGGCCGTGCGCAACGCGGCGCGCAGGTGATGCAGTTCTTCTTCCGCGTCGGCCGGGCTTGCCACGGTGCGCGCGACCTCCTCGCGCAGCAGGGTGCCGTAGCGGCCTCGCAGCCGATGGATGTGGCTCTTGAGCGCGGCGAGCGATAACCCGAGCGCGTCGGCCGTCTGCTGGTAGGAAGCATCTTCTGCCCCGGCGACGTAACCTTGCAGGGCTTCAAACAAACGCTCCTTGCCCGCGAGCGTCATTTCCTCGCGCAGCCGCGCGAACACGACCCCGAGCAGGGCAGCCGCCCACCGCGCGTCAAAGAGCTTTTCGGGCGTCTCCCAGCCGGGTGCAGCGAGTTGGAACTGTTGTTCCGCCACGTCGGGGTCGTCGAGGAAAACGAAGTGGCGGTTCCCGCCCCGCTTGTGGGTGTTTTCTCGTCGCGCCGCGTCCACCAGGAAGTATTCCAAGGCCCCGAGCAGGAAGGTGCGAAAGCGTCCTTTTCCCGCATCGACCCGCCCGAGCGTGCCCTTCTCCAAGAGATGAACGAAGAAGTCTTGCGTGAGGTCTTGTGCCTTGGGTCGGGAGTGGCCGCGGCGGCGGATGAAGGCGTAAACCGGATAGCAATAGGCACGGTAGAGTTCCGCCCAAGCGTTCTGCGCGTGGGGTTCCGCCCCGGCGCGATTGCCTTCCGACGCCGCCAGCAGCAATCCCCATTGCGTGCTGACGAATCCCTTCCGCCCGCCGGCCGTCGAGTTCAAAGCCGCGTCCCGCACGGTCCCCACTCTAGGACGAGCACCAAGGCCCGGCAAGCCGGGGAAATGCTCCGCGCAACTTTTCGCCGCCGTCTGCGGAGACACCCATGAACCACTCACGCCATCCATTACAAGATGCAGACGATCTCACACCATCTCCAACACATTCCCGCCAACCGCGTGCCGCCATCCGGCCGGCGCCGCCTTGACGGCTTTTCCACTCTGAAACGTCGTGCCACCATCGCGGCAACGGCTTGCCTCGGCTGGCTACCGGCGGTATGCGGTGCGCAGGGAATCGCACCGGAGCCAGACGCTTCCTCCCCGCTGCCGTCCGGGCCATGGTCGCCAGAAGGAAAGCTGCTTTTTGCCGTGGCCTTGGGCCTCGCGATTACGCTTGTCCTGATGGAACGCTTTTGCGCTTGGCGGCTGCGCGTCCGGCATCGCCGGGCGTTGGCCGCATCAAAAGCCTTGTTGGATGCGCTGCCATCCGCGTCGTCCCCGCTTCCAGTCGCGCCGCGATGAACAACGACGGTTCGCTTCCTGACGATCCTTACGGCTCTGGGAACGTTCCAGACCACGGCGGCGGCGGTGTCCGCCCAAACCGTTTACGTGGCGAACAACGGCAACAACGTCGTCGGTGCTTACAGCGCATCTACCGGCGCGCCCGTGGCAGGCTTTGTCCCGCCGGGCGGCCTCTCCGGTCCGGACAACGTGGCCGTTGCCGGGAACACACTCTACGTGGCCGCCGCCTCCGGGCTGTACGCTTACAATGCCACCACCGGCGCTCCTTTGGCCGGCTTCAACGCTCCGGCCAATGCCGGCAACAGCCAAGGGCTGACCGTCGTGGGCAACACCGTCTACGTCTCCACCGTGGGCGGCAACAGCGTCAGCGCCTACGATGCGAAGACCGGCGCGCTCCTGCCGGGCTTCACGATTAGTGGCGGCATCCACGAGCCGGCCGATATTGCCGTGACGGGCAACGTTCTCTACCTGGCCCGGGGCGGCGACGAGTTGATCGGCACCTACAACGCCACCACGGGCGCACCGATCAACGCCGGCTTCATCAGCCTCGTGGGCGCGGGAAGGGTCCCCTTCGGCCTGGCTTTGTCGGGCAGCACCCTGTACGTCTCGGATTTTAACGGCAGCACGATCAGCGAGTACGACGCCAACACCGGCGCTTTGCTCAACGGATCGTTCATCACCGGGTTGCAGCGCCCGACAGGTCTGACTCTGTCTGGCAACACGCTCTACGTCGCCAACAGCGCCGGCAACACGGTGGGCGCGTACAATGCCCTGACCGGCGCGCCGGCGGCAGGCTTCACCTCGCCTGCGGGGTTGGACAATCCTTTCGGCGTGGCCGTCGCCACGGTACCAGAGCCGGGTCCGTGCGCCCTCCTTGCACTGTGCGCCGTGGCCGGGGCTGTCTGGCGCGGCCGGCGGCGCAATGCTACGGCGTGAGTTTCATGGTCTCGCGGAACGAGTGAGGAAAGTTGCAGGCGGTCATCGCCTGCAAGGCACCGGAGGCAATCAACTCGTAGTATTTGCCGTTTTTGGAAAACACGATGAGGGCCAGAGCAGAATCCTGCCCGTCGTGCCGGCCGGTGGCCGAGACGGTGATCGTGAGCACGCCGCTGGCGGTGTCCTTGTCGAAGGGAGCAGGATAACGCAGGTCCGTCGTGAGAAAGTTTGGAGCGATCAGCTTGATGACGCCATTTAGCCCGAAGCGCAGGTCCTTGTCGTTCTTGACGTTCGGCAGTGGCTGGAAGACTCCTTTGAGCAGGGAGCCATCTTTGGCCGTGCAGACGAGCGTGCCATCGGCCTGGTACTCCGCCTGCATGTTGTCGGGCAGCTCGAAGGTGAAGGCGGGTGCATCCTTCGGAAAGGGCAGGATCGTGCCAGCCTGCAACGCCGGGCCGCACGTCAGCAGACAACCAATCACGAATAGCGTGCTGAGACGCCGGGGCCATGAGCCAGTGGAACGGCCTGGTAGAGGGTATCTGCGCGTTTCGGAACTGACGGAGGAAAACATGGTGGGATGATGGGTGGCAGCTACCGAGTTTCTCCGTGATCCGAAGTCGAAAGTTTCGCACGGCAATAACCTTGCCTCCCTCGCTTCACCTTTTTCGGGGACGCAGACAAACGCTTCGCTCGGGCGGCTCGGGATCGCTGCCGGGGCAACACGCGGCGAAACTTTCCGGCGGAGTTCTCGGAGAACACCTATGAACCCGCGCTCGATCCACCGCAATATGAATCCGCCCGCTCAAAGTGCCCCCGCTGTCATCGCGCCGCCTGCCCAGCCTCATCCACACGCGTTCGCTTCTCGTGCTGCTCCTGGCGTGCCTGGGGCCGGTCAGGGCCTTCTCACAGACAGCCCCCAACTCTGCACATCCGCCATCGACCGCCCATCAAACGATTGCTAGCGAGGCGGACTTGCCACGCTTCAGCTACCCACTGGCCACGGCACCCTCTGAACTCCTGCACGCCGACGCCGCGGCCTTCGACATTTTTGCCGGTCAGGTCGAGGCAGACCTCCACCGCACGTTGGCAGATTGCCAGATCACGGATCAGGTCACCCAGCGCGCTCTGCTGGAACCCCTCTTCTATCTGGCGCTCCTGGCTGGACAGGACGATACCGCCCGCCAGTTGCTTCCGCAGTTGCAGGCCAACGAGCAGAAAGAAGCCCGGCGGTTGACCACTTGGCGCGTGGAAACCGCCTATCTCCAAGCCGCGCACGCTGCTGGTACACGGACGGGGCTAGAATTTGCAGGTGCCTTCGAGACCGCGGATCGCACACTGATCGACACCTTGCCTTGGGATGCCGTCCAAGAAGTGTTGCGGCAGGAACAGGGCGAACGCAAAGCTCTGCTGGCTAACGGGCGCGAACCTGCTGACCGGACTCGTCAAAGAGCGGGTCGACCCCGCGTGTGCGAAGACGGGTACTCTCGACTTGCCCATGGCGCGGTTGCTGATCCGGGCGCGGGTGGCGCTCCTCTTGGAACTGACCTTGTGGAGACAGGATGCCCCAATCTTGAAGGCGTACATGGACGCGCACACGACGCGACCAGACCTCTGGGCCGCACGTGAAGTGACGCTCTCCTCCGAGCAGAAACTCACGCCAGTAGCCATCGGGATCTGGGATGACGGCGTGGATCCGCAAGCGTTCCCGGGACAGATGTTCGAGCTTCCTGCCTATCCGAATAATGACGTAGCGAGATGCGAGGCAGGAGGGGGAAGCTCCCGCCTGCCAAGAAGAAAGTCCGTCGTCGTCCCCGCGCCAAGTGCATCCCGAGCACGGGCGGCGGCTTCGGGTTGACCGACGAACTCTGGGCGCTCATCGAACCGCTCTTGCCCGCACCCAAGAACACGCATCCTCTGGGGGGCGGACGGCCCCGCAGGCCGGACCGGGG
>CAXTQD010000186.1:0-10257 GCA_964246175.1 uncultured Chthoniobacterales bacterium | reverse complement strand
ACCGCGACATCCGCACCACCAGCCGCTACACCCACGTGGCCCCGGAGCATACCCGTGCCACGATGGACGCACTCGGTGGCAGTCTGCCTGCGTTGCGCCACGATCCTCGCCCTCGCCGCTGACAGTTTCCCTATGCTGCCTGCGACAGGCACTGAGCCGCTGCGCGATGAGTCCCTGCGGATCGTAGGCCTCCAGGTAGTCGGTCGGACCCGCAACCAGCCGGTCGGGAAAGACGACTAGGTTCACCCCGCCAGGGTACTTGGCTGAAGGATACTGGATGCTGGCGGTTGCGCCTGAGTCGTAGACCGCCTGTGCGAGCGTCTGCGTGGGCGGGCTGGCTACCTTTGACCCAGGTGCCGGTGATCTCCTGCGGGTTGGTGCCCAGCGCCGCCAACGTGTCCGCGTCGGTGAGGTCCAGCACCCGGCTGACCACCCCGTCCACGCTGACGATGACCAAAGGAGCCGTTCGCACCGGCACGGGGCCGCCCGGCAGCGCCACGAGCGCAGACACTTCCGTGAGCGCCGTCACCGGGTCGGAAGCCAGGTAGAGCGAGTCGAACCCTCCCTTCGGCGTGAAGCGCGCCCCGGCGATCTTGGCTGCCCCGCCCCAGAGGGGTTGCGGCGAGCCGCCCGCCCCACCACCCGGCGGAGGAGCCAGCAGGTGCCGGTAGCCTACGCAGCGAGACCACGGGCCATGCACCGCCCGCAGCTTGACGCCAGAGAGCGCAGCGACGAGTTCAGCGGCCGGCCGCATCAGACCGGCACACCGGCCAGTGCGTTTTCGAGGATCGTACAAACCGCTTCGGCGCGGTTCTCCAGGATCGTCTCCAAGGCCGTGCTGCCGTCGAGATCAGGATGCGGCGTGTGCAACCACGCGCGCACCAACTCAGGCTTGCGGAAGAACTCGTCGAGGATCTCCAGGGAGCGTTTCACCGGGCGGAGTGCCTCTTGGAACGACTCGGCGTCCGGGTTGCGGTGTGCGCTCTTGTAGTTGAGGCGTAAGCCCTCGGCCAAGCGCTTGAGCGGCACTCCCAGATGGTCGGCCACCTTCTGGGCGTCTACGCGGCCCGTGGCGCCATCGTGCAACTGCGGCAGCACCACCCGCACGCTGGCAATCCCGCGCAGGGAACGCAGCTTTTCCTCCAGCGCGGCGATTTGCTCTTCGACCGGAGGTTCTATCACCGGCACAACGGCTGGTTTTTGCAGGGTGGCTGGCATGGATGTAATCTACAAGAAATCTCATGAAAGTCCACAGGCTTTCGCGAGGTGATGGAGACATGAATTCTCGCCTTGGAGCCGACATCGCTGCTATCCTTTGCAACCATGAGCCCGAGCGAGCAGAGCTTTTTGGAGCGCGCGGTCGTGCAACTGCTCTTCGTCAGCGGCCGGGAGCTTTCCATCGAAGGGTTGCGCGAGAAGCTGCGCGAATTGTTCGTGCAGGAAGCGGACGCCACGGTGCGCGCGGCGGCGAGCGTCGGCAGCTTCGAGTTGTTGCAGGTGCTCCTCAAGACAACTCAGAAGCTCGAAAAGCTGGGCCTGCGCCTGGACATGCGCGCGGGCGGCGTACGGATCACCACGGCCGAGGTGCGTCCCCCCACCCTGCGCAACTACTTTGCCGTTTTGGCAGAGCAGACCCGGTCAAACTCGGTCGCCGCGTGCGACGGACGGGAGGAAGAGGGGCCGCTGAGCACCACCGGCTTGGAGGTGCTCGCCTGCATCGCCTTCAAGCAACCGCTCTCCATGGTCGAAATCAACGGCTACTTTTCCACCGACAAACGCTCGGTGGTTCTCCGGCTACAGCACCTGGGCCTCGTGGATTGCCGGACCGCTGGTGAAAGCGGGCGCACCGTGTGGATGACCACGGGCGAGTTCCTGCGCCGGTTCAACCTCCAATCTCCGACAGACCTGGAGAAATTGTTAGCAGGCAGCTTTGCCGAGGCGGCCTGAGGCGTCAGCCGAGCCGCTTTAGAAGCGCCGTTTGCGGGCCGCCCCGCACGTTCCACCGACGACTGCGCCAAAGGCCAAGGTCAGCAGAAGGGCGCGCGTGCCGCCGGCGGCAAACTCGCGCCAGTACCGTGGCGCATCGTCCCGCAGAGGATAAGGCACCATGGTGAACACCGCGCCGGGCACGCTGTAGAAGAGTCCGGCCATCGCTCCCTGGAACCAGCCGCGCCCCCGCCCGTTGCCGATGTCGGGCAGGAGTGCCACCAGCAGTCCAATGCTCACGTAAGAAAGGCCGAGACCCAATCCTAACGTCCAGCGGGCTGCAAGGTCAATGGGCTGGAAGAAGGGGGTGATCCCGACCAAGAGGCCCCAGGCGCAGCCCACGAGCAGCGGGCCTTTGTGGAAGTTCGGGATCATCCGCCTACCGTAACAATGTTCCGCGAGAAGTCACCCGGCACGAAGCAAAACACACGTTTGAACACGACGGATTTTAGAATCACCGTCCCTATTTCGGATTTGTCGGAACCCTATTAGTCTAATATCCTATTACTCTTCACCGTGCACCCGAGACCCCCTTGCAAACAGCGTCAACAATCCCCCCTCCCTGCGGAGAAGCGTCGTTCGCAGGCGCACGCAATAGGCTATTAGCCTATCGCCCTGTTGCCGCAGCCCGTCCAATCACGACGATGCGGCTATAAACTATTAGCTTAGATGGTTGCATGCCTATCCCGCCCGCCGCCTCGGGTCCAGGCGTCCGTTGAACTTCTTCTGTCAGCACTTCGGATTTCGTTTCCGCCAGCGGCCGCAATATCGGCGTTCCGCTTTGACAAATAGCCTATTAGGCTAAGGGCCGCCCTCATTTCTTCTGGTGCCGCACCTTGCGGCCGTCCTTCTCGATGAGTTCGCGTACCTTTTCCACCAAACGGTGGTCCCGGGGGATCATCCGGATCGCCGCACGCAGAACCAAGTTGTGGCTCGGCTTGATGCCCTGGCTGTAAAGAAGCATGCCGGTTTCATGGAAGATCGCCCGGTCCTCGTCGTCCAGCCAGAAGGCTGCTTGTTTGCCCGAGCCCGTTGCGCGAGACGATTCCGCAACCGGGGGGTTCTCCGCCGCAGGCCGCGCCGCGCCGCGCTTCGTCGTCGGACCGACGGGACGCGGCGATGCCTTTGTCGCCGCGGGGGCCTGAGCCGCATCGGCGGTCGACGCTGGCTCAGCCAAGTTCTGGGAGATCTGCGCGATTAGGTCCTTCTTGTTTTTCATACAAGCTATGAGGCTAATAGGATATGCGGCTACCGCAGGGAAGTCACGGCTACCGTGAGTTGGAACATTTCCTTCTCCGCTTTCGCATCGAGGGCATCCCAGCCACCGAGCGTGGCATGTTGATAGCTCTGACGATCCGCCAAGGTCACCGGCAGGATCGCCTCCGCAACATGCCCCAGGCTTTGTTGAACGGCGTCGGTGAGCAACGTGCCGCTTCGCGTGCGGTTGAGAACGATGCGGATGATCGCTTTTTTGTTCTTCGAACGGGCAAACCGCGCCGCTTCGTCCGCTTCCCACACGTCCACCGGCGATGGGCTGGTTGGAACCAACACGATGTCGGCATCGCTGACGGCTGCCGCCGTCGCCGCCAAGGTCAGCGAGGGAGGCGTGTCGATGAGCAGCACGTTGTAGTCGTCACCCGGCTTTTCCTTCGTGCCGCCGAACCGCGCCAGCGCCTTGGTGGCGGAACCCTGCGCGTCGTAGTCACGCACCGCCACCGTCTGGCCGGTCTGCCGGATCGCTTCGTGGAGCAACAGACAGAGCGTCGTCTTGCCGACGCCGCCTTTTTTCGCAACCAAGGCTATTTTCATGAGGGAATATAAGCTATTAGGCTATCTCGCTAATAGAGTATTAGCCTAAAACCTCCCGCCGCCGCAAGCGATTCCTCGCGGGAAAACCGGCGACCAGATCGGATCACCACGCCTTAGGCAAAGACCTCCCCCAAGCCGTCGATCATGTGCTCGATGGAAGACGAGCATCCAGCGGAGTGGTGAGAGGGGCCGGCCGAGAAATCGGTGTACGATCCGTTTAAATAGTTTTCCAACCGGCAGGCGAAGGTTCAAGATCGATGCTCTAGATGAACCCGTAACTGCCACCCAGGGCGGTGCCACTCGCCACCGTTCGTCGACGTACGACCGAAACCTCAAGAGCAAAACTCCACCCGCCATGAGCAAGAACCTCAGTCTCACTTCGGCACCCGAGCCATCGGACCCGGCTCCAACCGATCTGCAAATGAGCTTGTTCAACGGTTGGCACAGCAAGAACCCGGCTCATTCACGCACGCTCGATTTTTTCGATTCGCTGCCGAAATTTTCGCTGACGCACACCCGCGCCGTCAAAAAAGCGTCGATCCTGCGCTTCGACGATGTGCAAATCGCCGGGCACCGGGTATCCGTGTCCATCGCCCCGGCGATCATCGCGAGCAAAGGCCGAAAGCAGTCGAAGGCCGCGGCGAGCGAGGAAGACGCCAAACTCATCTTCCCGGGCGTGCGCGAGGAACTCGTCGAGATGGCGATCCGCAAGCTGGCCGTGCAGCAAACCGTCAGCACGGGCCTGCACGTCGGCCGACAAACCGGCACCCACATCATCCGGGTCACGTTCACGCTCTCGCAGCTGCGGCAGGAACTCACCTCCGCGGGCCACAGTCTGATGCTCAGCCAGATCCGGGAAGCGCTGGAGGTACTCTCACGCGCGGTCCTCACCGTCGAGGCCGAACACGACCGGACCATCCACGGCATGCAGGCACCCATCCTCCAGAACCTGCGTCGCCAGCAGCCCAAAGGCGACGTGGACGGCAGCCGCTCCTACATCTCGGTGGATTACCACCCGCTGGCCACGAAGGCGATCATCGATCAGGCCTACAAGCCGATCAACTACACGCGGGTGATGCGGGTGGGATTGCCGCTAGCCCGCTGGATCATCACCCGGATGAGCCAGAGATACCGGCAGGCCTCCCGCCAGGACATGGTGGAGGGGAGGGGATACATCCTGACGCTCTCGCGCGTGCTGGCCGAGAGCGGCATCACCGCGGAGGAGCGCCAACGCAACACGATCGACCGCGTGCGCCAGGCGCTCAAGGAACTCAAGGAACAGGGATTTCTGCATCCGATGAAGCCCTACGACGAACGGCCGGTGTACGAGCGGACGAAAGGGAGGCCGAAGATCATCGAGATGGAGTGGAAACTATTCCCATCAAGCACGTTCGTCGGTGAGATCGTGGAGGGGAACATCGAGATGAAAGACCTCAAGCAGGGAGCAGAAGGAGCGAAAGTCCGGCGGCTCGGGAATAGGAAGAGCGAAAGTTCGCGTTGATCGGGCGTGGAGAGAGCGAAAGTTCCAGGACGATCCGGGCGCTGGGAGAGCGGAAGCCTTCCGCGCCGCCGGGGGGAGTAGGAAGAGCGAAAGGACTGGACTGGGCGTGGAAAGAGCGAAAGACGGATCGAACCAGGTGCAAAAACACACCAAAAGGCACGGTTGCACGGGAGTTATTCACAGGCTGACAGGCGTGGAAAGAGCGAAAGATGGTTTGGAAGCCTATTTTGGGCGTAGGGAGAGCGAAAGGTGCACAGCACGGGGAGCAGGAAGAGCGGAGCCCACAAGGCGACAGGCGCAGAAGGAGCGAAACCGATCCACTCTTCCGGCGAGGTATAAGAACCCCGGGCGTGGAAAGAGCGAAACCGATCTCGCCGTGCCCAACATGTCAGCAGAAGAAGCGAAAGTCCGGGCGCAGAAAGAGCGGAAGGCATTTCAGTTGTTTGTGCATATTGCTCACGGTCAACACTTTATCCACGACATACTCACCACCCATCCCTGTCTTTATCCCTTTAACCCCAAATCAAAGCAAATCAGCGCCCGAGCCGACCCCATTTCGACAGGCAGAAACTCGAGGCGGCGCAGGCGCCGCAGCAAAAGTGCCGACTCTGCGTTACACTCCGAGCCGGACGCGGCTATCCCCCCGCCCTTTCGCTACGCGCGAAAGGGAGCCTCGCTAGCGCTCGAACCGGCTCCGCCGGTGGTGAGGAGGATGAATGACCAACACACTTTGGAAACTGCTCGCAAAGAGAGGCAGAGAGCAAGAAAGACATGGCAAGAAACCGTTCGGTCGATCTGCTCAGTGCAAACGAAGCCTTGCGCGACCAACGGCGACTTGTATACACCGGCATGATGCAGAAGGAGCAACATGCCTAACTCGCAGGAGAACAGGGAGACAAACGACCGGGAAACCTTGAAGCAGGCACTGGGCACAATGTCGCTGGATCAGCTTCGGAAAGTGCGATCTACCATCATCCGGCTCAAGCATCTTCCGTTCACCAAGTTGACGGAGGCTTTGTTCACAGAACCGTCCAGCACGGACGAGCAAATGGGATTGGCTCAGATTCGTGAGGAAAACTCGGCTTCCGACTACGATTCCCACGGCAGCCGTGCATCAACGGCGGCCAGAGCACTCCTCGAAGACGTGGACGCCATTCTCAGGGCCAGGGAAGACGGCGAGCGTTGATCGCTTGCACACCAGGCCGCACGAACGCCGGAAAACACCGCCTGGGGAAGGGGGGAGGGGCTTCCGAGTTCTAGCCTTCCGCTTCGGCGACGACCAGTTGAGACACGAACGGCCCCGACTCGGCAGCACTTTCCTCTTGTTCACCCTCTTGGATAAAGGAGACCGCGTGCTTATTGAGCGCGGCATACAAGTCGCCCAAGTTGCGGCCTTCCACGCGTAGTACCCAAGACGAGAAGTGCATCTCGATGATGCCACCCCGATCGTAGCGGCAGTACACCAGGTAAGCGTAGGGGAAGAAGCAGCCGTCGCCGGTCCGGTGGCGAACCTCCAGGTTGATGGGATGGGCATCGTCCGAAACCACTTCCCAAGATCGGTGTGGGATGGAAGGAGGATGAGTTGACTTCGTCATGGCGTCGGACGGTTGCGGCTGCGTGGGCGCTGTTGATGGACGGACCTCACCGCAGCGCGCACGGGATTGCGCGCCGCCGCGTGGGCGGGAGCTTGCGGCGGAACCGGGCGGCGGCGCAGCAACGCCTGCTTGATCCGACGGCTCAGGCGGGCGGCAACCCAGCGAACGGCCCGGCCGAGGGTGCGCCGGCGACGCGTCCTCGCGCGGGCGGCCAGCAGATCTAAAGCGGAGACCCGCTCGCCCTCGTTCATCCACGCAGCCTCGACGGCGCGACGGTCGTCGGTGTAGATGCGCACGCTCTCGCGGCCACGGGAGAGGGAAACGTAGCCCTGCTTACGCGATCCCGCGGACTGAGCGGACGCACCGCTCTCCGCGATGAGCACGTGGTCCACGGTCTTGCCCTGCGAGGCGTGGCTGGTCAGACAGTAGCCGCTGGCCAGGTGCCCGTAATCGGCGGGCAGCACCACGCCACCCACGCACTCCACGGCCCCGAGATCGGTAAACCCCGCGACGGTCAGCAGAGTGCCGTTGTCGACGCGGATCGCGGCGGAGGCCGGTGCTCCGTCCGGCTGGTCGGCTGGAGTGGTGGCAGCCGAGCCATTTTGGGTGACCCGCAGCTTGTCGCCTGCGGCGAGGGTTAGCTTGGAACGTTCGTGGACCGAGAAAGCCCGCGCATGCCGCGAAACGTCCAGGTGCTGCCGTTGCCCGTCTTGCCGCTCAACGATCAAGGTGCCGCCCTCGGACGCCGCCACGACGCTCACCCGCTCGCCCGCGGCAAAGCCTTCTGCCCGGCGGACAAATTGCACGACTTGGCCCGCCTGGTAGCTGGCGGCCAACGCCTGCTGGGCGGTCGTGAAGTGCAGGTTCACCAGACGGTTGATGGTCCGTTCCTCGCCGGTGATCAGACCCACGGCACGCAGCTCGGCGCGCACCGCCTGCACAACCCGCTCGCCTTCCGCGTGGGTGGGGGAGACCGCCAGCATTTCCTTTCCCTGCGAGACCCCGGCGACGTAGTCGCGCGCCAGCATCCCGTAGCGCTCGTGCTCGCCCGCGACCTCGTTCCATGCGCCCAAGCGGCGCAGGCGGCGGCACCCGAGTTCCACGTCGCCTGCCGCGAACGCTTCGACCACCTGGCGATACTCCGCGCGGCGCTGCCGACGGACGACGCTCAGTTCGGCCGGCTTGAGGCCCGCGTGCCTTTCCAACACGCGCAGAGCGTCGCCACGCTCGACCGAGGTGTGCTGGGCCACGTCGCCCGCGAGCACCACCCGGCACCGGAGCCGATCCGCGAGGTCGAACACCCGGCGCATCGCGGGCATCGAGAGCAATCCCGCCTCGTCGATCCACAACACCTGCCCGGCGACGGAGGTTTGCAGGGTTTCGTCGATCAGAAGTTTCTCGACCGTGTCGGCTCTCCGGAAAGCGGCGCGGACGGCTTCGGCGCCGGGCGAACCCTCCGGCACGCCAGCGGCCTCCTTGCGCAGCACGCCGCGCGACGCCTCCGAACTGGGTGCAAAGAGAAACACCTGCGCTCCGACCCGGTGGAGAACGTCCAGGCTCTCGCGCAGAAGCGTCGTCTTGCCGGTGCCAGCGATGCCACGTAGCGCCATGACCCGGTCGCGCGAGGTGCAGATGTGGTCGAGGGCGAACGCCTGTTCAGCGGAGAGGAAGGCATGCTGCCGCGCGCCCGTCACTTCGTTGGGGGCGAGCTGCCGACAGGTGCCGCGTGTGCGGCGCACGAAGTCGACCACGGCTCTTTCCTCCGCCAGCACCACGGGCGTCGTGATGTATGCGCGGTCCTGGCTCGCCTTGAGCCGGATGACCGGACCGTCGGCCAGCGCCGCGCAGGCCTCCTCGAAGCGAAGGTCTCCGTTGGCGTGGTGAAGCAGCGTTTCCAGGAGGCGCGGCTCGCTGATGGCCGACGCGCGCTCCAACTCGTGGTCCAAGGCATAGCGCAACGCGGCCGCCGGCGCGGAAGCGGCTTGGGTGGCATCCGGTGCCTCGCTGGGGCGGCTGGCAGCCAGCGCGATCACCTGGTCAAGCCGGAGCGACTCGGTGCCCGAAAGCCGCCGGTTCATGAGTGCGAGCAACTCGGAGCGGGTTTTCGCCTCCTTCTCGGGACGGGTCTCCAGGGTGGCCAGCTCGCGCACCTCGGCGTCCGTGAGGCTTCCTACCGCGCGTTTGACGACCGCTTTCTCCTCGATAGACAACGCGTCGAAGCGGCTCCTGAGCTTGTATTTGATGTAGAGCAGCGTCAGCCGGGTAGAATCCGCGCGCAGCTCCTCGGTGAGCCGCTGGACCTGCACGCGGCGCTGCGAGAATCGCTCGATCAAGTCGGCACCGACGCCCTGGATCTCGAAGGCGTGCTCGGTGCGGTCCAGCCGGTAGCCCAGCGCGCGCAAGCCGTGCGCCAGCTCAGCCAGGGCGATCTTGTCGAGCAGGCGGCGCTGGCGGTACATCTCGGCCGCCTGCAGGGCCAGCCAGCCTTCGCGCTCCTGATCGAAGGTCAGGTTCGCCAGGACGGTGTGGACGTGCAGGTTGGGATCGTTCGAGCGGCTGGACTCGTGCAGGAAGAGCCCGGCCGCTAGGCAATCGGTGGTGCGCGTGCTCTCCGAACGCACCAGGTCCCCGCGGCGGTCACGCACCCGGGCGAGACTTTCCATGTAGGCAAACGCCTTCCTGACCGCCGCGAGGTGCAGCCCGCGGATGCGCTCGTCCCGCATCGAGAGGATCGAGACCGACTTCGGAGCCGTGAAGGTGAAGTCGTAGTGGCAGTTCTTGCTGCGGCGTGGGCGGCTTTCCTGATCGAAGCGGTCGAGTTCGTTGCTGATCACGGCCACGAAGTCCTCCTGCTCGACCTCGCCGCGCAAACCCAGCCGCTCGGCTCCCCGGCCCATCCATTCGCCGCGGATGCGCTCGCCCTCGGAATAGTAGTCGTCGCGCGTCAGGTGCTCGCGGAAATAATTGGCGGCGACCTTCGGGCTCTGTCCGGCAGTAACTGAAACCATGGATGCGGGGAAAAGAGGGGCAGGGGGGCTTCAGTTCAGCGGGGGTTGCGCACCGGGTGCCGCCGGGTGCAGCAGATGACAGGCGGCACGCAGCTTCGCCCGGGCCTCGTCGATAGCCGCCATGGCTTCCGACTCGGCATCCGAGGGCTGCTTGAACGCTGGCACAACCGCCGCCTCCACGCCGGTCAACGACTGGATGGCCCGCTGGAGGATTGCTTCAGCGACCGTGTGTCGTCCCCGTCCATTTCAGTGCGTGCCGTGGGCCATTGCGTTGCTCCGGTGAGGAATGTCTCCCGGTTTTAATGATTGAGGCCCCTGAGATTGGTCCAAGTTGAGTGAGAGGTTCCAACCCGAAAGG
>CAXTQD010000185.1:0-10269 GCA_964246175.1 uncultured Chthoniobacterales bacterium | reverse complement strand
CCATCGCCGAGGCCACCGTGGTCAACATCTCCGTCAAGGTCGGTGACCAGGTCGCGGCCGATCAGGAGATCATCGAGGTCGAGACGAACAAGGCGCTTCTGCAAGTCACCACGCCCTGCGCGGGCGAGATCGCCGAACTGACCGCCGAGGAGAAGGAAACCTACGCCGTCGGCGCGACACTCGGCTTCATTCAGGCCGTGCCCGAAGAGATCGACCGCCTCGGCCTCCAACCCACCGAGGTTGGCAGCACGGACGACCGGATGCCAGAGGTCGAGCCGGGCCAGCCTTCGCCTGCCGACGCGAACGGCAACGGCCACCACGACATCGCCGAACCCGCCACGGCTCCCTCGCGCCTCGTCACTGCATCTCGCCCCGCCGCGGCTCCTGGCGGCTTGCCCGTGCCGGTGGCAGTGAGCGGTGGCGCGGGCTTCCTCTCGCCGCGGATGAAGGCGCGCCTGTCTGAACTCGGCCTCCAGGCCGCCGACCTCTCCGCGCTCGCCGGAACCGGTGCAAACGGCCGCGTGACCGTCACCGACCTAGAAAAGTTCCTCACCGACCTCGAAACCCGCTCGCCCGAACCCGCCCCCGCGATGCGGGTGGCCGTCGGTGATGCGATGCGGCGGAGTTGGACCCGTCCGCTCGCCACAGTCGGCCGCCCGGCGAACCTCGACGCTCTCCTCGCCCATCGCAAAGGTCAGCCCGAGCCGAAGCCCGGCGTGGCGCTCTATGTCATCCGCGCGCTCGCGCTCGCGCTGGCGGAAGACCGCACGGCGGCGAGCCGTCTTATCGGCAAGCGCCTCGTGCCGGCGGCGTCGGTGGACATCGGCTTCGCAGTGGAGGTGGAGGGTGGATTGATGGTGCCTGTATTGCGCGGCGCGGACGCGGATTCTTTGAGTGAACTCAATACACGCTATCAGGAACTTGTCGCCGCCGCCCGCCGCCGGCAGGTCCCGCCCGACGCGCTCGGCAACGCCGCCGCCTCTGTGACAAACTTCGGCACCTTCGGCCTGACGTGGGCGACCCCGCTGCCGCTACCCGACGAGACGCTCATGCTCGGCATCGGCGCGGGCCACAAGGTGCCTAGTTGGGACGAGGAAAAGGGGGCGTTCGTGCCTGTGACCGAGGCCGAGGTGACGCTCAGTTTCGACCACCGCGCGCTCGACGGTGGCGGCGCGGGCAGGCTATTAGCGCATGTCGTCCTGTTGCTCGCCGAGCCGGAGAAGCTCTGATCGGGAACCGTTCTTGCTCCGGTCCATCGCGTGACCACGCCGAAGTTGTTCCTCCTCTCGATGGCGCTGACTACCAGTACGCTGCTCACTAGCATCTACATCTACAGTCCCAGCCGCCGGCTCGTTTCCACCCAGCTGAAGTACGTTACGGGCGAGCTGTTCGTCACCTCGCAGTTAAAGCTGGAGAATATCTTGTACCTGCGCCGGCAGTCTATCAATACAATCGTAGATATGCGTCCAGACGGCGAGGAGATCGACCAGCCAGCGTCCGGCGAGATCAAGCACGCAGCCGATGAGGCGGGCATCGATTTTTTCTACATCCCCGTCCCGCATGGCCCGATCCCGGCGGAGGCGGTTCATGAACTGAACGACGCGCTCTCGCACGGCGCGCGGCCGGGGCGTGTAGTGCTCTACTGTCGAACCGGTAACCGTGCCGTGCGAACCTTCGCCTTGGTGGAAGCGTCCAATCCCAATGGGCCGGATGTTGACGCCATCCTCGCGCAGGTCCACAAGGCAGGGTCTTCCGCCGACGACTTGCGGGACGAAATTACCCGGCGCATCGCCGAGCGCAGCCACCTGCCGACCGACCATCCATGAGCACGCTAACCGACCCTTCACCGACTGCTGAGCCAGCGATCTTCATCCCGAAGCGCGCCCAAGCTCGTGACCCTTGGTCGATCATCAGCGCGGTTCTCTGGAGGATTCCCGTCGTCGCGGCCGGGATGCTTATCGGTGCGATCCTGGCCGGCATCTTAGGGCTGTTTCTCGGCTGGCTCCAGATCGCGTGCTGAGGCGCTGCCCGCTCGCGTTTATTCCTCCGAAAGCGTGTCAATGCGCTCGGCGAGCTGGAAGTCCAGGTCGGTCAGGCCGTTCTTGTTGTGCGTGTAGACGCTCAGCTTGACCCGGTTGTAGCGGATGTCGATGTCGGGGTGGTGTTCCTGTTCCTCGGAGATTTCGGCCACGAGGTTGACGAAGTCGATGGCTCCCGTGAAGTCGTCGAATTCGAACGTGCGCTCGATCTTCTTTTTGTCGAACTCCCACTCGGGAACTTTCTTGAGGGCGGTCTTGATTTCGGCGGCGTCGAGAAGGTCGGCCATAGGTCGCGGTCAGTAAAAAGGTAAACGTTGCAAGGCTAGCGGGTGCTTCCAAATACGTACGCACCGGGTCACCCGGGCGCCCGGCCGATGGGAGAAATAACACCGCCGAAACGGATTTCAAATTTTGTCGCACACAACCTTTCGCCGCCACGCGCCAGCCACCCTTGAATGCGCCGAAACCCCGCGCTACCGTACCGCTCGTTTTTTCCTCTTCCCCAATCCTCATGACGAAGCCCGGCAAAATCTACAACAACATCGTCGAGACGGTCGGCCGCACGCCGCTGGTGCGCCTCAACCACGTCACCGCCGGCCTGGAGGCGACGATTGCGCTCAAGTGCGAGTTCTTCAACCCACTCGGCAGCGTCAAAGACCGTATCGGCATGGCGATGATCGAGGCTGCCGAGGCCGAAGGCAAGTTGAACAAAGACAGCGTCATCGTCGAGCCCACTAGCGGCAACACGGGGATCGCGCTCGCCTTCGTCGCCGCCTCCAAAGGCTACAAGATCATCCTGACCATGCCTGAGACCATGAGCCTGGAACGCCGCACGCTTCTGGCCATGCTCGGGGCCAAGCTGGTGCTCACTCCTGGTGCAGAGGGCATGAAGGGCGCCATTGCCAAGGCGCAGGAAATCGTCGGCAACACGCCCGGCGCGTTCATGCCGCAGCAGTTCAACAACCCGGCCAACCCGGAGATCCACCGCAAGACTACGGCGGAGGAAATCTGGGAAGACACGGATGGCAAGGTGGACATCTTCGTCTCCGCGGTCGGCACGGGCGGCAGCCTCACCGGCACAGCCGAGGTCATCAAGGGACGCAAGCCGGAGTTCAAGGCCATCGCTGTCGAGCCAAAGGACTCGCCCGTCATCGCGCAAACCCTCGCGGGCGAACCCGTCAAGCCTGGTCCGCACAAGATCCAGGGCACCGGCGCGGGCTTCGTGCCCAACAACCTGCACCTTGACATCGTGGACGAGGTCATCGCCGTCAGCAACGACGACGCGTTCGCCATGGCTCGCCGTCTGGCGAAGGAAGAAGGCATCCTCGCCGGGATCAGTTCGGGCGCGAACGTCCATGCCGCCATCGAGGTCGCCAAGCGTCCCGAGAACAAGGGCAAACTCATCGTGACCGTGGCGTGCTCGACGGGCGAGCGCTACCTGAGCACTGCCCTGGCCGCCGAGGCGCGCGCGGAAGTCGGCGGTTGAGAACGGGCAAAATCCCAGGATGGAATAATCGTCCCGGGGTGCTATGGATGTGTCCCTCGTTGTAACCTCAAGATCGTGAGCACAAACAGCCCTCTTCCCGAACGCACCTCCTATTCGCCGAACGACCCCGGCGGCCCCGGCACGCCGATCCAGGGTCCGCCCTTGCTGCTGGAGGGTGCGGCGGTTTGGGAACGCTACAAGTGGCTGGTCGTTGGCGCGGTGATGGTGCTTATCTTGGCGCTCCTTAGCTCCGAATACTACCAAGCCAACCAGCGCCGTCATGCGCAGGAAGCCAGCGCGGCGCTCGATGGGTCCAAAACCGTCAGCGAGTACCAGAAGGTGATCGACCAGTATCCCGGTACCCTCGCTGCGGCCAACGCTTACCTCCTGTTGGCCAGTGATAAGGTCGACGCTAAGGATTACGCCGGGGCCGCAGAGACGTGGCAAACTTTCACGCAGAAGTTCCCAAAGCACCCGCAGGTGTCCGCCGCCCTGCTCGCCCGCGGTAACGCGCTCGCGGCACAAGGCAAGATCGACGAGGCGCGTGCCGCTTATCAACAGGTCACCAGCGCGCACTCGACTGACTACACCGCGCCGCTGGCGTTCTTGGAAGAGGCCACCCTGCTCAAGTCCCAGCGCAAGCTGGAGGACGCCCGGCGCGTCTACGAAAACGTCGTCGCTTCCTACGGCAACAGTATCGAGGCTAACCAAGCCCGGCAAGAACTGAGCTACCTCAACTCCCTGCCACCCCTCGGTGCGCCGGCTCCCACTCCGGTACCGGCTCCAACACCTTTGGCGTCCGTAGCCCCGAGACCGCCGGCCGCTCCCATTGCTTCTGTCGCCCCGGTACCTGCGGAAACCCCGGCTGCCTCGCCGGCGGTAGCCGCGCCGTCAAACCCATAACAGGTCCTGCCGACGATGCAGCCAACCGTTCCCATCGTCCGGTTGGTTATTTGCATGCTGGTGCTCGCCGCCTCCTTGGCGCGTGCCACAGCGAACCGGGACGTGGCCGGACAGTGGCAAGGCGTCCTCCCGGTCCAAGGCGGACTACGCATGGTCATCAAGGTCAGCCAAGAGCAGGATGGCCAACTCAGCGCCACCCTGACGAACATCGACCGGTCCCCGGAAGAGCACGCCTTGAAGGATGTCACGCTGCAAGGCAGCGCCTTTCACTTCGGCTTTGAACTCGCCGCTGACCACTACGAAGGCACGCTCAGCGAAGACGGTGTCACGATCTCAGGTCAATGGTTCGGCTCCGTCCATCCTGGCACGTCGTATTCGTTCGATCTGCACCGTGCCACCGACACGACGCGTTGGACGACGGATACCCCGCCGTTCACCACGCAGTTTGTCACCGTTGAGGAAGGCGTCAAATTGGAGGTGCTCGACTGGGGTGGCACGGGCAGGCCGCTGGTTTTCCTGGCCGGCTTGGGCGACGACGCGCGCATCTTTGGCAAGTTCGCGCCGCAGTTCACCGCCACCTGCCACGTCTACGGGATCACTCGACGCGGCTTCGGCGCATCCAGCGACCCGGAACCGACGGCGGATCACTACGCGGCCGACCGTTTGGGCGACGATGTGCTGGCAGTGATCGACGCGCTCAAGCTTGACCGGCCCGTGCTGGTCGGCCATTCCATCGCGGGCGAGGAACTCAGTTCGGTCGGCAGCCGCCACCCGGAAAAGATTGCCGGGCTCATTTACCTGGACGCGGCGTATGGGTACGCCTTTTACGACCGCGAACACGGCGACATCGACCTTGACGGCAACGCCACCCTGCGCAAGCTCACGCGCTTGCTGCGAGCCGACCCTCCACCGCAGGAAGGCCGCCGCCTCGCACAGGAACTTCTCCAGACCGATTTGCCACAACTCACCAAGTCACTCGGGCAACTGCAACAACAACTGGAAGCCACGCCCGATATCGACACCCGTGCTTCGTCTGATTCACGCAAGGCACAGATCGCGTGGGCGATCCTCGCAGGCGGGCAACCGCACACGGAGATTCACTGCCCGATCTTGGCGATCTACGCGCTCGCGCCGGACTCCACCTACAAACTCGACGAGGTGCAGCGATCCCAACAAGCTGCGCAGGCCAAAGCTTTCCAAGCAGGTATGCCCTCTGCCAAAGTAGTTCTTCTTCCGAACGCCAACCACTACGTCTTCAGTTCGAACGAAGCTGAGGTACTCGCACTGATGCATGAGTTCCTGGCGGAGCTACCCTTAGCGGACGCGAAGTGAGCCCACCGCATCTGCGTGGCGCTCGTCACAATTGGCAGGGATGCTTCTCCAAAGCATCCCCAGATTTCCTGGCTTCGGAAACGTTCGATTAGCAGAGAGACTAGGGACTGCCTAGGAGGGGCATCCCTGCCAGTAGTTATGGTTGGCTGCTGCGTAGCCTGGCGGGAAGACCACCCGACTACAACGCGTTCCGAGCTACCCCAAAGCCGGCTGTTGCTCACCGCCGAACAATTTTCCATTTTCCCCTGCTTCCTGCGGCAAGCTGGCGGTGGGTGCTTGTTCCTCGGTGTTGGCAGGTGCCGTCACGCCGGGCGGCCGGATGGTTAATTCTCCTTGGAAACACCCACCCTTCTCGACGCTGAACCCGGTGGCATCCACCGCGCCGTCCAACGAACCCGTCTTGGAAATCAGGACATGACTATCAGAAATGATTTGTCCGCTCATCACGCCGTGTACCTCGACGCTCGACGCCCGGATCGGTCGGGCAACGATCACTTCCGAGCCCTTCTCTACGACCAACTGCCCCGCCTCCACGCTGCCGTAGAGACGACCCTGGACCCGAATGGTCACCCGGCCCGGACAGGTCAAGTTACCACGCATCTTGCCGTGGAGAGTCGCCTGTTCGCAAACGATCTTACTGCTGCTCAGGTCACCCTTGGAGCCGAGATAGAGCGTGCCGCGCGTCTTGATGTTACGGCTGAAACTGCCGTTGATCTTGTAATCCTGTAAGTCGATGTACGCGCCACACGCCTTGCAAGTGGTTGAGTGCGCCGAACTGCTGATCTCGTGCCAGGACGTACACTCGAAGCAGTGTGCAATCCGCGTCTTTGGCTTGGAACTGAGCAGTCCGCCCAACCATCCCCCGCCATTGCCAGTTGGCACGGTCGGAGTCTGTGGTGGCGCTTTGTCAGAGCTGGCAGGAGGACGTTCTGCCGCGGGCGCGGACGGCGCGTAGGCCACCTTGCCCGCCGAGCGCGCGCTGGGGGGTACGAACGCCGCCACAGCAGCCGCACCGGCGACAACGGCCGGCGTGATGGCAAAGTACTCGCTGCACTTGCGGCAGAAAGTCGACTTCGCCATCTCCGGTTCCTGCTGCTGCGCACTGCAATGCGGACAGCAGACCGTGATCTTTTGGATGGCCTTGGACACGGGGGATTTTAGCGGGCCTTGCGCACCACGGAGCGCCCGGGTGCTGGCAGATTAGCGCGCGCCGGTGAAGGTCGCATCGCCGTTGGGCGTCGCCGTCTTGGCAGGCGCCGCCTTGCCGCCGCTGGCCACTTCGGACTTGCCCACGAACGTGGCTCCTTCCTCGATGACGAGGCGCGCGGCTTTCAGGTCGCCGACGAGGTGGGCGCGCGCCTTGAGTTCGCAACGCTCGCCGACGGTGATGTTGCCGTTGACCTTGCCGAGCACGGTGACGCTCTTGGTCTTGATCTCGCCGCGGATGTCCGCGTTCTCGCCCACCGTCAACACGCCGTCGCTGCTGATCTCGCCTTCGATCTTGCCGTCGATGACCAACTCGTTGGTGAACTTGATGTTCCCTTTGATCTCAACGTCTTTGGAGAGGATGTTTTTGTTCGGGTTCTCGGGCATAACGGGCGCTTTCTCGGGTACTTTGGGTTTGTCGTAAGTGATGGACGCACGCGCCTGGGCAACCGGGGCGAGCGCAGGAGCGACGGGCGCGGGAGCCGCGTCGACGAAAGTGGACACCGCGGGAACGAGGTCGGCTACGGGCTCGTCGCTCAGAGCCGGATCGGCGTCGGTGACATCGTCGGCGACCGCAGGTTCGTGTTCGACCGCAGCGGGCGCGGGAGCCGGCGAAGGGGGTTGTGCGGCCGGCGCTTGTGTCGGCGGCACCGGCACCGGACGCGGCTGCGGGGCGGGCGTTTTTTGGGGAAAAAATTTCAACACGCCCGACTATCTTCTGCCCAGACGGGCGATGTCAACGCCCCTTTCGCACAAACATTCTCCTCCTAAAACTCGGCCGGCATCGCCGTCGGCGGCAGATTGGCGAGTTCCTCGGCGGGGTACGTCCAGATCTCGCTGAGCGTCGGGTGGTAGTGCGGCACGGCGGCGAGGCTGGCGACCGTCGCGCGGAAGTGCATGGCGACGACGATCTCATGGATGAGTTCGGCCGCCTCCGGGCCGACGACTGCTCCACCGATGATCTCACCCGTGCGGCGGTCGGAGACCAGTTTGACGAAGCCCTCCGTCTCGCCGCGCACCAGCGCCTTGCCGTGGTCGGCAAACGCGTAGGTCGCCGCGGCGTGAGGGATACCCTGCGCCTTCGCCTCCTTCTCCGTCAGGCCGACAAGTGCCATCTGCGGTTCGGTGAACAGCGCGAAGAGTTTGAGTCGGTAGTCGGTGTGCTCGGGGCTGCCGCCAAGCTTGCCCAGGTGCCGGGCGGCGTTGCGCGCGACGACCTCCGCCTGTTGGATGGCGATGTGGACGATCTCGTATGGCCCGCACACGTCGCCCGCGGCGAAGATGTGCTTCTTCGAAGTCCGCTGGTCCGGGCCGGTGACGACGGCGTCCTTGCCCCCCAACTTGACCCCGGCGTGGTGGAGGTCGAGCGACGCCGTGCAGGGTTGGCGGCCGAGGGCGAAGAGGATTTCGTGCGCCGCGTGGGATTGCATCTCGCCGTCGCGTTCGTACCAGACGCGCTTCTGGCCGGTGGCGGCGTCGAATTCGGCGCGAACGAGGTGCGTGCCGCAGTGGAAGTGTATTCCCTGCGCGGCGAGAGCGTGTTGGAGTGCCCCCGCGATATCAGCGTCGGCGTCGCGCATGATCTGGCCGCAACGCTGCACGATGCTGACCTCGCAGCCCAGGCCGGCGAGTTGGTGGGCGGCTTCCAGGCCGATGGCTCCCGCACCGAGGATGAGCATCGAAGGCGGGTAGGCGTCGAGTTCGAGGATGTCGTCGCTCGTGAGATAACCCGTTTCTTTCAACCCGGGGATGGGCACGTCAGCGATCCGCGACCCGGTGGCGATCAGGAAAGCACGCGCCTCGATCTCCGGCGGCGGCACGTCGGCTTCCACTCCTTCGACCGGACGGAGCGCGATCCGGTGTTCGCTCGTGAACCGCGCCAGCCCACGGATGAAGTCGAACTTCCCGTGTTCCAACTGCCCCGCGCGGTAGTCCGCGAACTCCTTGATGAGCCGGCGTTTGCGCGCCAGGATTTCGGGGGGGACGACGCTGATTTCCTCCGCGCGCAGGCCGAACTCCCGCGCTCGCCGGATGGACACGAAGCGGTTGGCCGATTCGATCATCGTCTTGCTCGGCATGCATCCGCGCAGGATGCACAGGCCGCCTACGTCCCGGCCGCCTTCCACGACGGCGGTGCGCAGGCCCAGGTCGGCGGCGGTACGCGCTGCGGCGTAGCCGGCGCTACCGCCCCCGAGGACGACGAAATCATAGGTGGGAACTTCCGGGCTCATGGCAAGAATCAAGGGGTGTCGGGCGGAACAAACTCGTAGACCTTAAAGTACTCGTTGGCGAACGCGAGGCGCAAGAAAGTCGGCGCCAGCCGGGGCCGGACGTAGAGGGTATTGCCCAAGCAGCGCGGCGGCACGGGGCGGTCGAGGAGCGGCGCGGCGGTGGCGTCGAGGACGCGCTGGGGTTCGTAGGCGACGACCCAGCGTACTTGGCGTTCGCGGAGGAGGTCTAGTGCGACGCGGGCATTCGTTTCGAGGTAGAAGCGCGCCGTGTCGACCGTGCCGGGCAGGGCTTCGTGCGAACTCCCCGCCACCGCCGGCTGGCCCGACCAGTACACGAGCGCGGGACACTGCCACCAAGGGGCGAGAACCCCGTGGTTGGCCGCGGGCTCGGTGGACGCCCGGCCGAGGAAGTCAGCGACCTCGCGCAGGCGGAGGTTGTCGGCGTGTGCCTCTGCGATGGCCTCGGCGCGTTCGGACGACGGGTGGAGGTGTTCGCGCCAATCCGTTGCCAACGGCCACAGCCCGAGCACTAACCCCACGGCCAGCACCGGCCGCCAATGTGGAGGAACGACACCGAGTTGGCCGGGCACGGTGAACGCGTAGACCGGCGGCAGGAAGTACCCCCAGCGCACCTGCCAGCACGTCAGCCCCCAGACCAGCACAAGGAGTACCGCCTGCGCCGCGCGCAACCGGAGAGAGAACGGTTCGTCCACGCCGCGTCGGGGCCACAGCAAGAGTAACGGCGCGACCCACAGCCCCCACCCCGTCCAGCGGAAGAGGATGCCATCCCATGGCGCGACGCTGCCCAGTTCTCCGATCTGCGCGCTCCACGCCGCGAAGTACTCCCCGTCCGCACCCGCGCCGGGCAGCGCGTCGACCCGCCAGCCTTCGATCAAGAGCGCCACCAATAGAATCATGCCCCCCGCGGCGAGGCCCGGCAGGCGTTCGCGTTGATGGAAGACGGCGCGGTTGAACACGGCCGCCGCCACGAGCACGGCTCCGAGCAGGATCAGCGGCTCATACAACGTCGTCCACAAACTCAACGCCCACGCCACCCCGCTAACCCATCCCC
>CAXTQD010000184.1:0-10283 GCA_964246175.1 uncultured Chthoniobacterales bacterium | reverse complement strand
AGAGAATTTGTGTGCAAGGGATTCTTCTCAAAACTGAGGAATTGACCACAACTTCCAAGTTCCGAGCCGAGGTCGTGTGTGGTGGATGCAGCCGAGAGAAAGCGCGATGGCTGAAGGTGAGACTTGCGTGCTATGTCTCCGTGGATCGATCGTCTGGTGGGATGTGTGAGCCATAGGCTACCAAAGAATGCTTCGCCCCCATCTATTCATTTCGTCGGCGGAGCCGACTATCCCCGCGCGTAGCGGGGTGGCGTGAAGCGCCGGGGGCGCGTCCGGTTTGTAGCTCGCGGAAAACCGGTCCTTTGTGACGACGCTTGCGGCGCGTCGATTTCTCCTTGGCGGTGCGAAACCGAAGGTGAAGCAGAGCCACCGTTGGTGCAACCGTAGGTTGCCTTGATTCCTTTGAGCTTGGCTAATTGGCTAAAGAAGGAGGCTAGGAAACCTTAATAGATATATCAAGTATCTGTCTTATAGATATTTATGACATTTAATGGGCCGACTTTCGCGCCTTATATCACTTGCCTTTCGCGCTTTATACCACTGCGCAGGTTCCCCATTGACCCTTTCGCGCTTTATACCACCTGACTACTGGATGCAAAAAAGGGCCTTAGAGAGGCTTTCGCGCCTTATACCACCCTCACTGAGTACTTTCGCGCCTTATACCACGCGGCAATTTTGGCTTTCGCGCTTTATACCACCGTCTTCTTGGTACTCCCTGCACCTGCGCCACGAGTCTTTTTTGTCTGGTTGCCATCAATGATCTCGCGTGCGAAGCGGTCGCTCGGAAACAGCTCCCATTCTGCTTTGACGACCTTGCGGCGGCCACCAGTCCGCTCGTAGGTCAAGTGCTCGATCTGCTCCAGGGCAAGTCCCCGCTCCAGGAAGCCTGCTTCCTGCAATTCTTTGATCGCCTCGCGCACCCGGTCGAGATTGTCGCGCATCCGCGGTTCGGGGAGCATCCCGCTGTCGGAAAGGACCCGCTGCAAAGTGAGCCGAAAGCTGCGTTTCTTGTCAGCAATTCCCCGCGTGGCGTAGCGGAACCGCACGTTGAGCAGATTCGTTATCCAGCGCGCGAGCGGCAGGGCAAGGTTCATCACCCGCACGTAATTAATGGGGTGGTAAAGTTCGCCGAGGATCGCAGCGGAGGCGAGCGGATGAAAGGTCACGCGGTAGAGCGTGCGTTTGCCGTTCGGGTCCTTCGGATCGGCGATGTATTCGAGTGTGGGCAGGATCGGCCCGTTCTTGCCGTGCACGAACGCGTCTCCTTGGCACTCCACGGCCACGTGGCACCGCTCCATTACTTGGAGAGCCTCACGGATCTGCACGGGATTGAAGCCGTGGTTGGCGCTGGCAAGCTCCTGGCGGAGCTGGTGCAGGGAAAACACGATGGCGACGGCCAACGTGTTGTCGTGGGGGTTCGCTTGCAGTTGGCTCGTCGCCAGCTTCTGCACGGTCATCTTCCGCAAGGCCCGTTCGACCAACTCCTCTCGCACGCCTGGAAAGATGATCTTGTCGTCAACGATGGCGGGAGTCAGCGTCACGGAAGCCTCGCAACGGTCATCGATCCTGACCCCTTCAAAACGCATGGCTCTGGGAAGCGTTCTGCTTCGATCCCGCGAGACCAAATGCCAAGGAAGGAGGTCCCAAAAGGCAAGCGTGCGTGAGTTGTCTTCCTCGCCCTCGGTAGCAAACCAGCTCGTGAACAGCTCGATCTGCTGTGGCTCCGGCAGCGCCTTTACTGGACTGTTCATATCACGTAGAATGACATCTTGTCTTTTTGTCATTATAACAGAATGACATTTTCGAAAAATCACCGTGCTCTCACAGGAGTGTCCTCCCGGGCTTTTTTCCTGCGTCCATCCTGGGTCTTCAGCAATTCGTAAAGTTCCACGAGCCGCTTGGTCGCGTCTTCCGACTCGCTGGCGAACCGGACGCATAGCCTCAAAGCCAGAGAATCGTTCAGCTTGCGGATGCCGTAGGGTTTGAGCCGGTCGCGGATGGCGTCCAGTCGGTCGTGGTCGCTCACGTACAGCGAATAGGATCGGCTGGGCGCGTGGTCATCCACCTGGTTTGGTGGCAAGGCTGGTGGGGCTGACGGCGTCGAGTTTTGCGGTTGCTGCTTGCCGTTCGTTGTGGGCAGAGGAAGCGCGGCGTTTAGTTCGCGCTTCATGCGCTCCATGTCGCTGAGTTTGCCGCCGGATGATTTCATGAGTAGTGGCTTCAGTAGAAAGACAGATTGATATAAAGACAGAATGTCATTTTGTCACTTTTTCAGTCTGAAGATTTCTAGGGCAACAGCGAGGATTTCCTGACGGATTTCCGGTGCGATGGACATCCAGCCGTAAAGCACGGCTTTCTGGTAAATTTGCCTGCGATGGACGCGCCGCTTCAACGCCGGCAAGCCGATACGCTGGGCCATATCCTCCACGTCTCGCGCGAGCGTGGTTCCTTCCTGCACGTTGTTGAAAACGATCCAGGCCCGCTCGCTGGCACCAGCGCGTTTGATCAACTCGGCGGTGTCGCGGGAGGTGAAAAGATCGGCGGGACTAGGTGAGGTCACTAAAAGCACCACGTCGGCGCGTTTGATGGCGTCGGCGACCTGGGAGCTGGCAAGAAAGGGCGGCGTGTCAATGATTTCAATCGCTCCGTCTCGGCTGCGTCCTAGACTGATGCCCCCCATCTTACCAAGTTGAAGCCACTGCGTTGCCGTTTGCTGTGGATCGGTATCCGCTAGAGCAGGAGAGTGACCGGCGTCAGCCAGCGCAGCGGCCAGAAGCACCGCCAGCGTTGTTTTGCCGCTGCCGCCTTTGCCGTTAACGAGAGCAACAACCATTGAAAAGCGAGAGTACCTGACAATATGAAATTATGTCAATTTGTCATTTTGACATAACCGCGGATTAAGCGAGCGGCTGACCGAGCAGTTCCAAAATCTTCAAAGTGTTCGGTCCGTTAGGAGTGCGGTTGCCACACTCGTAGCCGCGCAGGGTGCAAACGCTGATGCCCAGCCGCTCGGCAGTTTGCGGCTGGGTCCAACCCTGGCTTTCCCGGTGAGCGACTAGGCGGACAACCAGAGGACTAGGGGTGAGCGCGTTGACTTTTGGCCGTCCAGGACGGGGCGGACGGGTAGATTGGACATCATCTTTGCTCTTCATGGCTGGCCGTTTATAACTCGTTCGCCTCAAAGTTCCAAGTGTGCGCGAGGGTGGACGCTGCTTTTGATGTAGACGCGGAATGGGAGCCTCTCCGCCGCGAAGCAGCGCGGCTTTTTCCGGCCGGGGAAGGGGGCTGGTGCCGTGCAGGGGAGGGGTCGGACCTCCCCTGGCACTTTCGGCTTCGGTCTATGCGACTAGACGGAAGCTTTCGGCCGGTCGCGGAGGTGCTCGCTCGTGGGCGGGGTGCCGCCGCGCAACGTGTCGGCCAGGTGCCAGAGGGCTTTGTTGAGCCGCACGTTCTCGTCCAGGCCCTTCACCGCGCGCGTCTTGCCAAAGAAGCGGCGCGGGTTCTCGGGCCGCCGGCGGCTGTAGTCGCGCTGCCCGCCGTCCAGCATGTTCTCCTGTACCACGTTCAAGGTGTTCCAAAGCGTGGGCGCGGCATCGTCGCAGCGGCGGTGGGTGAGCAGCTTGTCCGCTCCGACCGGCGCTTCCTCCAGGCTGTCGTACTTGAGCAGCAGGGCGGCCTCGCCGAAGGCGCGGCGCTGGAGCGGGTTCAAGGTTTTGGCCTTGTAGTCACTGAGCAGGTCGGCGATGGCCGGCATCTCGCGCACCACCTCAAAGCTCGCCTCGATGACCTTGGCGGGCTCGAAGTTCAGGTGGGTGATGCTGATCTTGGCGAACACGGAGTCGGCCAGGATCATGCCGTTGCTGCACACGAACCGGAAGATGCCGGCGTGAAGTTGGTAGGCGCTGGAGCGGTCGTGGCTGTTGACCAGGACCAGCTCGGGCCGCTCCTGCTGGGTGCGGGCGAGGTCGTCCACGCGGGCCAGCCGGATCATGTGCTTCTGGAAGCCCCGGCGGTCCTCGGTGCGAATCTTCTGCTCTCCGGCCCACACGGGAGCCCAGCCCTCGCCGCGCAGCCCGTCCACCACCTCAGAGGTAGGCAGGAAGCTGTAACGGTCGGAGACCTTGGCGTGAGCGTTGCCGGCAAAGACGCTCGGTGCGAGGGCGCGGAGCTGGTGATTGTCGATCTGGTGGTGGCCTGCTAGTTTGGCGTTGAACATGACTGAAGTTTGAATCCTGACGTTGTGTTTGTTGTGAGTGGCCGGGGAGAGGTTGCTGCCTCTCCCCGGCCTTTTTGCTGTCTGTGAACCTGGCCTCAACCAGCTTCGATATAAATATAACTCGAATGAATCATACAACAAGATAAATCGTACATAATTTTCTCTCTCCGTTATGTTTATCCTATTCAACCTTTCTCCTGATTGGGAGCACGTAACTACGGCCAGCTTCCTTTCGCGCTTCAAAACCCCTCCCTGGCTGGCGCATCCGGGGAAGCCGGCCAAGTCGGGGAGGTTTGCCGGCAGTTTTGCCAGAGAGGGGAGGAGGTTGGCACAACCTCATTCCTCGAAAGCAAAATGATCCTTACCTGCCTCGCGGCGTCACGGCGGGGTCAACGTGGAAAACGGAATAAAGTCCGGCGCTCGCGCCGGTGGACGGCACGGCCATTTATGCCGGATTTCCAAAGTTGCCGGAGCGTAGCGGAGGGGAACCACGCCGTGACGCCGCGGCCGGGGAGTTGCGGGGTGTCCCCGCTAGAATGGGGAGGGGAAGACGCTCTGGGCTTCCCCGCGGGGAAAGGCTTTTCCCCGGCCCGACGGAACGATGAATAATCACTGCGGTTTCGACGGCACACCGATACATCCAACCAATTTCACCCTCAACTCGAATGCGACTTTGAACACGCTCGCTAAATTTCTGGCACTACCTTGCCGGTAAGTTCCACGATCTCCTTCGCCAGAGCAGCCGCCTGGCTCTCCAACAGGTCTGTCTCCTTTTTTAGACTTTCAATGTGACGATCCACAGTTTGGTCGAAGAAAGCTGGAAACCGGCGTGTCATCACGTGCAGTTTGTAGTCCGAACTCTCCTTGAGCTGATTGATTGTTTCCAGCACCCGAATGATTTCCAATTCGATGCTTTCCCACAAACGGCGCAGCTGCACAATTTCGCGTTCTTCGTGGAAGTCGAGTACTGCCCAACCTTGCCGTAAGATGAAGCCGTGTGGGTCTTCCGCAATTTTCCGCAGCGTTACCAGATCGCCGTTGTCTTTTGCAGCGTTGATGGCGGCCGTCAGCTTGTGATAGGTCTCCAGTTTTTCCGGCTCGTGTGCAAAGCGGTCAGGATGAAACAGGTTGACCAGTTTCCGCCATAACTTCCGCACCTCAGCGGCATCGTCGGAGGAAAGTTCTTGTTTGCAGGCCATCGCCGCCGCTGTTTCTGCGTACTCCCGCTCACTTTGCTCGCTCGCCTGCCGGAAGTCCTGCTCGACCTGCGTTGTGTCCTCATCTCCTTGTAGAACAAGCGATTCCAGGTATTTTCGGCGAAAGTCGACGACCAGCCGCAGTCGGTCACGCCTTTGAAAATAATCGCGCAGCCGGGCAAATAGCCGGGCTTTTATCGCGTCTGCTTTCGCTTTCTCAACCGTGAAGCCCGCTTCGAGTTCGGCCAGCCGAAGCCGCGCCGCCTCCACCAGCGCTTTCAACTGTTGCAACTCCGGGTTGCTGTACAGCGTCAGGGCTTTGCCGGCGATGCCTTTCGCAACCACATCCTGGGCGCATTTCCAGGCGACGAACGGCGAAAACTCCGCCGTTTCTTGCAAGCGCCGCAAGTACCAGCGACCCATCCGAGCATTGCGTGCGTTGGAGGATTGCGCGAGGTCATCCAGCCAGCGATGCAGCCCGGCGTCGGTGCGCGCCTCCATGATGGATTTGCCTTTGTGTTGCCCGAACGCAAGACGCGTCGGATACCATTCTTCGGTCAGATAAGACACCAAATGGTTCCAGGTCTGCAACCCACGCTGTTCCGCCATCGGGCGGAGGACGGTCGCAAACAAGTCGGCCACCGTACAAACATCGCCGAGCGCCGTGTGCGCACCACGCTCCGGCAGGCGATAATACTGACGCAGGGTTTGCAGCTTGCAGTTGCCCGCTGGCACGGGGTCAAGGAGCCGTTGCGTGAGGCGCAAAGCACAGATTCCTTCGCTGCCGATGGGCGCAATCCCCAGCCGCATCCACTCCGGTTTTAGCACTCGATCCAAGTCATAGCTATTGTTGTAGCTTACAAGGGGCAAAGCCTCTGCGTACTCTCGAAATTCCTCGTAGACTTCGGTCGCCGGTTCGCCGTCCCGCTCCAGGATTTCTCGCGTGTAACCATGCACCCGTGACACCTCGGCCGGAATGGTGGCATTTTGGTTGAGCAGCTTGCGGAATGGTTCGCCCGTGGGCTCCCACCCGCACATCTTCTGCGCAGCGATCTCGACGACGTAGATCGGGGTAGCGAACCCGGTCGTTTCCGTGTCCAGGAGAACCCAGTTGGTATCGTGCATGAGAGAGTGCCGGATCAGGGTTCCAGATGATGGTTTCCCCGACGCTGTCGGTAGAGGTGCTCGGCAAATGCAAGCTCATCCGGTGAGAATCGAGCGCTCAAAGCGACCGCTTCTTTCCTCGCCTCCTTGTGACCGCCTTCCTCGGCGGCTCGGAACCAGGCATAGGCTTCAGACAAACTTCTCTCCACACCCTTTCCACTGCGATAAATCCGCGCTAAGCAGAATCGAGCACAGGCGTCACCTCTTTCGGCTGCCTCCCTATAACAAGATACCGCATCCGCAAGGTAAGAAACACCATTCCATCCCTCTTCATAATAGATACCGAGTCTTGTTAGACACTCAAGACCCCACGTTAGATTGTCGGGACCATCTCTGTCAGCTAAACTCTGGGACCACCGCTTCGCTCTGGCGAACCTCTCGGCGTCCGCTCTTCCCCAATCGTAAGCATAGATAATCGCTGCCATGAGACTATCGAAGCTCCCCAACTCGCCACCTTTTTCGTACCAGTCCAAAGCTTTTGTCTCCTCCTTCCGATCTTTGTAAATCTGAGCGACTGCCAAGCACGCGACGGCAATTCCTTTTTCAGCCGCTTCGCTGCACCATTTGATCGCTTCGTCCTCATCTTTGTGGACACCCATTCCTCGCTCGTAGTGCAGGCCGAGTCGCAACATTGCTTTTGCATTGCCTGACTCTGCTCCTTTGCGATACCATGTTACTGCTTGCACTTGGTCTTTTGGAATGCCATCTCCAACATGGTTGCACCATCCCACCAAGACTTGAGCCTCGTCGTGACCGGCCAGCGCAGCACGATGGAACAAGCTGTAAGCCCGGATGTTCTCGTCCGTCATTCCTGCCCGGTCTTTGCGCAGTTTTTTGCCCTCCTGCACCAAGGCGTCGAGGCCCGCCCACTCGGCCAGCAATGCATCGGCAAACTCAAGCGACCTCTCGCTCATCTCTGAGACGATCCGTCCGCCAACAGCCACGCTCGCAACCGAGTAATCAGCGCGACGAATCAGCCCGCGCAAATCCTTGTCTTGGTCCATGAATTATCGTTTTACGATAGCTGGCCGCTTACTCGCTTGTGTCGGGAAGAGGCAAATCTTCCAAGGCAAAGGAGAAGTGTTCGTGGTGCGGACGAAGAGCAACCACGCTTGCATTGTTGAACCCCCATCGTCGGAGGTTCTGCTGGATCATTGCTTTGCAGCATGATTTGATTCGGCAGCCCAAAAGAATTTTTGTCACCGCTTCTCGGGGATAAGAAGTAACGTATATCTTGCGGCCGTCACCTATGATCAGCGGAATGCACCTGTTGAGTTCGTAGAGGATGCGAGCTTCCTGTTCGTGCGCCCAAGCAGGTGACTTTATCATGTGAGGAAGCGGTTTCGTGCGGTCTATTTTGCCGCGGACCAAACCGCGATTTGCATAAGTGATCGTGAAAATGCCATCGCTAAATTGCTTGACGAAGGCAGGATGCGTTTCATCAATTTCGATCACGAAACCCCGGTGTTCATGCGCGTAGTAGCTCCACATCGGAACCGAATCCCAGACTCTCGACAGGCAAACTGCCCCGAATCGCTCCGCCTGTCCTTGCCTCAGGCGCTCCGCGACTTCTGCTGAGCGTTGTGGTTTTTGGTCGCGGTGGAACTGCTTGTATTCCTCTGACGATATTGATATTTGTCGCGCGACGTGCTGCTTTTCCAATTCCGCGTCGCTCGTGTCCCAGTCCACGGCGGGCAATTCATCGAACGGATCGTTGCGTTCGGTCGGGGGGCTGACCGCGATGGTTCCCTTGACGAGAACATCCTCGATTCGTTCCGGTGCCAAATATTTGTAGAGACTCATTCGAGCGCAGCAGTCCCATTACCTCCGGTGCAACTTCCGCGCCGTGGCTGTCAGAATTTCTAAATTTTTTCGGTGCCTCCAAACTGGACTAGGAAATTCCCAGCAGCCAACGCCAGAGGGAAAAAGGCTTTTTGCCGTCTGGCGGATCGGGCGGCTGCCTGCCAAACACGTCCTTCAAGCGTTCGGCTTCGGTGGTTGCCTCGTCGGATCGCGGACTTTTGCCAGTCCTGGATGGGTCGCGGCTGGCCTGCTCTTTGGCTTCCATCTCGTCGGTCAGCTCGTTGAGCCGCGCGGTCCTCCGTCGCGCATAGAATTGCCCGCGTGCCGCGCGTCGCAGCAGGCGGTCCTCGTGGGTAACTAGCAGGTACAATCCTATGCCGACAAAGACCGGTAGCACGACAATCGCCGCCTCGATCATGTACCAGGTGAAAGGCCGGGCCTGACGCAGGAAGTGGTCGAATCCCGGCGAGTGCGCGGCAATGGCCTGCACCACGGGCATGGTCATCCAATCCAATATGCCGAGCACGGTGGGGCTGCGCTCGGCCCATTTTGCCAATCCGCCCACGGCGAGCAGCGCGAGCAAAGCCATCAGGATCAGCGTGGCCTCGGCATCGGAGGTCCTGGGCTTGGAAAAACGAACGGGGGTAGCCATCGAGAAAGGAAAGGGGAGGGGCGAGCAGGAAGGAAGCTAGTGGAAGCTACGCACTGAAGACTCGCATCAGCTCCTCGGGAGTGGCCGACGGCGCGGCTTGGGCATGGTTGGCTGCCTCCTGGGTCGGGTCCACCGTGCGCAGGCCGTGCTGCACCAGTTCTGCATCGCGCAGGTCGAGGATCAGGTTACGCCGGTGCGCCATGAGCACGGCAAACTGCAAGAGCATCACCGCCGCCACGCTGCCGAGGTACAGACCAAAAGGGTAGGACACCCGCGCCACGATGAGCAGCACGCCCACGCCAGCCACCACGGCCGGTTCGATCAGATAGGAGCGGTACGCCAAAGGCAGAAAGCGCGGAAAGCCGATGAACCGGCTGTGGACGAACTGCCGCCGTTTCTCGCGCTGCCAGCGCCGCACGCGCGCCACCGCGTAGGCTCCGAACGCGCCCACGCTCAACAGAAAGAACAAGCCGGGGCCGCGTGGCGTGCGCGAGTCCGGGCCGAGCGCGGCCACGATCCCCAAGCCTTCGGAGAGCGGATCGAACATCGAGTAGAACAAAGAGCCCACGAACAGGCCGACAAGCAGCCGCAAGAGCCGGGCGTAGCGTGCCCCCTTGTTGGTGCGCGTGAGCATGGCCACCGGCAGCTCGTAGGTGTGCAGCGTGATGAGGATCAGCGCCTGCACGATGCCGAGGCCACCACCGGCCAACTTCACGGTGTTGCCGGCCATGTAGCCGACGTTTGGCTCTTGCTCTTCCATGATGAGGGGTCAGGGTTTCGGGGCGCGAAGCTGGTTGTAGGCGATGGGCAACCACACGCGGTTGGCCGGCGGGAACTGCCGACCGCCGCCAAAGAGGATGGCTGTGACGACGTGGTGGTACTCGGGGCCTCCTTTGGCGAGGGTCATGAACTCGCGGGGACTGACCTCGAAGTCCATCTGCTCGCTGTAGCTCAGGCCCGCGCTCGCGTTGCCGTTGCGTCCGTTGCTGCCTTGTTCCTGGCCGTACTCCAGGCCGATGTTGGTGCTGCTGCCGTTGCGCCGCACCAGCACGCGCGCGATGGTCTCGCTCGTCCACTGGTTGGTCACGGGGCACGCGTTCTGGTGGAACACCTTGGTTTGCAGGTTGCCAAGCAAGCTGTCCACCCGCGCTTTGCCGCGGCCATCGCCGCCCAGCTCCGCGTACAGGTTGGGCAGGTTCTGCGTGAGATACACCGTGGCTACACGCGAGGCCCGCGCCGTGGTCTGGAAGAT
>CAXTQD010000183.1:0-10303 GCA_964246175.1 uncultured Chthoniobacterales bacterium | reverse complement strand
CTGGTAGGGCCGGGTGAACGCCTCGCCGAGGTTGGGCATCCGCGGCGGGGGCGGTGCGCCGGGCGTGTGGTGGGGCCTCGCGTTCGGGCTAGCATTCGCCGCGGCGGGGCTGCTGGGGCGTTTTCTGGACCGCACGCGAACTTTTTTCAGCGAAAAGACACTGGTGGGTGAAACGTGAGCAAAGGCATTCTTGATAAGATCATGGAAGCGTCTAACATCGCGCGCTGCCATTCTATGAAAAAGAACACCACCTACCTGCTTGCCTCCGTCACCCTTTGCGTGTTCGCCGGCTGCCAACAAACCGACACCGCCAGCAACAAGCCGAAGAAGACCGGCACGTACGCCGCGGCCCGCCACTCGACCGTGGGCTCGAACATCCCGCAACGCGAGAGCGTGGACGCCACGGGCGCGACCTACGACCCGGACCAGTTCCGGAACTTCCAGGACAACTCTTCCAACCTCGGACGTGGCGGTACGCTCAGCGGCAGCGGTCGCTGACCGGCCGGGGCGGGCGTGGTATAGTGGCGTGTGACCGCCCCATTGCCTGCCCTCCATCCTGACGCCGCGGCTACCCGGCCGGAGCCGGCGCGGCGTCTGCCTGAACTCCTCGCGCCTGCGGGGAATTGGGAGTGCGCCCGCGCCGCCGTGGAGAACGGCGCGGACGCGATCTACTTCGGCCTGAGCCGCTTCAACGCGCGGATGCGCGCGGACAACTTCACCGAGGCCGACCTGCCGGCCTTGATGGAATTCCTGCACCGGCGCGGGGTACGGGGATACGTGACGTTCAACACCCTCGTCTTCCCCGACGAACTCGCCGACGCCGAGGACTACCTGCGTGCGGTCATCGCCGCCGGGGTGGATGCGGCCATCGTGCAGGACGTGGGGATTTGCCGGTTGATCCGGCGGCTGTCGGCGGATTTCCCGATCCACGCGTCCACGCAGATGACCGTCACGAGCGCGGTGGGGGCGGAGTTCGTGCGCGAACTGGGAGCGGGGCTCGTGGTGCTGGCGCGGGAGTGTTCGGTCAGGGAAATCGCCGCGATCCGCGAGACGCTCGACGACCGGGGCGTGGGGTTGCCGCTGGAGGTGTTCGTGCATGGGGCGCTGTGCGTGGCGTACTCCGGGCAATGCCTGACCAGTGAGGCGCTCGGGGGCCGCTCGGCCAACCGCGGCGAGTGCGCGCAGGCGTGCCGGATGCCGTACGACCTCCTCGCCGACGGCGCGCCGGTGGGACTAGGTGACCGGCGTTATCTGCTCAGCCCGCAAGACCTCGCCGGGCTTGACGCCATCGCCGACCTGGCCCGCGCCGGGGTCGCCTCGCTCAAGATCGAAGGTCGGCTCAAGGCCCCGGAGTACGTCGCGGGCATCACGCGCGTGTACCGCGCCGCGCTCGACCGCCTGCGGGCGGACGAAGCCGTCGAAGGCAGCGCCGCCGAGCGCTACGAACTGGAGATGAGTTTCTCGCGCGGGCTGCACACGGGCTGGCTGCACGGGATCGACAACCAGCGGCTCGTGCACGCGCGTTTCGGCAAAAAGCGCGGGGTGTTCCTCGGCACGGTGCGGCGGGTGCGCGGTGGGCAGGTGTTCGTGGATTTGCAGGCCCCGGTGAAGGCGGGCGATGGAGTGGTGTTCGACGCCGGCCAACCCGATGCACCCGAAGTGGGCGGGCGCGTGTACACCGCGGCGTCGGCGGGGGCGGAGGGCACCATGCTGACCTTCGGGCGCGACGCCTTCGACCCGGGGCGAGTGCGGCCTGGCGAACGGGTGTGGAAGACCAGCGACCCGGAACTCGACCGGCGGCTGAGACAGACGTTCGCGGGGGATGCGGTGCGCTTCCAACGGCCGGTAGATTTCGAGGTCCACGGGCATGCAGGGGTGCCGCTGACGCTCTTGGTCCGCGACCCGGCCGGCGGGCACGTCGTGCGGCGGGATTCTGCCATGGTGCTGGTCCCGGCCGAACAGCAACGGCTCACCGACGATAAACTGGCCACCCAACTCGGCCGACTCGGCGGCACGCCCTTCCGGCTCGGCGCGCTCGTCAACCAACTCGAAGGCGCCGTCATCCTGCCCGTCAGCGAACTCAACCGTCTACGCCGCGAGGTCGTCGGGGAGTTGGAAGACCTCCGCGCACAACCCCGACGCTGGGAACTGCGCGAGGAAAGGGCACACACTCCTGCGACGTTCCCAGCAATGGACGGCGGCGAGGCGGAACTCATCGTCCTCGTGCGTTCGCTGACGCAACTCGACGCGGCCCTCGCGGCGGGTGCGGCGACGATCTACTGCGACTTCGAGGACCCAAAGGGCTACCGTGAGGCGGTACACCGGTTCCGCGCGTTTTCCGACGCGCCGGGCCGGACGGTGCGCGTGGCCCCGCCACGGGTTTTCAAGACGGGCGAGGACTGGATTCTCAAGCAGGTGCGTTCGTCGGAGGCCGACGGTTACCTCGTGCGCAATTACGACCACCTGCGGTTCTTCGCGGGTGCGGGCAGTCTCGTAGGAGACTTCTCGCTCAACGTCGCCAACGCGCTGTCGGCGGAGTATTTCCGCGAACAGTGCGGCCTGGAACGGCTGACAGCTTCGTACGACCTCAACGCGGCGCAGTTGGAAGGGCTGCTGCGTTCCGCGCCGCCGGAGTGGTTCGAGATGACGATCCACCAGCACATGCCGATGTTCCACATGGAGCATTGCGTGTTCTGCGCGTTCCTGTCGGAGGGCACGGACTACCGCAACTGCGGCCGGCCGTGCGACAAAAAGGAGGTGCGGCTGCGGGACCGCGTCGGGTTGGAACACCCGCTCAAGGCCGACGCGGGCTGCCGCAACACGGTGTTCAACGCGCGGGCGCAGACGGGCGCGGAGTCGGTCGGGCGGCTGCGGGTGTTGGGGGCGCGGTGGTTCCGGGTGGAGTTCGTCAACGAATCGCCCGAGACCGTGACGCGCACGCTGGGTCATTACCGGGCGCTGTTGCGCGGTGAGATCGACGGCGGGCAGCTCTGGCGCGAGTTGAAGCTGCACAATCAGCTCGGCGTCACGCGCGGGCAGATGGAGCGAGAGGACGCGCGGAAGGTGTTCCCCGGCACGGCGCACGGCGTCCGGTAGGCAGCGGGCGCATGTTGATCGCGTTCCACAAGCCGTACGGGGTGCTGTCGCAGTTCACGCCGGAGGTGGGTTCGGCGTGGCGGACGCTGGCGGAGTTCGGGCTCCCGGCGGGAGTTTATCCGGTCGGAAGGCTGGACGCGGACTCGGAGGGGCTACTTTTGCTCAGCGACGAGGCGGCGCTCAACGCGCGTCTGCTCCAGCCCGAGCACGCCCACGCGCGGGAATACTGGGCGCAGGTCGAGCGCGTGCCGGACGACGGGGCGTTGCGCGGATTGGAGCGCGGCGTGGTCATTCAGGGCCGCCGCACGCTGCCCTGCCGCGCCCGACGGCTCGAACCGCCCCTCGACCTGCCCCCGCGCGACCCGCCGATTCGCGTACGCAAGAACGTCCCCGATGCCTGGGTCGCGCTCGAACTGATCGAGGGCAAGAACCGCCAGGTACGCCGCATGACGGCCGCCGTCGGTCACCCGACGCTGCGACTGGTGAGGGTGCGGATCGGTGAGCTGACGCTGAGCGGTCTGTCGGCGGGAGCGTGGCGCGTGCTAGCCGACGATGAGCGACGATGGGTATTTGCTGCTTCTCCCCGGCCGCTTTCAAGCGGCCTCGTCACCGACTGGTAGGGATGTCCTCTCCGAAGCGTCCCAAATGCTTCCGGCAGGACGCGTCGTGCGCACATTGGTTCTTCCAATCCAAATATTGGGATGCCTCGGAGAGGACATCCCTACCAGTCGGTGACGAACGCCGCGCATCGCGATCAGCAGGCGTCTGCGCTTCCCCTTCCAGTTCGATCACCCTTCGGATAATCTCATTCGGTGAGAATTTGAGCAGCGCTCCTCTCGTGAAATTAGAGCATCCCCCACACCGGCCGCAGGTCGGGGTCGGTCTTGGCGCACTCGCGGAACTTGTCGTCGAGTCGGAAGGCCGTACGCAGGTGGCCCTGCGCTTCCTCGACGTTGCCCAGGACGGCATCATAGCAGCCGAGGTTGTAGTGGTAGGTGGCCTCGCTGAGCAACGCCGCCGGACCGGCGAGCAGGAGCGTCTTGGCCTCGGCGGTGCGGCGGAGTTCGTGCAGGCAGAACGCCGCGTGGATGAACCCGAGCATTTCCTCGGGCTGCACGCGGCAGAACGTCCGGCTGATTTCCAACGCCTCCGGCCAGCGTTTTTCGCGCATGTGGATGAACAGCCGCATCTGCAACACCGCCGCGCCTTCCTGCAAGTCCGCCGGCAGGGCGTCGAGTTCGGCCAGGGCGTCGTCCAGCATGCCCAGCTCGAAGTATCCCTGCGCAGCCTGCAGCGTTCGGTCGGTGTGCGGAGTGATTTTCATGGGAGCCAGAGGCCATCCCCACGGAAGCAGAAAACCTGCCCGGCGGCAAACGGTCGCGCGCGCCCGAACGCGCGATTCCTACCTTTATGATGATCCGACAGGATGGCGACAGCACCGTGGACAAGAAGGCGCTCCAGATCAACCTCGACGCCACCAAGTACGGCACGTTCGCAGAGATCGGCGCGGGCCAGGAAGTGGCGCGTCAGTTCTTCCACGTCGGGGGAGCCTCGGGCACCATCGCCAAGACGATCTCGGCCTACGATATGACGTTCTCGGACGCCATCTACGGGCCGACCCCGCGCTACGTCAGCCGCCAGCGGCTCTACCAGATGCTCGAATACGAGTACAAGCTGCTCATCGAGCGTCTGGGCGAGAAACGTGCGGGCAAGACCAGTTTCTTCGCGTTTGCCAACACCGTGGCTGCCCGCGCGTACAACCACCCCAGCGAGAGCCACGGCTGGCTGGGCATCCGCTTCCAGGCGCACCCGCGCGCGGAGCCTAACCAGATCATCATCCACGTGCGCATGCTCGACAAGGAGAACCTCGTCCAGCAGGAGGCGCTCGGCATTATCGGCGTCAATCTCATCCACGGCGCGTTCTACATGTACCAGAGCCCGGAAAAGCTCATCGGCGCACTGCTCGACGGGCTCGACACCGAGCGCATCCAGGTGGACATGATCAAGTTCACCGGGCCGGATTTCCACTACATCGACAACCGGCTCATGGCGCTCCAATTAGTCGAGCAGGGGCTCTCGGACGCGGCGATGTTCACAGCCGACGGCGAGGTCGTGCGTGCGGACGAGCTTCTTTATAAGAAGACGGTCATCGTTGAGCGCGGCAGCTTCCGCCCGCTGACCAACACGACTCAGGACATCCTCGACTGCGCGAAGGCGGCCTTCATCAAGGAGCCGAAGGTCATGGGCGAGGAAGCGGTTGTGCTCATGGAGATCACCATGCAAAACCTCGCCGCTTGGGGCGGGACGAGCGGCAAGATCGACCACACAGATTTCATTGACCGAGTGGAGGTCTTGGGGAAGCTCGGCCACACGGTGCTCGTGTCCAAATTCGGTGAATACTTCCGGCTGGGCGCGTACCTGTCGCGCTGCACCAACAAGATGATCGGCATCGCCATGGGCATTCCGTCGCTCATCGACCTATTCCAGGAGAAATATTACACCACCCTGGAAGGCGGCATCCTGGAAAGCCTCGGGCGCTTGTTCAAGGGCGATCTCAAGCTCTATGTCTACCCGGTCAAGGACGAGAAGACAGGCGAACTCGTCACCGTGCAGAACCTCAAGGTCGCCCCCAACCTCCAGAACCTCTACGACCACCTCGTCGAGAACCACTACATCGAGGGCCTGGAAGGCTACAACCCAGAGTATCTGGCGATCTTCTCGCGCGCGGTGCTGAAGCTCGTCCAGAGCGGCGACCCCGCGTGGGAGACGATGGTGCCGCCCGCCGTGGCCGAGATGATCAAGAAAGGCGGGCTCTACGGCTACCAGCGCCCGGCGATGGACGGGCCGCAGTCACATATCGAATGACCGTCCGAGTGGCGCTGGGACTGGCGGTCACAGCCATGCTCGTTGGCTGCGGTCACCCATTGCGCGACAAAGGCACGGCCGCCGACGCGATGGACCGGTTCCACGAACACTTCAACGCCGGGGAGTACGGCAAGATCTACGACACCGCCGGACCGGAGTTTCAGAGCAAGAACGTGCGTGGGGATTTCCTGACGTTGCTCGAAGCCGCGCACCGCCAACTCGGCGACTACAAGACATGTGCGGACCGGGGGTGGAGTTCCCATTCTTTCGGCGGAGACACCAGCGTTAAACTACGTTACCGGACGCACTTCGAACGGGGCGACGCGGACGAGACTTTTGACTATACAGTGTCCGGCACCCATGCCACGCTGCGCGTCTACCGCATTGAATCGAAAGCGCTGAACACTCGTTGACCGCTTCTACACCTATGGTCCCGTCAACCAGTTCGCCACAGGCGTTGCCGGACCTCTCAACGCTTCGTCGTCTCACCAAGTCGGTGGCGATGCTCGACGCTATCCTTTCCCCTGAGTGGGAATACCGCTGCTATCACAGCTTCAACTCACAATGGGGTAATGGCGAGCAGATGGCTTCCATGCGGGATGGTTCTGGAGACGATTGGTTCTTACTCTTCGCTTCGTGGGGTGCCGCGCTCAAGGGCTTCGCGCACGAGACAGCCCTTGCAAAAGACCCTGACTTTCCAAGACGCATCCAGCAAAGTCTGCCGTCCAGTTTTGAGTCCTTCTTGCACGAGGCGGCCCTTTCCATGGACCATGCCACCTTTTGCTTGTGGCGCGGCCATTCTGACTCCTGCTGGAACGTGGTGTCGCCCGGCAAGACCGCGCCCTCACCGGATAGGGATGGCTCGGCGGAACTACTGAGCATCCTTGATGGTGAGCCTCAGACGTACCAGACGTGGGCGCAGGACTACTACGAGCGGGAGGTTTCGTTGCCGATGGTCCGTGCGGTCTACCAACACTGCCCGCTCGACGCGGCTTTACTCGCCGCGTTGAACCCTGAACTCGTGCTTGCAGACTTGCGAGCGGACATCGACGAAATCGGCTATCCCGATAACGCAAGCCTCTAGCCACGCGCTTCGGTGAATGGTGGCTGGTGGTTATAGGACCGTTTCTGCAATCCGCGCTTTACTTTGCTGGCACGTTTCGCCGAGCTTGGACCGCGGTGAGTGCATCCATCCAAACACCCGCCGAGGACAGCCGCACGCAGTTCCAGGTGGATCGGCTGGCGTTTTTCAGCGACGCCGTTTTCGCCATCGCCATCACACTGCTGGCGCTCAACATCCATGCGCCCGTCTTCGTCAACCGCGTACCCGACGAGCGCGAACTCCTTGCCGCCGTCGGCTACATGGTGCCACGCATCATCGGATTCGTGCTCAGCTTCCTGGTCATCGGCACCTATTGGCGCGCACACCACCGGCTCTTTCGCTGGGTGCGCGGGTACACGCCGCGCCTGCTCACCCTCAACTCCCTCCTGCTCCTCGCCGTGTCGTTCATCCCCGCGCCGACGGGGTTCTACAGCGACTACCCGGACCACCGCGTCCCGCTGATCTTCTACGCGGCCAGCCTCGCCGTCGTCGGCGTGATGAACCACCTGCTCTGGCGCTATCTGATCCGCCACCCCGAACTCCTTGATCCTACCACCCCGGCACTGGAAATGCGTCTGGGCGCAGGCCGCTCGCTGGTCATCCCGGCGGCTTGTGCGCTGGCCGTGGGCCTGTCGTTCTTCAGCGGCTGGCTCGCGCCGCTCGCGCTCATGTCCATCCCCTTGTGGACGCGCGTCTACACGCGGCTGACCCATCGTTTCACCCGCATTCGTGCCTAGTGGATGCGCGAGAACATCAACACCGCCAGGCCGAGTAGCACCGCCGATAGCGCCACCGCCGCCCATTGCATCCGTGCGTGGAAACGCCGGCTACGGTGTTCCGCGCCGCGCTTTCCGTAGATTTTGTAGATTGGCATGCTCGCTTGTCCCCCAGTTTTCCCAGGCTACAGCAGACCACTTTTTACCGGTCTTGGCAAACCCGGCTGGCCTTTCCCGCGCAACCCTCACGCCAGCTTGATGTTCTCGCGCGCCAGGGCCGCCGCCAGCGCCGCGGACAGGTCGCTTCGCACCTTCATCCAGTCCTCGTAATGGTCCGTCCATGCGCGCACGACCACCGTGCAGCCCGTCGCCGTCAGCGCCGTGATGAACACGCTCGGCTCCGGCCGCCGGTCCGCCCCGGGCTGTGCTTTGACGGTGGCGCGCAGCAGTTCCAGCGTCGGCGCGTAGTCGGGGGCCGTGGCGAGGTTGAGCGCGACCTCTACCGTGCGCGCGCGGTCGGCGTAGGTCCAATTAATGACCTGATTGGACAGGAGGTTGCCGTTGGGCAAGATCACGTCCGAGCCGTCGCGCGTGCGCACGATGCTCGCGCGGATGCCGATGCGCCGCACTTCGCCCACGGCGTCGCCGATCTGCACCACGTCACCCACGCGGATTGGGCGTTCGAAGAGCAGGATGATGCCGGAGACGAAGTTGTTGATGACGTTCTGCAACCCGAAACCCAATCCCACCGAGAACGCGCCGACCACGACGGTGAACTGCGTCAGCGGCACCCCCAGCATCCCCAAGGCGACCAAAAAGCCGACGATGAGGATCGTGTAGTTGAGCATCGTCGAGATCGCGTAGGGCAACCCGGCGGAGAGCTGCACACGCTCGTAGACTTCTTCCTCCAGGAAAAACCGCACCAACCGCGACAGGAGGAACGACGCCCACACCGCCACGCCGAAGGCCAGGATGCTGCCGGGCGTCACGGTCGTCGTCGCGCCGAGCGGCAGCCGGTAGGCGAGGGTCTGGTCGATGCCTTGGTGCAGCCAGTCGAGCACTTGCAGCCGGTCGAGCGTGACCCCCGCCCACAGCACGATGGCGGCAAAGCGGAAGGTCTTGTACGTGCGATCCTGCAAGAGGACGCGGTGCTGCTGGACGACGCGCGAGGCCGTTGCCGGGCGCACACGCAGGACGATGACGATCAGCCCCTCGATGACCCGCAGCAGCGCGTAGAGCCCCACCGCCAGGGACGCGCTGAAGAGCGTCGCCCCGCCCAGCAGCGCGCCCAGACGCAGATAGCCGAGCACGGTTGCGCTGAGCGCGGCAGTCAGCACGAGGATTGCCACGGCGTTGAGGACGAAGATCCCCCGGCCCAGCGACGCGCCGCCCTGCGGATGGACGGCGCGTTGCAGGCGCGTCAGGAGCGCGAACACGGCGATGGCCGCGGCTATTTCCACGCAGAAAATCCAGCGGTTGGTCGCCGGGAAAGCCGCCGTTGCCAGCCGCAAGGATTCCAACACGTAGAAGCCGCCCAGCGAATACACCACCAGCCCGAGCCGCCGGTCGAGCAGCCGGCGCAGGATCACGATGATCGCCCCCACGAGCACGACCCCGATGGCCGCCCGGAACAACGGCGGCGTCCCGGCGTACAGGTTGCCCTTGAGCACCGCCGAGAGCACGAACGCCGTTGCCACCGGCACCCGGAAGATCGGCGCGGCCCGCACGAGGTGCGGCTCGTCTTCCGTCCACTTGACCACCCGCCGCCGCAGCCAGTACATCGCCGCCAGCACTCCGGCGAAGATCACGGCGTGGAGGACGAAAAACTCCCAGTGTCGCCGAGCAAAGTTCTGAAATTGTGTCCATTGCTGGCCGGCAGATTCGCGCCAGCGCGGGAAGAAGTCCGGCTGCGGTGCGCCATCGGAGGTCCAGATCGGCCCACTGTCGGGGACGAGGAGCGTCTTGACCGCCTCGGCGTTAGCGGCCTGGGCCTTGGTTAAACCGGCAGCGATGCGCGTACCCAGAGCGTTGAGGTTAGTCTGAAGAGAGAGCACTGCCGAGCGACGCACGTTGACGCGCCTCCGCGCCCCGTCGGCGGCCGTGAGCACGCTCTCGACGATTTTGAGCGTTTCGCCCGGGGCGTTGAAGTCGTTGGCGACGGTGTCGCGCGTGGTGTTCCAGAGCTTGAGGATTTCCTCGACCTCGACGCTCTCCTTTTCGAGCGCCGCGCCGCGGTCGCCGAGGGCCTTGATGTGGTCGTCGAGGGTGTCCTGGAGTTTTTTCCAGGCGCCGAGGCTGTCGCGCAGGGCGTCGAGCGAGGCGGTGGTGCCGGGGACGGTGGTCCTGCTGCCCTGAGTGATGAGGTCGTCGGCGCGGAGCGTCAGGTCGAGGAAGGCCGCTCGGGCCGTTTCGAGGGTCTTGTCGGGAGTGTCGTCAGGCTCGGTGGCGTTGAGGGCCACGAGCTTCGCCTGCGCCTGCGGAGCGACCTCGGTGAGCAACACGACGCCTCCCGCCTGCTCCGCAC
>CAXTQD010000182.1:6284-10324 GCA_964246175.1 uncultured Chthoniobacterales bacterium | reverse complement strand
GCCGGGTTCAGCGCGGCCGTCGCCGCGCGGCTCTTACCGGCCTGGCGCCGCCCCCGAGCCTCCTGGTCTTTGGACCACGGTCCCTGCCACCGCTCGCACCTGGTCAAAGCCCGGCGGGCAGAGGGGCGGCGGCGCGGCCTGCGCCTGTTGTTCTTACCGCCCTGCTGCCCCCGCACCTTTCCCCCGGCATCGCAACGCTCTGGCGCCTGACCAAACACCCCTGGCTGCCCACCGACGCCCACACCAGCTTTGCCACGCGACGCGACAACGTCACCGCCATCCTCAACACCGTCGGCTTGAACTCCCGCGTCTCTTTCTCGTCGATGCTTAGAGCCTCGCCGAGGCCCGCGTGGTTGTTGAGGACGACCGCTGCCACTACCACGAGGAGCGGGCCCCACGGCGGCCTCGGCTAGCGCACACCCACACAGGCGCGCAACGAGGCCCAGGCTCGTGACACCAAAGCATACAACACCATGACGCCCGCTTGATCTACCCACCAACAACAGCTACCCATCCTACCAACCCGAACCTCTCACCCGTTCTGGACCAAAACCGGGGATTCGATCACCAGCCACGGAGATTGAAGTACCCGACACAGAAATCTCAGCGGACGGCGACCTTCAGGGCATCGCGCAAGCCGTTCCTGGAGACTTTCTCCAGGAACTCCGTTTCGATGTTGTCGAAGATGGTGGGCATGAGCATCCGGGGCATCCAACGAACCTTTGGCGGGTGCTACCAGACGGTCAGGCGTTGGTTGGGGAAAAAAGCGGAAGCGCTGCCCGCGTTCGTGGACACGCTCTTGCCCAGCCAACGAGGCGACGTGCTCGAACTCGATGAACTCTGGAGTTTCGTCGCCGCCAAGGCGCAGCCACTTTGGCTGTGGGTGGCCCTTTGTCGAAGAACCCGCCAGATCGTGGCCTGGACGCTCGGCAACCGAAGCTTGCGGGGAGCCTGTGATTTGCTGGCGTCTCTGCCCAAAGGCCACCGGCGTTGTGCCACCCGCCGCGACTTCTGGGAGGCCTCTGTGCCACGGCGTTCCCCGAACGCACTCACCGTTGCTGCGGCAAAGAGGAAGGCGAGACCAACCATGTCGAACGCTGGTTCGGCACCTTGCGAGCACGGGTCAGTCGCCTGGTCCGCAAAGCTTATTCCTTTTCCAAGTGCGCCGAGAACCACCTCGATGCCATCCACTTCTTCATCACCAGCTACAACCTCGGCATCCAAGTGCAAGCAACAAAGGGGTGAACCCTACCGACATCCTCTATCGACCCTTGAGGACAAGCTTGCCAACGGCGAGCGAGTAGAGGCCTGCCTCTTCAAAGAGGACTGCCTTCTGCAACCGGGCGCCGGGCCACTTGACGGCGGAGTGAATCATCCTCAGAACAAACTGCGCGGTCCAGAACAACGCCTCGTATATGTCGTCGAGCTACCGCTGGTGATGCGCGGGGCCTTGGTACTGGGTGCGCGCGGTGCCGGATGACGCGGCGGCCGGCAACGTCGCGCAAGGTATCAAAGTACGACTGGTGGATTAAGCGACCAAGGCAAGAAGACCTCCTTCAGCACATGCCCATTTTGTCTCAAGCACGAGCCGCAAGAACTTGCGCGCGCTGTGGGTGCTCACGTTTACCTCCAACCCACCGATGACGTTCTCCTAGGTCAGTGTCTCACCAGTGAGCGCAACAGCAGGATGAGATGCATGACAAATCTTCGCTTGATCTCACCTTTGGCCCACAGGTCTTGCTCCAGCTTCTTGGTTGGTGGGGTGTGATTGATGACCCACCCCGGACCCTGATCAAAACATCCGTTTGCGAGACAGTTGCTTCCTCTTGCACGTCGCGTGCCAAATTGCACCAAGGAGCCGCTGAACCATGATTTTTGTAAGAAGTGGAAGTCACTGCGCGACAACGCGGAAGCGAGGCAAGTCTATGTTACAGTTTTGTTGCCGCTAAGCATGTGCGAAGTGGGAAAATTTTTTCCATGGTGGGTTCCGCACCTTCCGCAAACCACCATCAATGAAAAAATCTTCCGTAGCGCGCAAAGCCATCTGGAGGCTCTGCATCCCTCTCCTCGGCGTGACGGCGGCTCATCCGTGCCTCCACGCGCAAACCACCACCAACGCGTCCGTCGCGGTCGTGGATGCCAAAAACCCCAACGCTCTCGCGGGCTTCCCTGCCGATCTGAAGCAGAAGATCAAGTACGTCTTCGTTCTCTACCCGGAGAACCGTTCCTTTGATGGCCTCTATGGCAGCATCCCGGGGGTGAACGGCCTATCACAGGCCACCGCCGCCAACTACACGCAGGACACCCAGACCGGCACCCCGCTGGCTTACCTGCCGCAGCCGACGACCAGCGGTATCCCCGGCATGTCCGGCGGTCCGGACACCCGCTTCCCCAGCCAGATGCCCAACGCGCCCTACAACCTGCTGCCGAACGTGCCGTTCACCAGCATGCAGGGCGACATGGTGCACCGCTTCTACACCGAGCAGTACCAGATCAACGACCCCGACGGCCGCTACCACCTCAACCCGAAGAACGCGGGTGGCAACGCGATGAACAAGTTCGCCGCGTGGTCGGACAACCCTGGGCTGGTGCTGACCCACTACGACGCGCAGAACCTCGGTGAGGGCCTGCTCGCCAAGCAGTACACCACCTGCGACAACAACTTCCACACGGCCTTCGGCGGCTCGTTCCTCAACGCCCAGTTCCTCATCGCCGCGCGCGCCCCTGTCTGGTCCGCCACGGCCAACCTCACCGCAGACCAACGGGCGCAGGAGCCCGACGCCGCCGCGCCGCCCGCCACGGGCACGAACGTCACCGTGTTTGACGCCAATGGCTACCCGGCCGTGCTGACCAACGGCACCGTCAGTGACGGTTACCTGACGGCCGATGGCGACCTGCCGGCTTTCAACATGTCCAACGCCAACCAGCGCCTGCTGCCCGGCGACTACTGGACGGTCAACACCATTCGGCCCCTGCGCGGGCCGGCGGGCGGCTACACGACCGCCGTCACGAGCCCCGGCGCGCCAACCTCCAACACGCCTGTCAGCGGCCGGCTGCCGCTCCAGTACCACGACACCATCGGCGATCGCCTCACGGCCGCCGGCATCAACTGGGCCTGGTACTCCGGCGGTTGGAACAACGCCAAGGCGGGCAAGGCGGATTACCTCTTCCAGTTCCACCACCAGGCGTTCGCCTTCTTTGCCAAGTACGCGTTGGCCACCACGCCGGTGCCCGCCACGGCGACGGCTGCGGCGATCCCTGGCACCGACAGCGCCGGCTCGGCCCTGCACCTCAAGGACGAGGACGCGGACTTCTACCCCGCGCTGACCGACAAGAAGATCGCCACCAACCTGCCGCAGGTCATCTTCGTCAAGCCCATCGGCGAGGACAACCAGCATCCCGGCTACGCCGCCGTGCAGGCGGGCGAGGACTGGATTGCCCAGGCCGTCGCCAAGATCCAGGCCAGCAAGGTCTACAAGGACAGCGTGATCTTCATCACCTACGACGAACACGGCGGTATGTGGGATCACGTCCAGCCGCCGCGCCAGGACTACTGGGGCCCGGGCCTGCGCGTGCCGATGACGGTGGTGTCGCCCTTCGTCAAAAAAGGCTTCATCGACCACACCCAGTACCAGACCGCTTCCGTCCTGGCGTTCATCGAGAACCTGTACGGGCTGCCGCCGCTCAACGAGCACGATGCCTTTGCCATCCCGATCACGGCCCCCTTCACGGGTCAGCCGGATCTGATCGTGCGCGCGCAGGCCAAGCAGCCGTTCAGCTACACGCTGCCCGCCTACAGCCAGCCGGAGCCGTTCGAAGTGGACGGCGACCTTAATGGGCTGACGTACAACTCCACGACCGGGGTGCTCTCCGGCACGCCGACGAAGAAGGGCAGCTACACGCTGGAAGTGCGCTCGTTCGTCAACGGCGCAGCGCAGTCCTACAGCCTGCGTCTCGACGTGTTCCCGAAGGAGCAGCCCATCTATCCGGTGACAACCGAGTAAGTAGCTTGCATTGCCATCGGCGGCTGCGCGTCCCGA
>CAXTQD010000182.1:0-6274 GCA_964246175.1 uncultured Chthoniobacterales bacterium | reverse complement strand
CGGGTCAGGCGCGGGCCGCGGGGGGTATCGACGGCGAAGAAGCCCGCGCCGCCGATGGCGAGGTCGAGCGGGTTGCCCGTGTGGGTCAGCGTGCCGGGGGCGTTGTCGCGCCAGGTCGCGCGGTCCTGGACAAAGGCGGTGCGGTCCGCACCCCCCCCCCCCCGGGTGCGGTTGCGCGGTGGGGCGCCCGGCCGCCTCCTTAGAGGGACGACGAACGGCCGCTGGCCCGTCACCGGCGCAAGGTGCCCTCCCCTCTCTGATTCATGCTCCGTCTCCTGCTCCGTTTCGTCCTACGCCACCGCTTCGCCGTCGCCGGCCTCGCGCTCGTGTTGCTTCTGTGGGGCTTGCGCCAGGCGGGCCGCCTGCCGCTCGACGCCCTGCCCGATATCTCGAACGTGCAGGTGCAGATCCTCACCACCGTACCCAACCTCGCTCCCGAGGAAGCCGAAACGAGCGTCACCCGGCCCATCGAACTGGAGATGAGCGGCCTGCCCGGCCTAGAGGAAACCCGCTCGATCACGGTGTTCGGCGTCTCGCAGGTGACGCTGATTTTCCGCGACGGCACCGATCTCTACCGCGCACGACAAACCGTCGCGGAGCGCCTGCCGGCCGCCGTGGACCGCATCCCCCGCGGCCTTTCGCCGCACCTCGGTCCGCCGGCCACCGGCCTGGGTGAGATTTACACTTACGCGCTCCTGTACCGCCTGGACGCTCCGAACCGCCCGGCCACGCCGCGCGCGCGGCTCATGGCCCTGAAGACTTTGCAAGACTTCGTGGTGCGCCCGGCGATGCGCGCCGTGCCGGGACTGGCCGACGTGAATAACACCGGCGGCTTCGACCGCCAGTACGTCGTGGAACCCAACGTGCCCAAGCTCGTCGAGAACGGCCTGGACCTCGCTGATCTGGCAACGACGCTTGCCCGGAACGCCGCCCCCGGTGCGGGTGCCTTGGCGGACCGCGGGCCGACGCTGGCCACGGTGCGTTCGCTCGTCCGGGCGCAGACGCCGGAGGACCTCGGCGGACTTACCGTCAAGCTCGGCTGGGGAGCCCTGCCGGTGTTGTTGCGCGACGTGGCGACCGTCAACCCCGAGGGTGCGCGTCCACGCACGGGAGCGGCCACGCTCGACGGCGAGGAAGTCGTCCTGGGCACGGCGCTCATGCTCCCCGGCGAGAACGGCCGGGTCGTCGCCGGCCGGGTCGCCGCGGCGTTGGCAGACATCCAGCGGCGGCTGCCCGCGGGCGTCGAACTGCGCCCGCTCTATGATCGTGCAACGCTGGTCAACAACGTGCTGCAGACCGTCCGCAACAACCTGCTCGAAGGCGCGCTGCTCGTCGTGGCGATCCACCTCCTGCTGCTCGGCAACTGGCGTGGCGCGTTGATCGTCGTCTCCGTGATCCCGCTGGCATTCGTGGCGGGCCTGGTCGGATTGCACGCATTGGGTCTTTCCGGCAACCTGATGAGCTTGGGAGCCATCGACTTCGGCCTGCTGGTGGACGGTGCCATCGTCAGCGTAGACAACGTGGCGCGGCGGCTGGCCGCCCGACGCCGAGAACTGGGCCGCGCGCTGACCGACGCCGAGCGCCACGCCGCGATCTTGGCGGGCTGCCGGGAGGTCGCCGCACCGACGGTGTGCGGCAGCGCCGTCATCACGCTGGTTTACCTGCCGATCCTGGGCCTAAGCGGCGTGGAGGGCAAGCTGTTCCAGCCGCTGGCTTGGACGGCAGCCCTCGCGTTGCTCGCCGCGCTGGTACTGACCTTGACGTGGGTTCCTTCGCTTTGCCGGATGTTCCTGCGCGAGGAGTCATCCCCCGCCGCGGACGATCTCGCCGGCACAACGCCGCTCATGCGCGCGCTCGACCGGGTTTACCTGCCGGTCCTCCGCCGGGCCGTGAAGCCGGCCGTCCGGCTGGGCCTGCTCGCGGGCGTGCTGATGCTGGGAGCTCTGGCCTTGTGGATGTTCACCCGGCTGGGCGCGCAGTTCTTACCGCCGCTCGACGAAGGCTCGCTGGTGGTGGAGGTCCAGCGCCAGCCGACGGTGAGCCTCGAACGGTCGGTGGCAATGGAAGCCGCCACCGAGCAGGCCATCCTCCACGACGTGCCGGAGATCACCCACGCCTTCGCGCGCATCGGGGCTTCGGAAATCGCCACCGACCCGCAAGGCGTCAACCAAAACGACATCTACCTTTCCTACAAACCCCGCGACGAGTGGCGGCGCGACGAGCACGGTAACCTCCTCACCAAGGAAGAACTTGCCCGGCGGGTGCTCGCGGCCATCAACGAACACGTTCCCGGGCAGGAACTGACCACCAACCAACCCATCGCGGTGCGCTTCGGCGAGATGCTCGAAGGCGTTCATGCCGACGTGGCGATCAAGATCTTCGGCCCAGACAACGAACGGCTCGACGCGCTCGCCAACCAGGTGCGCGACGCCGTCAAAGAAGTGCCCGGCGCGGACGAGGTGGTGCTGGAGGAGGTCGGCCGCGCGGACACGCTCGAAGTCCACCCCAACTACGAGGCGATGCGCCGTTTCCTGGCTCAGAGCGACGAGATCAACCGCGCGTTGAACGCTGGCTACGCCGGCGACGTGGTCGGCCGGATCGACCAGGGCGAAGTGTTCTTCCCGCTGGCGGTGCGTTTGTCCGACGCCGACCGCACCAATCCTGCCATGCTTGAGCAACTGCCGCTGCGTTCCGCCGAGGGCACGCTGATGCTCGTGCTCAAGCAGGTCGCTGCCGTAGAGAACACGCCGCGCCTGAACCGGCTCACGCACGAGAACGGCCAGCGCCGCCGCGCCGTGATGGTCAACGTGCACGGACGCGACGTGGAGGGCTTCGTGCGGGCCGCGCGGCAGGCGGTGGCGGAAGCCGTGCCGCTGGAGGCCGGCTACCGGGTGGACTTCGGCGGTTCGTTTGAGCAACTGGAGAGCGCAAGCGGCCGGCTTACCGTGCTGGTGCCAGCGATGGCGATGGTGGTGTACGGGCTGGTGCTGCTGGCGGTTGGTTCCTGGTCGCGCGCGCTGGTGGTCTGTGCGGCCGTACCGTTGGCGTTGACGGGCGGCGTGTTCGCGCTGGCGCTGCGGGGGATGCCCTTCACGGTCCCGGCGGCGGTGGGCTTCATCGCTCTGGGCGGGGTAGCCACGCTGAATGCCTTGGTGCTGGTGTCGCGTTTCGGCCAGCTCGTCGCGGCGGGCATACCGTCCGCGCAGGCGGCGGCCGAGAGCGCGCGCAGCCGGCTACGACCGGTGTTGATGACGGCCGTGGCCGCGGCGGTTGGTTTCGTGCCAATGGCGTTGGCGCAGGGGCCGGGGGCAGAAGTCCAGCGCCCTCTGGCGACGGTGGTCATCGGCGGGATCTTCACCGCCACCCTCCTGACGTTGGTCGTGGTCCCCGCGCTGCTCACCCCGGAAAGGGTCAGGCTGCGTCGGGTGTCGGTGCGGTCGGAAGCGGCTGCCACTTCTCGACCTGCCGCCGCGTCGTAGCTGGGACCTATGCGTTGTTCGCTGTTGCCCGCCGGAGTTTTGTCTTTGGGGGCTGGTATGGCATGCTGCCGGTGCGTGCGGCGGACCCATCTAACGGCGCTCCCGCGGCTGTCGCGGCAGACACCGGCATCGACCGGATCATCATCACGGGCGGCAGCGACGAGCGCGCGCAAGAGCTGAACCCGGGCACGAGCACCCGCATCTATCGTCTGGGACCGGAAACCATCGAGGACCAAGGCAGGGGACAGGACGCTGGCTTGGACGCGGTTCTGCTGCATGCCCCCGGCGTTTCCCGTGAATCCGGCGGCCAGTACCATCTGCGCGGCGAGGACTACGGATTACAGTACCGCCTCAACGGCATCGAGCTGCCCGAAGGAATTGCCCCCTCACTCGGCCAGCCCTTCGACACCCGCTTGATCCAGAACCTGACGATCGTTGACGGCGCACTGCCCGCGCAGTACGGGCTGCGCAACGCGGGTGTCATCGACCTGCAAGCCAAATCCGGAGCCGACCTGAGCGGAGGGGATGTGGCCAGCGACGCGCGACGCGATCTGTTGGCACGGGCGCGCAGGTGGACGCCTCATTGCAGCCGAGCGAAGCGCACACGCTCCGAATTCACGGCCGACTATCGTCAAGGACCCTGCCTGCTCTACGGCAACGTCGCTCTCGCCGAGACGAGAAGGCGTGACATCAACTCGGCCCAGGGCTTGTTCGACGCGGACGAACGGAGCTACGTCGCCAACCACGACATCCACACGGACTACGACCAACTCTGGACGATCTCGGCCGGGGCAGCTTACCGCTCGGAGAACGTCACGCTGCACTCGGACCTGCTCTTCGGCAGCGGATTCTACGGCGAGACCGACAACGCGGACCAATTGCCCGCTCACTACACCGTCAACTTGGGCGTTGCCTACACCGCGATGCCATGGCGACAGTCATCCCTGACTTTGCGGTTCGACGTGGTCAACCTCTTTAATCAAAGCTATCTGCTGCACGACGCGGGGATCGGGGCGACGATCAATCAGTACAGGGAGCGGCGCGGCTTCTTCGGCGGCGCCCGGCTGGCTTTCTGAAGGTTGGTAATCTCACCGCACGAGCAGCGTAGAAACGCAGCAAACCCCGGACATCGTCCGGGGTTTGCGGGTACGATAAACGGTGACGAGCGGCTCGCCTAGGCCGCTGCTTGGCGTCGCTTCAGAACGACGCCGAGCAGGGCGAGTCCCAGCAATGACGCCGCGACGCTGGTCGGCTCGGGCACGGCAGCAAAGGTGTAGTTGAGGTTGTCGAGTGCCACGAAGTCTTTGCTGGTACCAGGCACCACGATGATCTGCGTCACGCCGACGGGCAATCCTACCGCCGTGGCAGTGCCGTTCTTCGTGTCAGGCGACAGCGCGATGGAGACGGCCACGTTGCTGGCGGGTTGGAGCGCGAAGATCGCGGGCGAACCTTGGAAGGCGTTCTTCACGTCACCGAAGTCGAGACTCAACGAAGCGACGGGCGCGCTGAAGGTCATGGTAAACACCGGGTCGCCGTTTTCCATGAGAAAGCCTGCATCGCTGCGGAGCACCAAGCCGCTGAGCGGTGCCCCTTCGCCGAGCCCCGGATCAAAATTGGAGATGGTCAGATCGGTGTTGGTGGCAAAGCCGACGTTGGTGGAAGGCGGGTTGACCACGCCCGTGTAAGAACCGCCACCGGGTGCAAAGGTGACACCCTGACTGGCATACTGTGTGCTCAGGGTACTACCCACCGCGATATTATCAAAAGTGATGACCGTGGCGCTGGCAGATACCGCCCAACCGAGAACACTGATCGTAGTCGTTGCGGCGACGCTGCGGAAGGAGAGACCTGACACAGTGCGCTTAGCGAGAGAGAACAACCGATGGTGCATAGATGAAATGTTTGTTAGCTAGTGGATGAGCGACAGCTTCTGAAGAGGTCGTGACGGCAAATCGCCTGGCTGATGCCAAGCGGTAAGGGAATCTTGTGTTCTTGTCGCAGAGGCATCCAACATGGGACATGTGACGATTTTGCCACCTCAGGAGCCCCAGCGCCTCGTGCTTCGAAGCAAATACCTTGTCATGCCCCGTCCACATGCCAACGTGGGATTGTCTGGCCACCCTTGATCGCCGACCGGCGCGGTGCTACCGCGGTGGCGAGCAGGTGCTTGCACCGTGTGGAGTCTAGCCTGCCATGGGGCGCGGAAGAGCAGCCAGGTGAAGTCGAATGTTGATCAATCGTCGTTGGTAGACCTCAACTTGACCCTGCGGCTTTATCGCCGTTCGATGTTTCGGCTCCGCCGCGCTTTTCTTGCTGGGCCTTGCCGCGGTCGTCGAGCTGGCCTATCTCGACGCCATCTGGCTCCGCCCTGTAGCCTCTACGTCTTTAGGCAAGACCTGAGCACCTGGGGCTGAGGGTGATGTTGGTTCCACTCACGGCCGAGTGCTGGTGGGAAGGCCATGCCATCGACCATGCCCTGCACGACCCGATGTTTCTCCGCTTCCCGATCATCGAGTGATGTCGGGGCTCGGTGTGGTCGCGAAGCGGGCGGCATGGCGCAGAGCGGCTTCTTTGGGCCTCTGCGGCCGCACAGGAAGCGATAGCGGCAGTGGATGGTCGAGTAGTCTCGCCTGCGAGTATCAACCGTCTTGGCAACTGACGCTAATGCGATGGTTTCAGACAACTCAGTGTCCTTCGTGACAGCACGCCGTAACTGCCGTGTTCGAGGATCGTAAGTAGTTGACGTGACTTCGCTTTTTCGAGCCGGGTAGTGAGTTGGTCTGGGGCACCATCAA
>CAXTQD010000181.1:8463-10366 GCA_964246175.1 uncultured Chthoniobacterales bacterium | reverse complement strand
ACGGATACTTCTCCGGCGAGGCCGCGGCCGGTGAGGGTGCGCTGTACCGCTTCCGCATTGACGGCGGCGTGCAACTGTACCCCGATCCGGCGTCGCGCTCCCAACCGCTCGACCCGCACAACGCCTCGGCCGTCGTGGACCCGGGGGCGTTCCGTTGGACGGATGCCAATTGGAAGGGCCGCCCCCTGCGCGGGCAGGTGATGTACGAACTGCACGTCGGCACCTTCACCGCGGAAGGCACCTGGGCCGCCGCGGCGCGCGAGTTGCCCGCGTTGGCCGAACTCGGCGTCACGGTCATCGAGATGATGCCGGTCAACGAGTTCGCCGGCCAGCACAATTGGGGGTACGACGGCGTCGATTTCTTCGCCCCGGCGCACGTGTACGGCACGCCCGACGATCTGCGGGCGTTCGTGGACGCGGCCCACGCGGCGGGTGTCGCCGTGATCCTGGACGTGGTCTACAACCACTTCGGGCCGGACGGCAACTACCTGCGCGCCTTCGCCAATCATTACTTCACCGACCGCCACCCATGCGAGTGGGGCGAGGCGCTGAACTTCGACGATGATGACGCCACGAGCGTGCGCGAGTTCTTCCGTACCAACGCGCTCTATTGGATCGAGGAGTTTCACTTCGACGGCTTCCGCTTCGACGCCACCCAGAGCGTCATCGACACCTCCGAAGAGTACATCCTCGCCGCCATCGTGCGCGAGTGCCGTGCGGCGGCCAAGGGGCGTGAACTCATCATGATCGCCGAGAACGAGCCACAGGCGACCAAGCTCGTGCGTCCGCCCGCGGAAGGCGGCGATGGCCTGGATGGCCTGTGGAACGACGATTTTCACCACAGCGCGGTCGTCTCACTGACGGGTCGCAGCGAGTCGTATTTCCGCGACTACCGCGGCACGCCGCAGGAATACATCTCGGCGGCGAAGTACGGCTACCTCTACCAGGGGCAGCATTACGAGTTTCACCGCAAGCGGCGCGGAATGAACTCTTTCGGCGTGGGGCCGTGGGCGTTCGTGGCGTTCATCGAGAACCACGACCAGATCGCCAACACCGGCGACGGCCGGCGACTGCGTTTCCAGACCTCGCCGGCCAAGTACCGCGCCATGACCGCGCTGCTGCTTCTGGGGCCGTGGACGCCGATGCTCTTCCAGGGGCAGGAGTTTGGCGCGTCGTCGCCTTTCCTGTACTTCAACGACATGGGCCGCGACCTGCACGATCCCATCCGCAAAGGCCGCGCGGAGGGGCTCAAGATTTTCCCGTCCTTCGCCAGCGAGGAAACCCAATCCCTGTTGGCCGACCCGTTCGCACCGGATACTTTCACGCGCTGCAAACTGGATTTTTCGGAACGCGCCAAGCACCCGGCGCTGGTCGCGCTCCACCGCGACCTGCTGCGTTTGCGGCGCGAGGATGCGACCTTCGCCGCACAACGTCCCGGCGGTGTAGACGGCGCGGTGCTCGGGCGCGACAGTTTCGTGCTGCGTTTCTTCGGCGAAACGCCCGGCGGCGACGATGACCGGCTCCTGCTCGTCAACTTCGGCCCGCTCGAAGTGCTCGGCCCCGTGCCCGAGCCGCTCCTCGCCCCGCCGGCCGGGCGGCGTTGGGAAACGCTCTGGACGAGCGAACTGCCGCTTTATGGCGGCTACGGCCCAGCCACAGTCGAAGCCGACGACGGCAAGTGGCGGCTGCCAGCCGAGGCCGCGGTGGCGTTGCGCCCCGCGCCATCCTCAAACTAGACGGATGACCAGACAGAATTTCAGCCGCGCCGTTGGCGCTTCGTAGGGGACAGCGATCAGGGGCTGTAAACTCGTCGGTAGCCCGTGGCCGGGTCGGATGCGTGCAAAATCCGGTCGATCTCGGCGGCAGTCTCCGGCCGTTTGAGCGTGCCGCCGTGGCCGGCGGG
>CAXTQD010000181.1:0-8453 GCA_964246175.1 uncultured Chthoniobacterales bacterium | reverse complement strand
GTGGCTGCTCGTGTACGGCACCACCCCGTCGCTGGAACGTTCCAGCGGCCCGGGCCGGCCGCGGTTGCCGACCACCGGATGCCCCCCCCCCACTCCGGCGTGGATCGGCAGGTCGAGCAGCGCCGCGATCAGCGGGTCGCGAGGCGTCAGCGAGTCGAGGCTGGACCCGGGCTTGAGCGGCGTGCCTGTGGTCAACGCCGGCCGGTCGGACGAAATGATGCGTTGAACGCGTCCCTGCACCGCCACCGGCACCCGCACGAAGAGCCTTCCCAGCTTGCCCAGCAGTCCGCCCATGGAGTGCCCCACCAGCACGGCACGGTGCAGCGCCGGGTGAGTGCCGTTCGGGTCGAGTTCGTGGATGAACTTCCCCGTGTCCTCGCGCAGCAGCCGCGCCGAGTACGGCACCGGCAGGCTCGACGGAGAGTAGAAAAACCAGATTTGGGAGTGTGCCCGCACCCAGGGGTCGCTCTCCAGACGCACGTAAAGGTTGTGCAGGTCGGGCGGCGCGGACACCAGGCCGGGCACGAGGATCAGCGGCGTCTTGTCGGTCGTAGGTTGCTCGGTGCTGTAGACACCCGCCGACGCGAAGTCGCGGCTGCTCATGAACCCACGGAACCCGCGCTGCTGCGGCGCGAAGTGCGACAGGGTCAGCGCGGGGCGCGGTGAGATCGCTCGCCAACGTTCCCGGCCGGCCGGGGGCTTGTGGGTCGTAAGCATGGCTGCGGCCCAATTCCAAGAGGTTCGCCGTTTCTACCCCTTGTGCCCGTCCAGGTGTCCGTCGAGGAGGATTTCGCGGCGCATCGCGCACAGCCGCAACCGGTGCCGGGTGCGGGCGAGCAGTTCCTGCGGCCGGAAGGGCTTGAGCAAGAAGTCATCCGCGCCCGCCTCCAGGGCCTGAAGCACGACAGCCGGCCGGTTGTTGGCGCTGAGCAGGAAGATCGGCACGGCGGCCGTGGATGGCTGCGCGCGCAGCCGGCGCGTCAACTCGATGCCGTCCACCCCCGGCATCTCCACGTCAGAGAGCACCAAGTCGAAGTCCCTGCCACGTGCCGCCTCCCAAGCGCGCTCGCCATCGGGAGCCACCGTCAGGTCGTACTCGGCGCAGAACATCTCGCCGAGGAGTTGCCGCAACGTCGAATCGTCGTCCACCAGCAGGAGCCGGGGCTTGCCCGGAGGATGATCGGCGGCGGGAGGGATCGCTGGCATTAGGCGAGGGGGCGGGCCGCCGTTGGCGCGGGGCAAACTCGGTTGTGCCTTAATCGCTCGCCTGACCCGAACCCGGCGCATCAAAAAACACTTTCCCGCAAGGACGTACCGCTTTTTGTTCTGGCGCAAAAATTCGCATCCTCCCGTGCCCCTGCCAGCGAATTTGCTTATGACGCAAAGGCGGTCCCATCCTGCGACGATCATCGATGTCTACCCTCGTCTCTCCCTCCGTGCCCAAGTTGCTCCTGAGCTTGGCGCCCCTGCGTCTGCCCAACTACCGCCGGATGCGCTACCTCGCCGACGACCTGTGCGTCGAGTTAGACGAACTTGCCCCGCGTGACCAGGAATTGCTGCGCGGCCTCTATGAAAAACTTTCTGTCCTGCTCTTCGCCATCGCGAACACGGGCACGGATGATGAGGCCAAATGGCAAGAGGTCAACCGGTGGGCCGCGGCCGACGATTTGGATGCATTCATCGGCGCGGTACGCGAGATCGGACTCGCCACCCATGAGCAGAACCCGAGTGAGAAGCTCGCCAAGGCCATGCACGACCTGCGTGGAGGAGCGCTTTCCTCGCTTCTCGGCCGCTTGCAACTACTCGACTACCTGCCGCGCACGGCCGAGGTGCTGAACATCCTCTTCGTGCAGGTGCGCGATCACCTCAAGATCATGCGCAACGCCCTCGTCGGCCTCGACGAGCCGCGCCGCAACGCCGACCGTGAGCCCAAGGCCCACGCCATGAAGCTCATGCTCGACAAGTGGCAGGAGAGCACCGTTGGGCCTAATTGGCAGCAGCGGCCGATCAAGATGCACATCGACTGCCGCTACGAGGGCGCGCTGACCGAGTGCTGCCTGGAGAGTGCCGCCATCGACCGCATCTTCTATAACCTAACGAACAACGCCGCCCGCCACGCCGCCGGCGACCACATGGACATGGTGGTCTTCCCTGTGCCCGAGCTGTCGGGTGAGACGCTACGCTTCGTGCTCTCCAACGAGGTCAGCGAGGAAGACGCGACGCGTCTGCATGGCTTCTCGCGGAAGGATGGTCCCGGCGGCCAGGATCTACCGCAGCTTTTCGAGCCGGAGGTCTCCTCAACGGGCTCGGGCTTCGGGCTGACGGTGGTGGCAGACTTTGTGGCCGGTGCGTTCGGGCTGAAGAACCGCGACGAAGCGTTGCGCGAACGCTACGTCGGCGCGGTGCTGGATGGGCAGACCTTCCGCGTGTGGTTCCACTGGCCGACCGCTCACAACGACCTGCCGCCCAAGCTCGACGACTACCACCAGCCCGACAAGAGCCTGAGCGAGCCGTAAGGAGGGGGAGGTTCCGTCACCGAGGGTGCCGTTGTCCTGACAATGTGGCGAGTACCTCCGTGACCGCTGTGCGCACTGGACGCAACTCGGATTCCAGCGGCGGGTCGGAGAGGTCGATCTCTGTCGGGAGCGGGTCCATGCCGAAGAGCGCCCGCGCGAAACCCGGGTACAGGACCCGCCCCAGCAACCGGTCGGCCGCGTCGCCGGCGGCGTGCCCTGGCAGCCCGAACGTTCCCTCGAAGTACGCGCGCAGCCAGGCGTGCACCTGGGTGAAGAGCACGTCGAAGTACCGCGCCGCTCCTTCCGGAAACCGCGCCGCCTCCGCGATGCTCACGCGGCACATGCGCACCGTCGCCTCGTAGCGCATCACCCGCAGGTAGCGTCCACAGAACAACGTCAGCGCCTCGACTGGCTCCGCGGCGTGGTCGCCGGGCGTTTGCAACCGCGCCAGCAACAGTCCGCGCACGAACTCGATCACCTCCAAGAACAGCCGTTCCTTGTTCTCGAAGTGCGCGTACAGCGAACGCTTGGAAGTTTGCGCGTGGGCAGCAACGGCGTCCATCGACGCCCGCTCGAAGCCCTGCGTCAGGAACACGTCCTTGGCCGACCAAAGAATGTGCTCGCGCAGTTGACTGCCGCGTCTCGCCGTCGTTTTGGGACTTGCCATTAAGTAAACTACACCGTACCGTTTACTTCTATGATCGTTTTGACCACTCCCACTGGTAACATCGGCCGCCAACTCCTCAACCTTCTGCTTGAACGCAGCGCACCCGTACGCGTGGTCGTGCGCGATGCCTCCAAGCTGCCCGCGGGTGTGCGTGGGCGGATCGAGGTTGTCGAAGGCTCGCACGGCGACGCGGCCGTCATCGAGCGGGCGCTCGCGGGAACGGACCGTTTGTTCTGGCTGCCGCCGGCGGATTTCCAGGCCCCGGACATGTACGCTTACTACCTGGATTTCGCCCGGCCGGCCGCAGAGGCAGTGCGGAGGCTCGGCGTGGGGCGCGTGGTCGGGGTTTCCGCGCTAGGCCGCGGCACGCGCTGGAGCGAACGCGCCGGCTTCGTCACGGCGTCGTTGCAAATCGACGATCTGTTCATGGGCACCGGGGTGAACTACCGCTCGCTGGCGATGCCGTCTTTCATGGACAACGTCCTGCGGCAAGTCGGGCCGATCAAAAACCAGGGGATGTTCTTCGGCCCCATCGACGCGGACCGGAAGGCTCCGACCTGCGCCACCCGCGACATCGCCGCCGTCGCCGCCCGCTGGCTGTTGAACGACACCTGAACCGGGCAGGAGACCGTTCCCGTGCTCGGCCCCGAGGATCTTTCCTTCAACGACCAGGCGGGGATCGTGTCGGAGGTGTTGGGCAAGCCAGTGCGCTACCAACAGATCCCGTTCGCGGCGTTCCGCGAAAACATCGCCAAAATGGGCATGTCTCCGGCGTTCGTGGACGGTTACTGCGAAATGATGGAAGCCAAGAACGAGGGCCTTGACAACGCGCAGCCACGCACGCCAGAAGGCACGACGCCGACGACGTTCCGGCAGTGGTGCGAGGAGGTTCTTAAGCCCGCAGTCGCAGACTGACCAGCAGTAGCGGAGGCCACACGGACGCGGCTTCACAGCCGCAAAAAGTTTTCCAGCAACCGCTTGCCCTCGGCGGTGAGGATGCTCTCGGGGTGGAACTGCACCCCGTGGATAGGAAACTCCCGATGGCGCAGCCCCATGATCTCACCCTCGGCCGTGCGCGCGTTGACCACGAGGCAACCCGGCACCGTGTCGGGCTTGACCACCAGAGAGTGATACCGCGTCGCTTCGAACGGGCTCGGCAGTCCCGCGAAAACCCCGTCGTCGTCGTGCAGGATTGGTGAGGTCTTGCCGTGCATCAATCGCCCGGCGCGCACGACCTCGCCGCCGAACACCTCGCCGATGGCTTGGTGCCCGAGGCACACCCCGAGCACGGGCACGCGGGGACCAAGCTCGCGGATGATGGCCTCGCTGATGCCGGCGTCCCGCGGCTCGCCCGGTCCGGGCGAGATGCACACGCGCGCGGGTTTGAGCGCGGCGAGTTCGTCCACGGTGATCTCGTCGTTGCGACGCACGACCGGCTCCGCGCCGAGTTCGCCGAAGTACTGGACGAGGTTGTACGTGAACGAATCGTAGTTATCGAGGACGAAGAGCACAGGGCGAATGTCCGCGCTTCGCCGCTACTTCGCAATGATCTGCCCGGTGGCAAAATTGTAGAAGTAGCGCGGGTTCGTCGTGAAGTGGCCAGCCCGGGTTGTGTCCGGGTAGTAGTAGAGCACGGCCTGGAGCTTGAAGTCGTACAGGTATGGGAACGGGAACGTCGGCGACGTGTAGAAGAAGCCGCCGCTGGCGAAGTCGTAGAGGTACACGCCGTTTTTACCGTCGGCCGCGTCGAAGACGTACTCGTAGCCTAGGTCGGTGTGGTAGAGGTAGTTCGGGTCGTCCAGGAAGCCGTAGTAGCCGAAGAAGTTCCCGTTGGGGAATTGCAGGTAGTAGAAGCCGTTGCCGAATGATTCCTGCCCGGCGAAAAAGCTCGGATGGGAGGAAACCGTCAGTTTGAAAAGAGTGCCGCCTGTCGCTCCGCCAGTCTCCGAAGTCTCGCCGTAAAAACCGCCGCTGCCGTCCGGGACCAAGTCCACCGGATTCGAGCCATCGCTGCCGCCGGTGAAGTTGTAAAGAATGGTGAACACGCCCGCCGGAGTGATCTGGAAGATCGTGCCGTAGCCCCGGGCCGGTGGCCGCGGGAAACCGGCGTCCCGACCGTAGATGCCGCCCTCGGAAGTCGCGCCGTAGAAGTTGCCGTCGGCGCCCGGCACCAGACCCGAGGGGCTACTCCCGTCCAAACCGCCGGTGAAGGTGTGGAGGATCGTAAACACCCCCGAAGGCGTGACCCGGTACACCCCGTCGCTGGAGGTACCAGAAAATCCCCGGCTCGTGCCGTAGAAGTTGCCGTCGCTTCCCTCCACGAGCGCCGCCCTCGTCGCCGCGCCGTCGCTGGTGCCAAAATGATAGAGGTCCGCGAAGACGCCGGTCGTAGAAATTCGATAGATCGTGCCGGCCGACCCATCATACGCTCCGTCCGTCGTGCCGTAGAAGTTGCCGTCGCTGGCTTCCACCAGCGGCGCGTCGGGAAAACCCCCGTCGCTGCCGTCGAAGCGGTGCAACACCGTGAACTCGCCCGTCGGGCTGATCGTGAAGACCACCCCCGTACTGTAGGGATTGCCGCCGCCCCAGTTCGTGCCGTAGAGATTGCCGTTGCGGCTTGCGGTCAGCGCGGCGTACGGTCCGCTGCCATCGGTACCATCGGTGAAGTCGTGCAGGTCCGTGAAAACGCCGCCCGAGGTGATCTTGTACACCATGCCGTAGCCGTTCACGCCGCCGTTGTAACTCGCCCCGTAAAAATCGCCGTCGCTGCCCTCTGTCAGGGCGGTGAGGGAACTACTTCCGTTGGTGAAAGCGAAGCTGTAGAGCGTCGTGACCGTGCCGTCCGGCGCGAGCTTGAACACGGTCCCGGTGTTGTTGTCCCCGCCCGTGCTGGTCGTCCCGTAGAAGTTGCCGTCGCTCCCACGGGTAAGCGTGCTGGCCTGGTCGGAGATCGCGGTGCCGGCGAAACTCTGGAGAGTGGACAGCGCCACGGTGTCCTGCGCCTGTGCCGCCGTCCTCAGCGCGGCGACGAACCCGCCCAGCACCAGGATGAGAGCCGCACGCAGAGCGAAAGAGCGGCGGAAAGCAGTTTTCATCATGGTAGTAACTGGGCTCTCGGCGAGGATCACTTCGAGATGACCCGGCCCGTGTTGAAGTCGTAGAAGTAGCGCACGCCGTTTTTGTTGTAGCGCCCGGGGTTGGGGGGATCGGGATAGTAGTACAAGAACGCCCCCAGCTTGAAGTCGTAGAGGTAGGGAAACGGGAAGCTTGGACTCGTGTAGAAAAACCCGTTGCTCGCAAAGTCGTACAGGTATACTCCCGAGTTCCCGTCGTTTGCGTCGATGACGTATTCGTAGCCGAGATCGACATGGTAGATGTAACGCGGGTCGGAAAGAAAGGCGTAGAAGCCGAAGAAACTACCGCCGGGGAAGCTCAGGTAGTAGACGTTGTCGCCCACGGACACCTGCCCCGTGAAGAACGTCGAAGGAGCGAAGCCGAACATCACCTTGAAAACCGTGCCTCCGTTGGTCGTCCCGCCTCCGTTCGCTACGCCGTAGAGGTTGCCGTCGCTGCCCTGGATCAAGGCGGCCGGCGGTGCGTTGCCTTCCCCGCCGACGCCTCCGTTGGTGAAGCTGTAGAGCGTCGTGAGGGTGCCGTCGGGCGTCATCTGGAAGATCGTCCCCAGGTCGTTCGCGCCGCCGTAGCTGGCCGTGCCGTAGAAGTTGCCGTCGCCGGCCTGGAGCAGCGTGTTGGCGTCGGCCCCATCGATGCTGCCGGTGAAGGTGTGCAGGGTCGTCAAGACGCCGTCCAACGTGAGCTTGTAGATCGTGCCGTATTTCGGCGTCCCGCCGTCGCCCGGGGTGGTGCCGTAGAGGGCACCGTCACGGCCCTGGACCAGCGCGGTGCCAGGATACGCGCCATCGCTTCCGTCGGTGAACCGGTAGACTGTGGCAAAATCGCCGGACGGGCTGATCCGGAAGACGGTGCCGTAGTTCTTGGTGAGCGTCCCGACGCTGTGGTTGTAGCCCGCCGTTGTGCCGTAGAAGTTGCCGTCGCTGGCCAGGAGCAGGCTCGCGGTCGGATTGGCCCCGTCGCTGCCGTCGGTGAACTCGTAGAGCGTCGTAAAGGTGCCGTCCGGGGTGATCTTGAACACCTCGCCAAAAAGATTGGTGCCGGAGGGAGTGGTGCCGTAGAAATTGCCGTCGGCCCCCTGCATGAGGCCGCTGGGCGACCCGTAGGCGTTGAAAAGCACCGTGAAGGTGCCGTCCGGGGTGATTTTGAAAATTGAGCCAGGCGTGGTGCCGTTGTCGAGGTCGTAGGAGATGTAGCCGGCCGTCGTGCCGTAGAAGGTGCCATCACTGGTCTGGAACAACGCCCCCTCCGGACGCGCGCCGTCGCTGCCGGCCGAGTCATCGGGACCGAGCGCAAAAGTGTGCAACACCGTGAACACCCCGCTGGGGGTGAGCCGGAAGATCGTGCCGAGATAGCCCGGACCATTGAAACTGGTCGTCCCGTAGAAGTTCCCGTCGCTGCCCTCGGTCAGCCGGCCTACCGGCTCGTCGCCGTCCGTGCCCGCATTGAAAGAATGCAGGGTGGTCACCGTCGTGACGACCTGCGCGTGTCCCGGTAGAACCGAGCACGCGGTCAGCAAAAGCGCGGCGAGCAGGCGGCGGGGCGACAGGAACGACGTGGGTCTGAAGATGGGCATGGCCTGCGATGGACGCTACCATCCGTGCTATTAGAAATCGTCGGCCAAGGCAACCCAAATTGGTAACGCTTAGGCGGGTGCCGACACTCCCTTCATGCCTCCCTACCGATGTGCCGGGCCAACTCGATGGCGCGCAGCATCTCACGCGCCTTGTTGATGGTCTCCTTGCCCTCGTCAGAGCCCGGGAAGCTCTCGCTCAGTTATAAAACTTTCCCCTACCCAGCGGGTGAACCTTCCGTGTACCGTTCCACAAGAACGCCGGCAGTTCCCGGAACCCAAACCCCCGGGGCACCGCGGGCTTTCACAAACCCAGAAAACCCCGAACATGAGCAAGAAAGCCTCCGAACATCACTCCAAAGCCGCTGAGCACCACACCCACGCAGCGGCTCATCACAAGAAGGCATCCGAGCACCACGCCGCTGGCAACCACGAAAAGGCTGCTCACCACGCGCACACCGCCCGCGGCCACCACGAGCACGCCTTGCACCACGCGACCGAGGCTAAGTAAGTGGACAGAAGTTCGTCCGCACGTTTTTGAGCCAGCGGTTCCTTGAGGAGCAGG
>CAXTQD010000180.1:9967-10373 GCA_964246175.1 uncultured Chthoniobacterales bacterium | reverse complement strand
CTCCTGCTCAAGGGAGAGGATACCCCCATTAAGCTGACGCTCGACGGCTACGAGATCAGCGGCCCGGTGGACAAGCCGACGCTGCGCGTGGACAAGGTCAGCGCCTCGCGCGAGTGGCTGGAGGTCGTGCTGCGCGAGTTCGTGGAAGGCAAGCCCATCGAACTGCCGCCCAAAGCCGCGCCGCTGCTCAAGCTGCTGCTCTGAAGGATGGCTGCCGCTCCTTTCACCGCCTATGACTGGGAACGCGCCCGCGCGCTGCTCTGCGGCCTGGGCGACGCGATCCGCAACGCCGTGCTCGCCGCCCGCAGCACGCACGAGAGCGAGGCGCTGTCCGGTATCGCTGCCGTGACGGCGGCCGATACGATTTACGTCATCGACAAGGTCAGCGAGGGCACGGTGTTGGGTT
>CAXTQD010000180.1:6130-9957 GCA_964246175.1 uncultured Chthoniobacterales bacterium | reverse complement strand
CTGCAAGAGTTTCTGGAGGGCAAACCCATCGAACTGCCGCCCAAGGCCGCGCCGCTGCTCAAGCTCCTGCTCTGACTCCCTCGCCGATGGCTGCGCCCTTCATGCCCGATGACTGGGAACGCGCCCGCGCGTTGCTCTGCGGTCTCGGCGACGCGGTGCGCGACGCCGTGCTCGCCGCGCGCAAGGCCCAGACCGCCGACCAGCTCGCGGGCGTGGCCGCCGTCACCGCCGCCGACACGATCTACGCCGTCGACCAGGTGAGCGAAGGGACGGTCCTGGGTTGGATGCGCGTGTCCTGGCCCCCGGAGTGGCCGGTGGAAATCGTCATGGAAGGCGCGGGCGAGAACGGCGAGATGCTGACGTTCCCGCGCGGCACGCCCGTCGCGCAGACGATCTTCAAGCTCATCGTCGATCCCATCGACGGCACGCGCGGACTGATGTACGACAAGCGCGCCGCGTGGGCACTGGCCGCGCTCGCGCCGCAGCGTGGTCCCGGCACGGGTCTGCGCGACCTCACCGCCGCCGCCATGACCGAACTGCCCACCACCAAGCAGTGGCGTGCCGACCAACTCAGCGCCGTGCGTGGGCGTGGTCCGGCCGGGATCGTCGCGCAGAGCGTCAACGTGCTCACCGGCGAACGGCGTCCGCTCACCGTCCGACCCTCGCGCGCGACAGATTTCCAGCATGGGTTCGCTTCGTTCGCCAAGTTTTTCCCCGAGGGCAAGGCGCTCACCGCGCAGATCGAGGAGGCCGTCTGGGACCGGCTGCACGGCCACGGACGCGGGGCGACGGCGCACATCTTCGACGATCAATACCTCTCCACCGGCGGGCAGATTTACGAACTCCTCACCGGCCACGACCGCATGGTCGGCGACCTGCGCCCGCTGGTGTTGTCGTCGCTGGGCTACAAGGTCGCGTTGACGTGCCATCCCTACGACATTTGCACGGGCCTGTTGCTCACCGAGGCTGGTGGCGTGCTCGAAGCTCCCGACGGCCGGCCACTCGACGCGCCGCTCGACACGACCTGGCCCGTCGCGTGGGTTGGCTATGCCAACGAAGCGCTCGCCCAACGATTAAGGCCGGTGCTTTGGCAGGCTTGCGAACATTATCTCGCTTCCACTTGGCGCAACGGACGCTAGACATTTCTATCCTTCGACTAACATGCGCTTCCTGTTACTGATCGTCTGCTCGCTTTGTGTACTTGCAGGCTGCCGGAAACATGAAACGCCCGTCGAGATCGGCAATCGTGAAGGCGTCATCCAACTTGGCAACGGCGCGGAGCCGCGCGATCTCGACCCGCACACCGCCACGAGCGTCACGGAGGCAAACATCCTCAGCGCACTCTTCGAGGGTTTGGTCATCTTCGCGCCCGACGGCAAGACGATTCAGCCCGGTGCGGCGGAGCGTTGGGAAATCTCGCCGGACGGCAAGGTCTACACCTTCCATCTGCGCCAGGGATTGAAGTGGAGCAACGGCGACGCGCTCACCGCCGACGACTTCCTCTACAGCTTCCGGCGGATCGTCGAACCGAAGCTCGCCTCCGAGATGGCCGTGTATGTGAATTGGGTCGCCGGTGCACAGGACTACAACGAAGGCAAAACTACCGACCTCGCCACGGTTGGTCTCCGCGCACCGGATGCGCAGACCTTCGAGATCACGCTGAAGGAACGCACTCCCTTCTGGCTGACGCTCATCGCACAAAATCCTTTCTACCCGGTTCACCGCGCGAGCTTGGAGAAGTACGACGCCTACCTGCGCCGCGGCGGCGAGTGGACGCGGCCCGGCAACCTCGTCGGCAACGGTCCGTTCACACTCAAGGAATGGCGCGTCAACAACTCCTTGACCGTCGAGAAAAACCCGCGCTACTGGAACGCCGCCAACGTCTCGCTCCATGGGGCCGTCTTCCATCCCACTGACGACCCGGGCGTGGAGGAGCGCAACTTCCGCGGCGGCCTTCTGCACGCCACCCGCTCCGTGCCCGCTTCTCGCCTCCAAGACTACCGCCAGCAAAACTCGCCGCTCCTGCACGCTGACCCGCTGGCGTCCACGAAGTTCATCCTCGTCAATGTCACCAAACCGCCTTTCAACGACGCGGCGGTGCGCGTCGCCTTCGCGCATGCCTTGGACCGCCAAGCCCTTGTGCGCGATGTGCGCCGCGACGGCAGCCGCGTGGCCGACAGCCTGTGCGTGCCCGGCAGTGGCCCGGATCCGGGTTACACTCCACGTGAGCGTCTCCGGCATGAACCCACCGCGCATCTGCCGGCTGACACGCCGCATGTCGCGTTGACCTTCGCGCCTTCCAAGCAGGGTGACCAGCCGCTCTGCGAGGCGATGCAGGCCATGTGGGAACGCGAACTCGGCCTGCGCGTCGAACTCGTCCCACAAGAGGAAAAAGTCTGGATCGACACCCGTCAGACCAAGAACTACCAACTCCTCCTGATGTCCTGGTCCGACATCAACGACCCCGTCGCGCTGCTCCAGCTTTTCGTCGGGGGCTCTCCGCTCAACGACTCCAATTGGTCCTCGCCCGACTACAACCGCGAGTACGCCGCCGCCGGCCAGTCCGCCACCGACGCCGAACGCTGGACGCACCTGCAAAACGCCGACGCACTGCTCGTCGAGCAGGTTCCGCTCATCCCGCTTTTCCACGAAAACCAGAACTACCTCGTGCAACCCTCTGTCCGCGGCTGGCAGGATAATCTGCTCGGCTGGCATCTGCTCACTGGCGTCACGCTCGCGCCCGGCAAACCATGAAAATCCTCCGCCGCCTCGGCTTCCTTCTCGCTCTCGCCTCGCTTACCGCCTGCCGCAAAAACGAAACGCCCGTCGAGGCCGGTAACCGTGAGGGCATTTTGCACATCGGCAACGCCTCCGAACCCCGCGGCCTCGACCCTACCATCGCCAACAGCACCACTGAAACCCACATCCTCGTTGCGCTCTACGAAGGATTGGTGAACTACTCCGCCGACGCCCACGAGGTCCTACCCGGTGCGGCAGAGCGCTGGGACGTTTCGCCGGACGGCAAGATGTACACCTTCCACCTGCGCAAGGACCTCAAGTGGAGCAACGGCGACCCGCTTACCTCCGACGACTTCCTCTACAGCTTCCAGCGTCTGGCCGAGCCCGCACTCGCCGCGGAACAGGCGAACTATCTTGACCCTGTAGTAGGTTGGCAGGATTTCCGCGAAGGTCGCACCCACGATCTCGCCACGGTCGGCCTGCGCGCGCCGGACACGCTGACGTTTGAGATCACGCTCAACGCCCGTACGCCCTACCTGCTCGGCTTGTTCGCCAACAGCCCCTTCTATCCCTTGCACCGCGCGAGCATCGACAAGCTCGACGCCCGTTTGAAACGCGACGGCGCATGGACCCATCCGGGGGTCATGGTCACCAACGGCCCGTTCAAGCTCAAGGAATGGCGCGTCAACGACGCCATCATTGTCGAGAAAAACTCCAATTACCGCGACGCCGCGCACGTCGCGCTCAAAGGGATTGTCTTCCACCCCGACGACAATGTCGACACTGAGGAGCGCAACTTCCGCGGCGGCCTCTTGCACGTCACGCACGGCGTCCCCGCCGCCAAGCTCGACGACTACCGTAAGCAGAAATCTCCTCTCCTCAAAGCCGACTCGCTCCTAACGACGATCTACGTCACGTTCAACGTCAGCAAGGCTCCCTTTAACGACGTGCACGTACGGCAAGCATTCGCGTGGACGGTTGACCGTAAACTACTCGTCCAGGCCGTGCTGCGCGACGGCAGCCGTCCCGCCGACAGCCTGAGCGTTCCCGGCAGCGGCTCGATGAACAACGGGGCTGGCTACCAGTCG
>CAXTQD010000180.1:0-6120 GCA_964246175.1 uncultured Chthoniobacterales bacterium | reverse complement strand
CGACAAGGCGCGTGCGGCTTTGGCGGCGGCGGGGTTCGCGGGCGGAGCGAGCTTCCCGAAAACCGAGCTGGTCTTCACCGGCGCGCATCCCGGCGAACAGGCGATGGTCGAGGCGCTTCAAGCCATGTGGCAAAAGGAACTCGGCGTGCACGTGGACCTTGTCGCACAGGAGGAAAAAGTCTGGCTCGACACGATCCGCACCAAGAACTTCCAGCTGCTCTTCGACGGCTGGAGTCCGTCGGTCAACGATCCGGTGGACATGTTCCAGCTTTTCAAAGGAGACTCGCCCAACAACGACGCCGGCTGGGTTTCCAAAGGCTACGACGAAGCGTTCGACGCGGCGGCCCAGGCTCCCGACGACACTCTGCGCGAAATCCAACTGCAAACGATGGACGCCGCGCTAATCGAGCAATTGCCCGTGATCCCGCTCTACTACCGCAACAAGAACTACCTTGTGCAACCCTCCGTGCAGGGCTGGAAGGAAAACGCTCTGGATTGGCACCCGTTCCAACAAATCACGTTCGGCCCCATGCCTACGCCAGCTGCGGGTGCGGCGAGCGGACCCTCGCAATAGGTTTTTCGACCTCATGAACCTGCGAATCTGCCTCGCGCTCCCACTGGCCTGCGGCTATCTGTGCCTCATGCCGAACACACAGGCCCAGGAAGATTGGCGTACCCGCGCCGAAGCCACCGACTACCGCGAGACTTCGCGCTACGACGAGACAATGGCATATTGCAGGCGGCTCGCGGCAGGGTCGTCCCTCGTCCACGTCGAGGAACTCGGCCACAGTCCGGAGGGCCGCGAGATCGTTGCGTTGGTCGTGTCTTCGGACAAGGCTTTCACTCCCGAAGCGGCGCGCGTGACAGGCAAGGAGATCGTGCTCGTCAACGCCTGCATCCACTCGGGCGAGTGTGAAGGCAAGGACGCGGGACTTGCGCTGATCCGGGACCTGCTCATCAAGGAGGAATACAAGACGAACGGACTCCTCGACCACGCGATCCTGCTCTTCGTGCCGATCCACAGCGTCGATGGGCACGAGCGGTTCAGCCCCTATGGTCGCATCAACCAGAACGGCCCTGAGGAGATGGGGTGGCGCACCACCGCACAGAATTACAACCTCAACCGCGACTGGCTCAAGGCCGACGCGCCGGAAATGCGCGCGATGTTAGGTCTCTTCCACCGTTGGATGCCGGACCTGTTTATCGACTTGCACAACACCGACGGCGCGGACTACCAGTACGACATTACTTACACCCTTGAACGGCACGCCAACGAAGCACCCAGCGTCGTCGCGTGGCAGGCCGAGGCGTTCGACAAACGCATCTTTCCCACGCTCACGCAGGAAGGTCACAAGATCGCACCGTACCTCGTGCTGAAAACCAGCGACCGACCCGAGGATGGCTTCGTGGACGGCGTGGCCTCGCCCCGGCTGTCCACGGGCTACGTCGCGTTGTGGAATCGTTGCGCGCTGCTTGTAGAAACGCACATGCTCAAGGACTACCGCACGCGTGTCGTGGCGACGTATGACCTGCTCAAAGCAGTGCTGACGGAGTTCAAGGATCACCCGGGCAAACTGCGCACCGCGACGGAAGCAGCCGACCGCGACACCGTGGCGGCGGGGGAGGCGGCGTACGACCCAGCGCGGCGCATGCCGGTGGATTTCAAGCTCGGGCCGGGCAGCGTGCCGTTCGAGTTTTTGGGGGTCGAAGCCAAGCGGACGTTGAGCGAGGTGTCGGGCAGCGTGTGGACGCAGTACAACCCGACGAAGCCCGTGACGTTCACGGTGCCATTCTACAACGACGTGCAGACGGCGCGGGAGGTTTGCCCACCGGTAGGTTACGTGATCCCGGCGGCGTGGACGGTGGTGATCGACCGACTGCGCGCACACGGGTTAGCGTCCACGACGTTGGACAAGCCGCTGACGTGCGAGGTCGAGACGTACAAGTTCGAGCATGTGGAATGGCAACCGAAGCCATTCGAGAACCACCACATGATCAAGGAAGCAAAGTTCGCACCGGTACGGAAGAAGGAGACGTTCCTGGCAGGCTCGGTGGTTGTTTATCTCAACCAACCCGGCGGGCGCGTGGTGACGCACCTGCTCGAACCGGACGCGCCGGATTCGCTGCTGCGGTGGGGCTACCTGGACGCGATCTTCGAGCCGAAGGAATACTCGGAAGAACGCGTTATGGAAGCGATGGCGCGCGAGATGATGGCGCGCGATCCGAAGCTGCGGGAGGAGTTCGAGCGGAAGGTGGAGACCGACACGGCTTTTGCGGGCAGCGCGCGGCTGCGGCTGGAGTGGTTTTATGAGCGCACGCCGTTCTACGACGACCGGCTCAACGTGTATCCCATCGGCCGTTTGCTGGAACGCGTGAACATCCCCTAGTGCGCTTCTCACATGCCCGCGACCTGCGACGCTGTCCATCACCTCGCGCTGGCGTTGCCCGGCGTCGTGGAAGGCAACGTGTACGGCATGTCGTCGTTGCACGTGGGGCGCGCGTTGCTCGGGCGCTTACGCGAGGACGGCGAGACGCTCGTGCTCAAGGTGGACCCGGTACGACGCACAGAGCCATTTGCCGCGGAGCCGGACACGTTCTACACGACGGACCACTACCGTGGGCATCCGGTGATGTTAGTCAATTTGCTGGCGGTGCGGGAGGGGGCGCTACCGGCGTTGGTGGAGGGGGCGTGGCGGCTCGTGGCGTCGCGGCGGCAGACGACGGCATACGATCAGGCCCGGTTGTCAGGCGGTCGGAACTCGCCCACCCGCGTGCGGCGAAGTGCCACCATTCGGTAGAGAGCCCCTGGAATCCCGACCCAAACATGGCTCGGTGCAGCATGCGCAGGTTGTCGTGGATCGTGGTGTTGTCGCCGCGGTAGATGCCGCTGGCGTCTTTGGTGAACACGTCGAAATCACTCGGCATCGCCACGTCGTTGCCGAAGCGGTCCACGAGCGTCACATCCACGGCTAACCCCCACGTGTGCAAGGAGCCGCGGCCGTCGCCGGGGTCCGCGACGTAGCCGTGCTTGGCCCACTTCTGCCAGAGGGCACGCTGGGCTTCCTCGGGACGGTAGGCATCCCAAATTTTGAGGCCGTAGTTCCAAGAGCGTAAGTATTGTTGCGCGGCCTTGAGGCGCAGGGCGATCTCGGGTCGGATCAGGCACGGCAGGTCTGCGGGGTAGATGGCCGCGCCGACGCAATTGTGGGTCGTCGCGTAGCGCATCTCAATCTTGATCGTGGGGTCGATCTTGGCAACCTCGACCAACTGGCCGGAAGCGACCAGCGCGCGCCAGGGAGGCTCTTCCGCTTCTGCACACGATCGCAGGCCACAGAGGAGAACAGCAAAGCAGGCAAACAGACGCCGCATCTTGCTTCCCTCAACCCACCATCGGTGCGGCGTGGAGTTCCTCGTTGAGCGCTTCGACGAGGCTGCCAGGCGCTTCAAGGGGAGCGTAGGGTCCCGCGTCGGGCACAACGCGCAACGTGCAAGCCGGATTGGACCTCACCAGCCGCTCGGTCGCCGCGAACGCTGCCCCACCCGCCAGCCGGCCCGGCCACAGGAGAGTCGTGGGCACGGTCACCTCAGGGAAGCGCGCGGCGAGGTCGAAGCCCATCTTGCCCTGGAACAAGCGGAAGATCGCGTAGTGCGCTTGGTACTGCTGCGCGCAGATCGCATGAATGTCCACGCTCTCCTGCGTCACCGCCGCCGGGTCCACGAAGGCCCCCCGCGCCTCGAACCGCGCGCGGATCGTCGCCCGGCGCGCGAGTTTGTTGCGGTAGACATACCTGTTGAGGTTGGGCACGCGGCTGGCGAGGTTGAGCCACAGCGGGACGCTTGCCCGGCCGGCGGGCATCCACAGCAGGAGTTGGCTGGCGAGGTCGGGATGTAGCGCGGCCATCAGCGCGACGAATCCGGCTCCGAGCCCACGCGCGACGATTACCGGGCGCTGCGCCTCTTCGCCGCACACGCCGCCGACAAACTCGGCGAGGCTCTCGGCGTAGTCGTGCGCGTTCAACATGGCCTTGGGGCGCTCGGATTCGCCGAAGCCCAGCAGATCGACGGCGACGACGCGGTGGCCATCCGCGAACGTCGGATAAATCTTCGACCACTGGTAGGCCGAAGCACCCACGCCGACGTTGTGGATGAAAACGAGCGTCGGCCCAGCGCCCGACCCACCTTCGTGGTAGAACATCTGCCCGCGGCTGGTCTGGAAGGCGCGCGTGGCGAACTTCTCGGGCGAGATCGTCTCGGGGATGCGTTCCTTGGTCGGCGGGCGCACGAAGTATCGCAACGCTGCCACGCCGCCGACGGCCGTCAGCGCGCCGAGCGCCGCGCCTAGGCTGACGATCCACAGCGTGTCCCTGCCGCCATGGGTCAGCGTGTGCAGGCTGGCAACGCCGGCGTCGAGGTGTTCGTGGAGGGCTTTCATTGCAGCCGGGTGCGGCCCGCGCCGCGTTCAATGCGGCCGATGCGGAACGCTCCCTTGCCCAGCGCAGAGAGGGTGTCAGCAGCGTCTTTTTCGGTGACGACGAGCGCCATGCCGATGCCCATGTTGAACACCTGGAACATCTCATCTTTTGGCACCGCGCCGCCTTCTTGCAAGATCTGGCAGAGGCGCGGAATCTTCCACAAGGCGGTGTTGATGACAGCGTCGCAGGTGTCGGGCAGCACGCGCGGTAGGTTGTCGATGAGGCCGCCGCCGGTGATGTGCGCGGCCCCCTTCAGCACGCCTTCGGGCAGTGCGGCCATCCGCGGCTGGTAATTGGGATGAACGCGCAGGAGTTCCTCGCCGAGTCCCTTCTTCAAACCGGGCAGGCGAGCGTCGAGGGTGAGGCCCATCTTGTTGAACAGAATGTCGCGCGCGAGTGAATAGCCGTTGGTGTGCAGCCCGTCGGCGGCGAGGCCGAGCACGACGACACCGGGCTTGATGCGGCGGCCGTCGATTATTTTCTTTTTGTCCACGACACCGACAATCGTGCCGGCGAGGTCGTAGTCTTTGCCCTGGTAGATGCCGGGCATCTGCGCCGTTTCACCCCCGATGAGCGCGCAGCCGGCCGCCGCGCAGGCTTTGGACAAGCCAGCGAGGAGCTTCTTGAAGACCGCCGGCTCCAGCTTGCCGGTGCCGATGTAGTCGAGGAAGAACAGGGGGCGCGCGCCGAGCACGGCGATGTCATTGACGCAGTGGTTGACGAGATCTTGGCCGACGGTGTCGTGGCGGCCGATCTCGACGGCAATTTTGAGCTTCGTGCCCACGCCGTCGATGCTGCCGACGAGCACGGGCTCGCGCATCCCTTTGAAATCCGCCCGGAAAAGTCCGCCGAAGCCGCCCGCCTTGCCGAGCACTTCCGGGCCGTGGGTAGCGGCGAGCGCGCGGCCGAGTCCGCCCTTGAGCCGGTTGCCAAGGTCGATGTCCACGCCGGCGCGGGCGTAGGTTTTGGAAGGGGCGGCGGGCATCAGGAAAGGCAAGATAAAGCGCCGGGTTGCCGGGGCAAGCCTCAAACGCGGCGGCACGCGCATGGCCGAATTTGGCTTGTGGCCCCCTAGCGAAGGAGTGGAGGATGCCGGGTGCGATGGTTCTTCCACTCCGTTTGTTCGTCCGGTGCGCCGGTGTGTTGTTCCTGCTCGGCACTTTCGCCGCACCGTTGCGCGCGGACAACCCGCCGAAGTTCAAAGACCCAGCGGTCGCGGCGTACTTCCAACAACTGTCAGACATCCTGGATGGCCTCCTGACCGCCGTGAAGGCTAAGGACGACGCCAAGGTCAAGGAGTGGACCGACAAGTTCTTAGTGGCCAGCAAGAACGACGACACCCTACGGTCTAAAATCTCGTCCGAGGAGGATGCCGCCGCCGCCAAGTGGGGCGCAGCGCAGATGCAGAAGCTCTCGGACGCCGGCTGGGTGCCTAGGCCATAGAGATCACCCTTTTTGCCTGAAGAGCCGATCCGTGAGAGATTAGCGACTCTCATGTTCCGTAAAATCCTCGACCGCTTCCGGTCGACACCTAATCCCGCCGCGCCTGCGAAGGGGCACCCCGCACGCGCCACCAAAGGTCCTCGCCGCCCCGACCGCGGCCCGGCCCCGCACGCCGCGAAAACCCACCAACCGGCCGCTTCACGCC
>CAXTQD010000179.1:8178-10373 GCA_964246175.1 uncultured Chthoniobacterales bacterium | reverse complement strand
TCACCCGCAGAAACAACCCTTCAGTCTAACCTTCCTCCCCCCTATGTCGTTCCTCGACCGTGAAGCCATCGTTGCTCCACCCGGTTACAACCGCTGGCTGGTGCCTCCCGCCGCCCTCGCCATCCATCTCGCCATCGGGCAGGTGTACTCGTTCAGCGTGTTCAAGCTGCCGCTGACCAAGGTGCTCGGCGTCACGAAGCACATCGATGGGGATTGGGACCAGACGCCGATTACCTGGATTTTTAGCATCGCCATCGTGTTCTTAGGCGCGTCGGCGGCGATCTTTGGCAAGTGGGTGGAACGCTCCGGCCCGCGCAAGACGATGATCGCTTCCGGCCTGTGCTTTGGCGGCGGCTTCGCCATTGGTGCGCTGGGTGTCCATCTGCACCAGCTTTGGCTCATCTATCTCGGCTACGGGGTGGTCGGCGGTATCGGTCTCGGGCTGGGTTATATCGCGCCGGTTTCGACTCTGGTGAAGTGGTTCCCTGACCGTCCCGGCATGGCGACAGGGTTAGCGATCATGGGCTTCGGCGGCGGCGCGTTCGTCGGATCAAACCTCGCCACGACGCTCATGGATCATTTCCAGGGTCTCAGCAAGAACGCGGCGGGTGTCATCACTGACATCGGCGTCGCGCCGACCTTCCTGTTCATGGGCGGTATCTACCTGCTCTTCGCCCTTTTCGGTGCGTTAATCGCACGGGTGCCAGCGGACAACTGGAAACCGACCGGCTACGACCCAGCGCACGCCCGCAAGAGCGCACTCATCACCACTCGACAGGTCGCCCTCGAACAGGCGTGGCGTACGCCGCAGTTCTGGTTCCTGTGGGTCGTCCTGTGCTTCAACGTGACGGCTGGCATCGGCATCCTTGAACACGCTTCGCCAATGATCCAGGAAATGTTCGCTGGCAAGGTGACCGCCGCGGCGGCGGGCGGGTACGTCGCCCTGTTGAGCCTCTTCAACATGGCGGGTCGCTTCGTGTGGTCGTCCACGAGTGACTTCATCGGACGCAAGGGCGTGTACATCATCTATCTGCTGCTTGGTGCGGCGTTGTACTGCCTGATCCCCTACGCCGGCAAGTCGGGCAACGTCGTCCTGTTCGTGGGTGTTACGGCGATCATCATCAGCATGTACGGCGGCGGCTTCGCCACGGTGCCGGCGTACCTGAAGGACCTTTTCGGCACGATGAACGTCGGCGCCATCCACGGTCGTCTGCTGACCGCGTGGTCGGTGGCGGGTGTGCTCGGGCCGCTCCTGGTCAACCTCATCCGTGACCACAAGATTGCCGTGGGTCTCAAAGGCGTGGACGTTTACTCGACGACCATGTACCTCATGGCCGGGTTGCTCGTTGTCGGGTTGATCTGCAACCTGTCCATTCGCCCGGTGGCCGAGCAGTTCTACTACCGCGATGCCGACACTGACCCGGCCCCGAGTGTACCCGCGAGCCAAGCAACTCCCTACTCGCCAACCGCGCGCTGAAGCCTAACCCCACCACAATTCTCTATGGCTCAGGATTCCTCCCCCGCCGGCAGCAGTGTACTGCAAGCAATTATCTATTGGGCAATGGTCGCCGTCCCGTTGACTTGGGGCGTTTACAAGACGGTGGTCAAGTCGCAGCCGTTGTTCGTGAGCACCAGCGCAACGGCACCCGCCGCGCCGGCTGCGAGCCCGGCTGCCACGACGCCTGCCCCGCTGGCTACACCAGCGGCGGCGGATAGCCCGAAGACGTAGCGTCGTACTAGGACGCGAGGTCATCGGGATGGTTCCAGTTCACGAATAATCCCGTCTCGGCTTGCATGATGAGCCGGGCTGTTGCCAGACCATCGGCGACCAATGAACGAACGAACGGCTGCAAGGCAAGTACTCCGGCTTGTAGTCGTTCTTCCGCCATCCCAGTTGCTGGCTTCGGGTACACGGCCGCCAGCGGTTCGAAGAAGCCGTCCGTCCGTCGCGGCACCACGCCGGTTGGACCGCCTTCTTGCAACAATCCATGCAGAAAACTGGTGGTCATCGCGGGCAGGTCCACGGCCAGCACAATCAATCGCGGTGTGCGCATTTTGGCGAGTGCCGCCGCGATGCCCGCCAGCGGACCGCAGCCAGAGAAATCGTCCGCGAGCCACGGCAAACCGGCCGGAAAACCTTCGCGCCAACAACCGGACACGAACCGCTCGGTAGGCTCCAACGCACCGAGCACTTC
>CAXTQD010000179.1:5859-8168 GCA_964246175.1 uncultured Chthoniobacterales bacterium | reverse complement strand
CCCAGAGCCGGCGGCCGTCAGGCAGTTCGAGCAACGCCTTGTCGCGCCCCATCCGGCGGCTTTGCCCCCCGGCGAGCAGCACCGCGGCAAACGGCATCATCGTCGGGCAGCGGCCGGTTCCTCAACGGGCACGGCGGCGATCGCCGGTCGCATCCCGGGCAATTGGTAGCGGCGCGTGCGCAACGAGTACACGATGAACGCCGCACCCAACAGGATGAAGAACAACGACAAAAGCTGCCCGCGGGTCATGCCCCACTGGTAGCCGATACCCGCATCAGGTTCGCGGAACTGCTCGCCGATGATGCGCAGCATCGCATAACCCGCCAAAAAGATGCCCGTGAGCATCCCCACCGGTGAGCGGAAGCGCGTCCGCACGATCCACAAGGTCGTGAACAATACCGCGCCTTCCAGCAGCGCCTCGTAGATTTGCGACGGGTGGCGCAGCGGTAGGATGCGCGAGAGGATGTCGAGCGCCTGCGGGTCGTGTTGGTAAGCGCGTTCGACGAGCGCGGCGGCTTCCGTGCCTTCGTATTCCTTCGGGAACCGCATCGCCCACGGTGGTGGGTTTGGCGAGTCGATGACACGTCCCCACAACTCGCCGTTCACGAAGTTCGCCAAGCGCACGAGGAAGATGCCGACCGGCGCGACGACGACGAGGTTATCCCCCACCCCGGGCCAACTGTAGCCGTTCTTTCGTGCGTACACGTAGGTGAAGATCACCAATCCCAGGATGCCGCCGTGGCTGGACATGCCGCCCTCCCAGAGCTTGAAGGCGTCGAGCGGATTCGCGCGCACGGTGCCCCATCCGTAGAAGAGAATCCAGCCCAGCCGCCCGCCGAGCATCACGCCGAAGACGGCCGCGTACGTGATGAAATCGGCGACCTTTTCCGGCGACATCTCGCCGTACCCGCGCGCGGCGAGCCCTCGGTAGAGTTGGTAGCCGACGAAGAACGACAGCACGTACGCAAACCCGTACCAGTGCAGCCCGAAGCGGCCGTTGAACTGCACGATGAACGGGCTGAGCTGGTGGATGTAATAAGCCAGGAGGGTCGGCACGGGGGAAAGATGAAGGCAAAACGCAAAATGGCAACGGGGCGCTGAAGGTGCTGCTGCGATGCCGTTGTGCGGCGTTGCGGATTGTGGTGTGGCTGAAGCCACGTTGCGGTGTGCCCTGCGGGCGCGTTGCCGGAAGGCAGAGTTCTTTCTGCCAACCTCGCCGCAGGCGACACCGCAACGCTGCCAAAGCAGCATGGCAACCCGCGACGCCGCCCGCGGCACCGCAACAGTGGTTCCCGCCGCCATCCCACGGTTGCATTTTGCGTTTTCCGCCCTTTTGTGGCGTGGAATGTCCGAACCCGCCGTGATCCCCGCCGCGCCGCGTCGCGTCCTGTCCACGTGGGAATGGCGGGTGGTGTGGCTGCTGGTGCTATGCTTCGCGCTATGCAACCTCCCGTGGCGGCTGGACAATCTCGACCAAGCCAAGCAGGCCAACGTGTCGCTGGAGATGATCCAATCCGGTCATTGGTGGTTCCAGCACACGCCTGGCGGCCGGGCGGTCGCCACCAAGCCGCCGCTCGTCGGCTGGATGTCGGCGGGCGTGTACATCCTGCCGTTCAGCAACTGGGACCTTGCTTGGCGGCTGCCGTCGTTCGTCGCGGCACTCGGATTGGTCTATCTGATGTGGCGAGCGGGCGAGGCGCTCTGGCCTGCGCGCGGCGGGACCGTGGCGGTGGCCGCATACGGGTTCAACCTCCTGGCCCCAAGGCTGGCGACGCTCGTACGCACTGACATGCCGCTGACGTTCTTCATCGCGGCCGTTGGGCTGATCGTCTGGCACCACGCGCGCGACGGTGGCCAGGGGCCGTGGACAACTGCTTCACGCCGAGCGGTGTTCTGGCTGCTGGTCGCGGCGATGATGACGAAAGGTCCCGTCGTGTACGCGTTCCTGCTGCCCGGGATGGTGGTGCATTCCTGGGTTAGCCGACGGCGTGGCGAGAACTGGACTCTGCTGTGGGGCGGCTGGTGGCATTGGGTGTTGCCGCTCGTACCGTTCTTGTTGTGGGTTCTCTGGGGGATGGGGAGCGTACCAAGATTTTACGCAGAGGTGGTCGGGAAAGAATTCTTGGGACGGTTCACCGTAGGGGAACACGCCGTGCACCACAACCAGCCGGCGTGGTTCTATTTCTTCCAACTCTCCAAACAATGGCTGCCTTGGGATGTGCTCCTGCTCGCCATCACGTTCCGCGCGCGTTGGCTGTGGAGTGCCCTTTGCCGCGAACCCGGCACGCTTTGGCTGGGCTGCTGGGCTG
>CAXTQD010000179.1:517-5849 GCA_964246175.1 uncultured Chthoniobacterales bacterium | reverse complement strand
GGATTCGTGCTGATGTCGCTGGTGCCTTCCAAGCGCACCGACCGCATTTTTCCCGTCGTGCCGCCGCTGGCTCTTGTGACCGTCGCGCTGCTCGCCCGCGCGTCGCGTTCGGAGCCGTTACCCGCCGCCTTCGTTCCCCCCGCTCCGGCCTCGTTCGGCTTCACACCCTCGCCTCTGCCGCCACCGTCCCCCGTGGCCGTGCCGACGGTGCCGCGTTGGCCATGGGCATGGGCTTACCGTACGACCATGTTGGCCGTGTTACTTGGACTCGGGTCGGTCGTCTACTACATCGCGCACACGTATGGGTCGCACGAACACGCCCGCGCCAGCTTCGCCGCTCATGTCCGGAGCACCGAGGCTGGCAAACAGGTCAGTCTCGTCACCGCCAAAGCCTCGCAAGAAACCGACGAGACGATGCTCGTTTACCTACGTCAGCCCATTTTCCTGACCCCAGCAGAAGCTATCCAACGCTGGAGCACCGGCAAACTCGACGCCGTGGTCGTCAGCGAAAACGCCCGTGCCGAGTTCGGCAACCTGCTGGAACCCTTTGCGCCCTCGCAACCTATCCTTGAAACCGCCGGCTCCCAACCCGCCTACCTGCTTCTCGCCGGACATCGACCCGAAGAGAAGCGGAAGCCGGCAGCACAAGCTGCCGGTCGTCCTACAAGGTAGGGGGATGCCTCTCCGCGGCATTCTCTAGATGGTCACGACGCTGCACGGACGGACGCGGCGGAAAGCTAGTTCTTCCCGTTACGCACCTTCTTCAACGTCTCGCGCAGGAACGGCGCGATGCGGCTGACCTTGTGCTTGGCGATTTGTTCGGGCGTCCCGCTGGCAACCAACTGCCCGCCCTCTTCGCCCGCCTCCGGACCGATATCTACGAGGTAGTCCGCCTCCGCGATCACGCTGAGATGGTGCTCGATCACGACGACCGTGTTCCCCTCGTCAACCAAGCGATGCAGCACTTTGAGGAGTTGTTCCACATCGGCCATGTGCAACCCGACCGTGGGTTCCTCTAAGAGGTATAGGGTGGACTTGGTGGCACGACGCTGGCGTAGCTTGGCGTTCTCGGTGTTGCCGACGCCGCGCGTCAACTCGGTGACGAGCTTCATGCGCTGCGCCTCGCCGCCGGAAAGCGTCGGACTCGGCTGACCCAGCCGCAGATAACCCAGCCCCGTCTGCGTCAACAGCTTGAGCGGGCGCGCGATTTTCGTCACCGGCGCGAAGAATTCCGCCGCTTGCTCGATGGTGAGTTGCAAGACCTGGCCGATGTTCTTGTCGTTGTAGAGCACCTCCAAGGTCTGCGCGTTGTAGCGCAGCCCGCCGCAGTCCTCGCACGGGACGTAGCTCGTCGGCAGGAAACTCATCTCGTGTTTGATGACGCCTTGTCCCTCGCAGCTCTCGCACCGGCCGCCGGCGTTGTTGAAGGAGAACCGCCCGTTGTTGTACCCACGGATACGCGAGAGCGGCAACTGGGCGAAAAGTGCGCGGATTTCGTCGAGCACGCCGACGTACGTCGCCGGCGTCGAGCGCGTCGTCTTGCCAATGGGTGACTGATCCACCTCGTACACGGCCTCAAGGAACTCCGCGCCCGCGAAGGCGCTCCACACGTCGCCCTTCTTGTTCTTCTTGCGTGCGGCCTTGGCTTCCTCCGCTGCCTTCTTGCCGCGCTTGCCCGCCTTGACGAGCGCGTCCTGCGCGGCCGGCAGCAGCACGCTGCGCATCAACGAACTCTTGCCCGAGCCGCTGATCCCGGTAATCACGGACAACCGCCCGACCGGAAAGCGCACGTCCACGCCTTGCAGGTTGTTCGCCGAAGCGCCCTGCACGGCGATCCACTGGTCCGGTCCACTGCCGTTGAGTGAACGGCGCTGACCCAGCATCGGGTGGCGGATCGGAGTCGAGAGATGCCGGCCCGTGATGGAACGCGGGTCTGCCTGGATCTGTGCGAGCGTCCCCTGCGCGACGACTTCGCCGCCGTGCACGCCTGGGCCGGGGCCGAGGTCCACGATGTGGTCGGCGCGGCGCATCGTCTCGTCGTCGTGCTCCACGATGATGAGCGAATTGCCCTTGCTGCGCAATGATTCCAGCGTGTCGAGCAGCCGGTCGTTGTCGCGTGGGTGGAGTCCGATGGTGGGTTCGTCGAGCACGTAGAGGACGCCGCGCAGGTTCGAGCCGAGTTGCGCCGCGAGCCGGATGCGTTGCGTCTCACCGCCAGAGAGCGTCTTGGCCGAACGATCCAGCGACAGATAACCCAATCCGACCTCCTCCATGAACTTCAGCCGCTGGCGGATTTCGTCGAGGATATCCGTGGCGATCACCGCCTGCGTGCCCTTGAACTTGAATTTTTCCGCCGCCTTGAACGCCCCCGAAACCGGCAGCCGCGAGAACTTGTCGATGGTCAGGTCCCGCACCCGCACCGCGCAGGCCACGCGGTTGAGCCGCGCGCCGTGGCACTGCGGGCAAGGGCGTTCGTCTTCGGCGTCGAGCCAACCGGTGGCGCGTTCCTCGGCGAGTTCCTTCTCGGTGACGGACAAGCGGTCGTCGTCCTTGACGAGGTTGCCCTTCCACACCACGCCAAAGCCACGACACTCGGGGCAGCAGCCGTGCGGCGAATTGTACGAAAACAGCCGCGGGTCGAGTTCCTCGAACGCTTCGCTGCACTCCGGGCAACTCATCTCCGTGGACAACGTGACCGATTTCCCCTTCGCGTCCACGAACCGCGCCGTGCCTTTGCCAATTTCCAGCGCGCGCTTGACGATCTCGCGCGGATCATCGCTCTCGGGCGCGGCGTTCTTTGTCTTTTTCTTGCCGGTGACGCGATCCAGCACGGCTTTCGCGCCCGCCATGGCCGGCGCCTTCTTCTTGCCGCCGACCTCGCCGACGACCACGTCAATCGTGTGTTCGCGGAAACGCTCCAGCCGCGCGAACCCGTGTGCGCTCTTGAACGCACCGTCCACCCACAACTCGTCGAAGCCGTGTTTGACCGCCCACGCGGCGACCTCCGTGTGGAAGCCCTTGCGTGCCTTGATGAGCGGAGCGAGCACGCGCACGCGGCCCTTCTTGGCGGCGTCCTCGACCTGCTTGACGATGGCGGCTTGGCTCTGCTTTTCGACAGGCACGTTGCACTTCGGGCAGTACTGCGTGCCGAGCTTGGCCCATAACAGTCGCAGAAAATGGTAAACCTCCGTTACGGTGGCAACGGTCGATTTGCCGCCACCGCGCGTGACACGCTGCTCGATGGCGACGCTCGGCGGCAAGCCCTCGATGAAATCCACGTCGGGCTTCTCCAACTGCTCGACGAACTGCCGCGCGTACGGCGACATGCTGTCGAGGAAACGCCGCTGCCCTTCGGCGAAGAGGATGTCGAAGGCGAGCGTCGATTTACCCGAACCACTCAGGCCAGTGACGATCACCATCCGGCCGCGCGGCAGGTCAAGCGAGAGGTTCTTGAGGTTGTGCTCGCGCGCGCCGTGAACGCGGATTGATGGCACAGGGGCAACGTGGTGGCCGTTGCCGTTGAAGCCGCTGTGCGGTTCGCGCGAGGGCATCTCGGCGGGGCGGATGCCGCGCTCGTGCGGGAGGATGTTCGCGGCCTGTTCGACGGCGACGCTCCCGGCGGGGGCGACGATCTTTTCGTTGCGCTCGCCTTCGAGCAGTGGGCGCAGGTAATAACCCGTGTGCGACGCGTCCACCTTGGCGACTTCTTCCGGCGTGCCCACCGCGACGAGTTGGCCTCCCTCCGTGCCGGCTTCGGGACCGAGGTCCACGAGGTAGTCGGCGCATTTGATGACTTCCAGGTTGTGCTCGATGACGAGCAGGCTGTCGCCCTGTTCGACCAATCGCTGGAACACGCGCACGAGCAGCGCCACATCGTCGAAGTGCAGGCCGGTGGTGGGTTCGTCAAAGATCAGGAGCGCGCCGAACTTCTCCGGGTTGCGTTCGCGCTCGACGAGGTGGCCGACGAGTTTCAACCGTTGCGCCTCGCCGCCGGAAAGCGTGTTCAGCGGCTGACCCAGACGCAGGTAACCTAGCCCGACCTCGGCGAGGATGCGCAGGGCGGCCAACGGCACCTTGAGCATCGTGGGCACTCCCTTCAGGCCGTGGCGTGATTCGAGGAAGCCGATGGACTCCGCGACGGTCATTTCGAGCACATCGTGGATGTTCTTGCCGTGGTAGCGCACGCGCAAGACGTGCGGCTGGAAGCGGCGGCCCTCGCACTCCGAGCAGCGCACGTACAGGTCGCTGAGGAACTGCATCTCGATTTTCTCGAAGCCGATGCCGCCGCAGCGCTCGCAGCGCCCGTCACCCGTGTTGAAGGAGAATGACGACGCCGTCAACCCAGCGGCGCGCGCCTCGTCGCCCGTGGCGAAGAGTTCTCGCACCGCGTCGTAGACACCCAGGTAGACGACCGGACTGGAACGCGGCGTCTTGGCGAGCGGCGTCTGGTCCACCATCACGACCTGGCCGAACTGCTCGTGCCCCGTGATGTCGCGCACGCGCCCGGCGGCCTCGTCGCTGCTCAGGCCGCGGGTACGCAGGAGGTTCTGGAAGAGCACGTCGTGGATGAGCGTGCTCTTGCCCGAGCCACTGACACCCGTGACACAGCAGAAAACGCCGAGCGGCAGATCGACGCTCACGTCTTGGAGATTGTGCTCGCGCGCACCAGCGATCTTGAGCCACTTTTCCACCGGTCGCCGACGCGCGGGCAGCGGGATGGCTTTGCGGCCGGTCAGATAATCGGCCGTCAGCGATGCGGGGCACTGCGCGAAATCGGTCAGCGGACCATTGAAGACCAACTCGCCGCCCGCCTCACCGCGGCCGGGGCCAATGTCGATGAGGGTGTCCGCAGAGCGGATGACGGCTTCCTCGTGTTCGACGACCAGGAGGGTGTTGCCCTTGTCGCGCAAGTCTTCCATCACGCGGATGAGCCGGCCCACGTCGCGCGGGTGCAACCCGACGCTGGGTTCGTCCAAGACGAAGAGCGTGTTGACCAAGGACGCGCCGAGGCAGGTTGTCAGGTTGACGCGCTCGATCTCGCCGCCCGAGAGCGTGCGCGTCGGGCGGTCGAGGTTGAGGTAGCCCAAACCGACGGCGACAAGGTAGCGCAGGCGGGTGACGATTTCCTTGTGGAGCATCTCCGCGCTTGGGTCGTTGGCGGGCAACGTGAGCGCGGCCATCATGTCGCCGAGGGCGGTGACGGGCAGTTGCGAGAGCTGCGGCAGATTATAGCCGGGCAGCGGCGTGAGACGGTTGATCGGCTTATCCGCCGGCAGCGACGCGCCCGCGGGGACGAGGCGGTAGTTGAGCGTCGCGGGCTGGAAACGGCCGC
>CAXTQD010000179.1:0-507 GCA_964246175.1 uncultured Chthoniobacterales bacterium | reverse complement strand
GGCCCACGGCGACGAGGTAGCGCAGGCGCGTCGTGACTTCCTTCTGGAGCATCTCGGCGCTCGGGTCGTTGGGCGGCAGCAGCACGCCTTCCATGACCCGCTGCAACTCCGTGACGGGCAGTTGCGCCAGTTCGGGCAGGTTGTAGCCGGGCAGCGCCGCGCGGCGGCCTTGGCCGTTCGGGGAAGGCTCCGGTACGCCGGGGACGAGGCGGTAGTTGAGCGTCGCGGGCTGGAAACGGCCGCCGTCGCACTCCGGGCAGAGCGTGTACGCCCGGTAGCGGCTGAGCAGCACGCGCACGTGCATCTTGTAGGTCTTGGTTTCGAGCCAATCGAAGTACCCCTTCACCCCGTACCAGCCTCCGCCCTCGTAAAGTTCCTCGGCGTTGCCGTGCGCGCCGCGCTCGCCGTAGATCACGAACTTCTGGTCCGCCGCCGGCAGGTCCTCGAAAGGTTTGTGGATGTCGATCTCCTGCCGGTTCGCGGCGCGCAGGAGGTCGCGCTGGCACT
>CAXTQD010000178.1:0-10399 GCA_964246175.1 uncultured Chthoniobacterales bacterium | reverse complement strand
AGACCAGCCTGCCCACCCTGCTCAACGACCTGCCCTACATTGCGCAACCCCTTTCCGCACCCACAGGAGAACCTGCTGCGACGTTCAGCCCCGAGCGACCGGTGCGCGTGGCAATCTTTGGCTACCTCAACGTCAACCGCCGCGTGCTGGAGTTCTTCCACGCGCTCGCCGGCATGGAGGAACGCGCCTGTTTCGAGGTGCATCTCTACGGCACGCTGCTGCAACGCTACGAGGACGACGTGAAACGCGACGTGGCGACGCTCGGCCTACGTGAACAGGTCCGGTTCCACGGGTATGTGACCGAGGACGCGCTCGACGCGGGTCTTGCCGGGTGCGACCTGGCCGTCAATCTGCGCTACCCCACGATGGGCGAGGCATCCGCCAGCCAACTGCGCATCTGGAACCACGCGCTGCCCAGTCTCGTCACGCGCATCGACGGCTACGCCGCCCTGCCGGAGGATGCGGTCAGCTTCGTGCGGCCCGAGCACGAACGCGCCGACATTCAGGAAGGTCTGCGAGGTTTCCTCGCCCGGCCCGACGCATACCGCCGGCGCGGTCAACGCGGCAGAGAGCTTCTCCTCGAACGCCACCGGCCCGCGACTTACGTCGAGCGTCTGGCTGGCCTCTGCGAACACTTGGCGACGTTGCGTTCCCGACACGTCCGCCTGGAAGCGGCGGGGCGCGCAGGGCAAAGAATCGCGCCGTGGTCGCACCTCGCGCCGCGTTCGGAAGCTGAGCGGCGCTGTGCCGAAGCCATCGCAGAGTTGTTCTGAATGTGCCCGGGCGGGCATCCGTGCGGCGGAGGCGCGCCGATGCTTCCCCTTGACCATCCGATCCGCCCCGCTTCGTGTTTCCCGATTCTCTCAGCCCGACCGCCGAGACCTCGCCCACCAAAGTACTTTTGGTAGACGACCACGCCGACACCAACCGCTCGCTCGTCCTACTGCTCGGCCGTCGCGGCTACAAGGTCTGGTCTGCCACCAGCCTCGCGGAAGCGCGGACGCTCTGCGACCTGGAGGCCTTCGACGTGCTCGTCTGCGACATGAACCTGCCCGACGGCAGCGGCCTTGACCTCCTGCCGCAACTCACCATCTACCCGCCGCGCTTGGGCGGCATCATCGTCAGCGGCTACAACACGGACGAAGATGTCGACCGCTCCCTCGCCGCCGGGTACAAAGCCCATCTCGGCAAGCCGGTGGAGATTGACAAGCTCGACGCGACCATCAAACGCCTCGGCTGAAAAAAGGTCGTTCGCCCCCTCCACAGCACCGAAGGTGCGGCCTTAGGTAACAGGAAGCCGCGCCGTCGGCGCCGCGGAACACGTGCAGGTCGGACTGCACTCTAAGCCGGCAACCCCGCCAGCATCGCGCCGAACTCCGCTAGTTCCGGCACCTCTGCCACCACTTCCCGCAACGACGCCAGCGCCGCCGGGATATGCGCGAGGAACGCGTCGCGGCCCTTGACGACCCCCAAAAACCCATATGCCCCAAGCGCCTGCATGAGTCGCTGGACGGCGCACAACCGGTAGATTTTCTCGAACTCCGCCCCGTTCTCACCCAGGTCGATCCGCCGTCCAAGTCCGAGATAGAAGTCTACCAACTCGGCGCGTTCATCCGCCGTCAACCGCACGTAGGGATCGTACAACAGCGAAGCCAGGTCGTAGTGCGCTAGCCCAGGCCGCAGCCCCTGGAAGTCGATCAGATGGGCGTGTTCCTCGTGAATGAGGATGTTCTGCGACTGGAAGTCGCGGTGCACGAGCACGCGCGGCCACGCGGCCAGCCGGTCGGCGAGACGTTCCCACACCGGCAGCGCGGCAAGGTGCGCGGCCTTGGCCTCATCATGGAGGTTGTCGAAGTATCGGCCGACGCAGTTCTCGAAGAAGTACCGCTGCTCCCAACGGTACAGCGCCGCGTTGAACTCGATCTGCAAGGTAAACGGAAACCGCGCTAGCCCATCCCAGCCGCGGTCGTGCAGCCGCCAGACCTCTTCCAGCGCCGACTGGTAGTAGGTCCGGCGAACTTCCCAGGGTTCGTCGCGGTAGCTCCAGAGGTCGCGCTCGCCGAGGTCTTCCATCCAGATCAGCCCCTCGGCCTCGTCGTGGAAGTAAATCTTGGGCGCGCGCACCCCGAGCGCGTCGAACACCTCCGCGATGCGGACGTAGTGGCGGTTCTCCTCACGCTGGTCATTGTACTTGACCAGGATGAGTGACTGGTGCTGCAAGCGAACGCGGTAAAACTTTCGCTCCGAGCCTCCCTTTTCGATGGGCGTGATGTCCACGGCGTCATCGGAGGGGGCGGCAAAACGGACGCGGGTTTGCCGGATGAGCGAATCTTGGGAAAGCAAGGCAGGAGCAGGTTAGGAAATCGTGTGCACGGTGGTGCCACCGGTCGTTTGCGAAGCGCGGACGATACAGCTTTTCAGGCGCGCGCGGGAAGGAATTTCGGCTCCCGGCCACAAAATGGTGTCCTCCAAGGAAGCCCCTTCCCCGACCCGCGTCCAGGCGCCGGCGACGCACGCGCCCGCCAGACGCGCGTCGGCGGCGATTTTGGCGGAGGGATGAATCCAATCTCGCCAGCCAGCATCGGGCGAACCGTAGCGTGGGAAAGCGCCGTCACGGCCTTGCGCGTGGAGTTCCATGTGCGCCCGGAGGTACTCCGCGGGTGTGCCGAGGTCGCGCCATTGTGCCTCGTCTGCGAGCGCGCCGCCGATACGTTCGCCGCCGCGGATCATGTCCAGGAAGATCGGGATCACCGAGGCCGGCACACCGCTGGGGATGCGGGCAAGGAAGGCCGGTTCGACGAGGTAGCCGCAACTCAGCGCGTATTCGCTCGGATGGCCGGTGTCGAGTCGGTTGCGAACGTCGAGCACCCGGCCGCTGGCGGGGTCGTAGGCGACGTGCTTCGGGCCATCGACCGAGCGCAGCACGAGTGTCACCTCGTTGCCCGCGGCCCGGTGGTGCGCGAGCGCGGGGCCGAGCGGCAGGTCGGTCAGAATATCGCCGTTATAGACCATCAGCGTCCCCGCGCCGGGGTCGAGCAGGTCGGCGATGTTCTTGATGCCGCCCGCACTGTCGAGCAGGACGGGTTCGTGCCGGAACCGCAGCGGGCGGCCCCGGTACTCGCCGGAGGGGAACGCCTCCGCGTACGCCCCGGCGCAGTGGTGGGTGTTGACGATGAACTCCTCCACCCCCAGGTCGGCGATGAGGTGGTCGAACGCGAAAGTGATCAGCGGCTTCAACCCAACCGGGATCAGCGGTTTGGGCAAATGCTCGGTCAAGGGCCGCAGCCGCGTGCCCAGTCCGGCCGCCAGCACGAACGCCTGCTTGATCGTGGGCGGGTGCTCCTCAGTCAAAATCCGTGGGTAACTCGGGCTGCTGGTGGTGCTCGAAAAGCCGTTCGATCTGCGCGGCCGTCACCCGCCCGGTCGAGAGCGGCGGCATCTCCCCGCGAGCATAGAACGCCACGCCGTCCGTCTCCGCCGTCCCGCCGACCGCCGCCTCGCCACCGACGATCTCGCACGCGAAGAACATCTTGTACACGGCATGGAACATCGGCGGGTGCCCGTGGCGCACCCGGTCATACACCGCCAGGAGCCGGGTGGCCCGGCAGCGGAACCCCGCTTCCTCGTAGATCTCCTTCACGACGTTGTCCGCCGGCGAAATCCCCACGTCGGCCCAGCCACCCGGGAGTGTCCACAGCCCATCGGAGCGTTCCTTGACCAGCAGTAGCCGATCCTGATCGTCCCACACCGCGCCGCGCACGTCCACCTTGGGCGTCGCATAACCCGTCTCCTTCGATAAATCTTCCACCAACGCCGTGGCACCCGCCCCATCCGCGCCAGTGACCATCTCTGCGGCGATCCGGCGGAGTTCCTCGTAGCGGTCCACGTCGTACGGGTCGCGGGCGTACGTCAACCCGGTCTGCGCGAGGGCCTGCAAACGTTGCGCCCACACGAGGCGAGGAGAAGATGCAGCCATCTCAGCGCAGGAAGCGGACGAGGTTTTCCTCTTCCCAGCGGCGGGCGCGCCGGTAGTGCGGGAACTCCTGTTCGCGCCTGTAAAACGCTTCTGTGTGGACCTTGCGCCGGCCCGTCGGTCCAAATTCGTCGGGTACCACGGAGTGCAGCATTTCGTGGTAGATCACGTATTCGAGGAACCACGTCGGCACGAACGCCGCGTCCAGCCTCGGGTGGATGCGGATGATACGGTCCTCTTCCTGGATCGTGCCGAACACGAAATACTCGCGTGGGGCGAGCCTGCGCCGCCGACCCCACTCGATGGTGTAGCCACGCAGCGGCGTACGACGGAAATACTGGGTGTTGATGCGGTCAAAAATCGCCTTGAGGTCGAAGTAGCGGCCCTCGTGGTTGAACGGCAGCATGCGCTGCAAGGCGGCCTTGGGATGAGCAATCTTACGCTTCGATTTGGCCATGTCGGACGGGGTGGTCGCGGCGTCAAAAATCCTTGGTGGAAAGGAGTCTATAAGCGCCGTTTCGAACTGACAAGCCCGGGCAAAAAAACTTTTATAATTTGTTCCAAGAGACCGTTTTGCTCTAGAAGTTACGCAATTCTCTTCTCAGCGGCGGAAAAAGCCTGCTCACGACAAATCGCGGTCCGTAAATTGCGGCGGCTGCAAGGACGCGCGACCCATCATGCGCTCGACGTACTTGGCGAGGAGATCGAACTCTAAATTCACCAGGTCGCCGACCTGCGCGGCGCTGAGATGGGTGTGCTCGCGGGTGTGTGGGATGATCCACACCGTCAGCCGGTCTGCGTGGATGCCGGCAACCGTCAGGCTGATGCCGCTGATGCAGATCGAGCCCTTCATCACAACGAGGTGGGTGAACTCCTCCGGCAACCCGACCTCCAGCCGGTAATCGTCGCCCTTTTTCTCCAAACCGAGGATGGCCGCCGTGCAATCGACGTGCCCCTGGACGAAGTGTCCCCCGAGCCGCCCATCGGCCGGGAGGGCGCGTTCGAGGTTTACCAGGGCTCCCGGGCGGAGGGTGCGGAGGTTGGTGCGGTCGAGGGTTTCCTGCAAGAGGTCGAAGGTGATGAACTCTCCCCGGTGGCCGGTCACCGTCAGGCAGCAGCCGTTGACCGCCACGCTGTCGCCGCGGTGCAGGCCGCGCGCCATCCCGGGGGCGGTGATCTGGAGTTGGATGCCGCTCTGGCTGCTGCGCCGCAGCCACATGACGCGCCCGGTTTCTTCCACGAGACCAGTAAACATATGCCCGAACTGTTACGCCCGCCGACCCTGCCTGCACGAGAAAAACCACGTCCGCCTGCAAAAAACCGCCACCACGCCACCGGGGTTGCCGGAGGGGGGGCACTTGGGCTTTATTAGTGGTATGGAAAAACTTGTGATCGTCGGCACCGGTTGCGCGGGCCTGACCGCGGCCGTGTACGCCGCGCGCGGCGGCCTCGCCCCCGTCGTGCTCGAAGGCCGCCAGCCCGGCGGCCAACTCTCGACCACCACACTGGTCGAAAATTTTCCCGGCTTTCCCGAAGGCATCGACGGCCCCGAACTGATCCTGAAAATGAAGGCGCAGGCCGAAAACTTCGGCGCGCGCTTCCGCTACGCCGAACTAACCGACTTCGCGGAGAAGGACGGCTACCTCTCCCTCCGGCTTGACGACGAGGAAACCCTCGAAACCCGCACGCTCATCGTCGCCAGCGGGGCCGCTGCGCGTTGGCTCGGCCTGCCCAACGAACCCCGCCTTATCGGCCACGGCCTGACCTCGTGCGCGACGTGCGACGGAGCCTTTTACCGCAACGTGCCCGTCTGCGTGGTCGGCGGTGGCGACTCGGCCGCGGAGGAGGCGCTCTTTTTGACCCGTTTTGCCTCGAAGGTGTACCTCATCCACCGGCGCGACACGTTGCGGGCTTCCAAGATCATGACTGCCCGCGTGCTCGAACACCCCAAGATCGAGCCGATTTGGAACACCCGGGTCGCCGAGTACCTCACGGGCGACGACGGCGAGATGCGCGCTGTGCGCTTGGAAAACATCGCTGATGGCGACGAGAGCGAACTGGAGGTGCGCTGTGTCTTCGTCGCCATCGGACACGAGCCGAACACCCGGCCCTTCGCGGGCAAGCTGCCCACCGACCCCGACGGCTACCTGCTCAAGACCCGCGGCACGGCCACGGTGGTGCCCGGGGTGTTCGCGGCCGGCGACGTGTCGGACCACGTCTACCGCCAGGCGATCTGGGCGGCCGGGGACGGCTGCGCCGCGGCACTCGACGCCGAGCGTTACCTGACCGAGCACGCCGAGGAGCCCGGCGCAGAGCTGGCCCCGATCCCGCCGGAGCTGGCTGCCGCCACTTGAAAATTTGCGACCTGACCCAGTTTTATTCCCCCGTCAGCGGCGGGGTGAAACGCTACCTCGCGGAAAAGACCGCCTACCTGCGCACCCGTCCCGGGCACCGTCACGTTCTTGTCGTGCCCGGCGAGGAGACCAGCGTGCGCGACGACGGGCCGACGCGGGTTTACACGATTCACTCGCCGCTGATCTCGCGGACCTCGCGCTACCGGGCGCTGATCAACCTCGCCGCGGTCGAGCGCGTGCTCGAACGCGAGCGCCCCGACCTCATCGAGTCTGGCGACCCTTACCAGCTCGCCTGGAAGGCGCTCGCCTCGGGTAAGGCGTTGGGCATCCCGGTGGTGGGTTTTTACCACTCGCACTTCCCGGAGGCGTACTTCCGTACCGTCAGCAAGTTCTTCGGGCAGACGGCGACCGCGATGGTCATGGACGCCGCGCGCCGGTACGTGCGGGCGCTCTACCGGCGGTTCGCGCGCACCCTGGTGCCCAGCGCGCCGTTGGCGGCGGTACTGGCGGACTGGGGCGTGCCCAACGTGGCGGCGGTTGACCTCGGCGTCGATCCGACGGTGTTCCATCCCGGCGACGAGCACGGTGAGCCTTCCGCCCGCGCCGAACTGAAGCTGCCGCCCTACACCACCGTCTTGCTCTACGTCGGGCGGCTTTCACCGGAAAAGAACACTCAGACGCTTTTTGCCGCGTTCCACCGGCTCTGCCGGCGGCGGGCGGGGAAGTTCCACCTCGTCGTGATCGGCGACGGCCAGCAGCGCCGCTTGGTCAAGGCCCTCCAGAACAAAACCGGGGCCGTGACCTGGCACCCGTATTGCAGCGACGCGCGCGAACTCGCCAAGTTCTACCGGGCCGCCGACCTGTTCGTGCATCCGGGCGTGCAGGAAACCTTTGGCTTGGTGACGCTGGAGAGCCAGGCGTGCGGCACGCCCGTCGTTGGCATCCGCGGAAGCTACATGGACCGCATCGTTTTCAGTGACCTGGGTTCCTGGGCCGCCGAGAACCGTCCCGAGTCCCTCGCCAACGCCATCGAACAAACCGCCCGCACCGACCTGCGCGCCGTCGGACTGCGCAGCAGCCGAATCGTCGCCGAACGCTACAACTGGCGCCATGTTTTCGACCGGCTCTTCGGCATCTACCGCGAGACCATCGCCGGATACCGCCGGGATTGAACACCCGGACGCCCATGCCGTCCATCCTCTGCAACCCTCCGTACTTATGAGCAAGGAACCTTCCGGCGAGCCCACGGCTCCACCCTGCACCATCCGCCGCTACCGTCCCGCCGACCGCACCGCCGTGCGCTGGCTCTGCTGCCAGACGGGTTTTCTCGGCCAACCGATTGACCCGGTGTTCGAGGACCGGAACCTCTTCGCAGACTTTCTGACGACCTACTACCTCGAAGTCGAGCCGGAGTCGGCGTTCATCATGGAGATCGGAGGCGAGGTGCGTGGTTACCTGCTCGGCTGTCGCCTTCCCCTGCGGAACCAGTGGCACAACTTCCTGCAAAACTTCCGCCTGGCCGCACGGGTAATCTGGCGCTATCCCCACTACAGCGCCGCCAGCAAGCGGTTCATCCACTGGATGCTGGGCAACGCTTGGCGGGAGGTACCCGCCGCGCCCCGGCGGACGGCGCATTTCCATCTCAACCTGCTGCCCGACGCGCGGAGCATGTTTAACACGCGCCTGCTGATCGACGCCTATCTGCAATACCTTGCCGACAACGGCGAGAAGCGCGTTTACGGACAGATGGTCAGCTTCGCTAACCGCCGCGGCGAGAAGATGTTCCAGCGGTACGGCTTCCGGGTGCTCAACAAGACCGAAATCACCAAGTACCGCCGCCTGCACCCGGAGCCAGTGTACCTGTGCACGGTCATCAAGGATTTAGAGGATTTTTCCCAATTCAAGAGCCAGAAGTTGTAAGTTGTGAACAAAAGGAAAATACGGCTTCATAACAGTCGTGGCACGAGCAATTTATAACTTGTGAAAAAAGTGTGAATTTAGTTGATTTCCCGTGGGCGTGTAGTAATTGTATTTCCAATGAAAAACACCACGTCACCTGCCCCCCTCCGCGACGACAAGCTGGTTACGATGGCGGTCGACCCGGCTTCGGCCGCGATGTCCGTCCAACAGGTGCTTGGTCAGGTCGCCCTGATCCAGCAGATCATGGCGACGGCCATGAAGGATGGTGAGCATTACGGGCGCATCCCGGGCTGCGGCGACAAGCCGACCCTGCTCAAGCCTGGTGCCGAGAAGCTTTGCCTGACCTTCCGGCTCGCTCCGACCTACGAACTGGATGAGCGCAACCTTGACCGTGACCACCGCGAGTACCGGGTGCAGTGTACGCTGAGTTCCATTTTGACAGGTGCGTTCCTCGGCCAAGGCGTTGGTACCTGTTCGACCATGGAGAACAAGTACCGCTTCCGCTCCGGCGCCGCCGAGCCGACCGACCGCCCGGTGCCCCGTGCTTACTGGGATCTCCGCCAGGAAGACCCCGCCAAAGCGCAGGAGTTACTTGGTGGCAAGGGCTTCACCACCAAGAAGGTGGATGGCAAGGGCTGGATGGTCGCCAAGGGTGGCGAGAAGGTTGAGAACGACAACCCGGCCGACTCGTACAACACCGTGCTCAAGATGGCCAAGAAGCGCGCCCTCGTGGACGCCGTGCTGACGGCCACCGCCGCCAGCGACATTTTCACGCAGGATCTGGAGGACATCCGCGAGAACATCGTCGCCAATACGCCAGTCCCAACGGCCGTCACGCCCGTTGCCGCCCCGCAGCCTGCCACCGCCTCGGTTCCTGTGGCTAAACAGCTCCCTGCCCCCGTGGTCGTCGAAGCGGAGGTGTTCGAGCACGAGGAAGAAGCGCCGACGCCGCAGAGCAACGGCGACTTCCGCGAGACGCGCATTCACTTCGGCAAGAACCGCGGCTTGATGCTCTCGGAGCTTTCCCCTCAGCAGGTGCACTGGTACGAGACCGACTGGATGCCCAAGAAGGAGGTCAACGGCCCGACCAGTGTGGAGGACCTAGCGCTCATTGACGCGCTCAAAGCTTACCGCAACTGGCGCTCCGACCACCACAGTGCCTCCAACCGCCCCGTGGCGGCACGCCGCTAAGCAAAGAGGTAGGTAGGAACGCCTCTTACCCCACCGCCCCGTCAGCGTTCGCGCTGCCGGGGCGTTTTTTTGGCTTCCGAGTATAGCCACCATGCCACCGCAGCGAGCACGGCATCGCGGCCCAGGGCGAGCCACAGGTTTCTGGTCGGCGAGAGCACATCAAGGCGGTCAGGGCCGAAGCATCCGCAATCTACCGTCAGGCCGCGCGCGAGCGCCGAAGTCAGCGCCACCGTGAAGATCAGCAGCAGGACCCCGACGGCGAACGCTCCCAGCCTGCGCCAGCGTCCACGCGTCAGCGCCAGCAAGGCCGAGAAGATTTCCAGCGGCGGCAGGGTCAACGCTGTCGGCGTGATCAAAGCATCTGGCAGCAGACGAAAGGACGCCACGCTCTCGGCAAACGCCCGGGCGTCACGCATCTTCACCGTGCCGGCGTAGACGAAAAGGCCGGATAGCCCCAGGCGCAGCGTCCAACGAACCATCGGAGTCCACGTGGTCACGGCGGTGCGCCGGAACCTTCCTGCGGCAGGCCAGTTTGCGACCATTCTTCCCAACCGGACGTGTAGACCAAGAGGTGACGATAGCCGAGCTTCGCCAGCGCATCGGCTACCAATTGGCTGTCGGTACAGTCCGCCCCTGAACAGTACACCGCCACCGGCTCGCCCTTGTGCGCGGCGAGTTTTTCGCGCAGCAGCGGGTATTCCTGGGCGAACGCCTCGCGCGGCAGACTCACCGCACCGGGGACGTGCGCCGCGTCGTAGAAAACCTTCGGCCGCGCGTCGAGCACCAGCCCCTTGTGCTCGGTCACGAACGCCTGGAAATCCTCCAGTCGGATTTCGCTGGTGGCTTCAGTCACGTCAGGAGCGGGTGAGCCAGCCGATAGGTTGGTCACCGCCGCCTCCATAGCCTCGGCGCGGCCCCGGTAAGCCCCCGGACGCGGATCTGCCCCTAGTGAATCCACCAC
>CAXTQD010000177.1:0-10435 GCA_964246175.1 uncultured Chthoniobacterales bacterium | reverse complement strand
TGCTGCCGCTACCCCCGCACCAGCGGCCCCGGTGAAAAAGCCCGGCCTGCCGCAAAAGGAAACGCGCATCGCGCTCTCGGGCATGCGCAAAACCATCGCGGACCGTTTGCTCCAGAGCAAAACGACGATCCCGCATTTTTACCTGCACATCGAGGTGGACGCGGCGCCGCTGGCCAAGTTGCGCGCCGAGGTGAACACCGCGGGCGAGAAGGACGGCATCAAGATCAGCGTCAACGACTTCATCCTGAAGGCGGCAACCAAGGCGCTGACGCTCGTGCCGAAGGTCAACGCGTCGTTTGCGGGCGATTCCGTGGTCGAATTCAGCAGTGTCAATCTAGCGGTCGCAGTCGCCGTGGAGGATGGCCTCATCACCCCCGTCGTGCGGGGCGCCGAGTCCAAGTCTCTCACAGAAATGAGTTTAGAGGTAAAAGACCTGGCCGCACGGGCACGCTCCAAGAAGCTCAAGCCGGAAGAATACCAGGGCGGAACTTTTACAGTGTCAAATCTTGGCGCATACGGGATCGACCGCTTTGACGCCATCATCAACCCGCCGCAGGCCGCCATCCTCTCCGTGGGCGGCCTCGTGAAGAAGCCCGTCGTCAACGCGGCGGGTGAAATCGTCGCTGGCCAGCGGATCGATCTGGGACTGAGTTGCGACCACCGTGTTGTGGACGGTGCCTTGGGAGCACAATACCTCGCCGAACTGCGCCGCCTGCTAGAATCGCCGCTGCTGCTCCTGACGTAGACAGTCTCAATAAGATCGGCACGCTTCAGGATATTCTGTCAGGGTGCCGGCTGGTGGCGGGGTACGAGGAGGTTGAACGCAGAGGCGCCAGAAGACTGCGGAGGGATGCGGTGGCAAGCGGGAAAGGATTTTACTTCCTCCGCCGCCGTCCCTTCGCAGCGGCTCCGCGTTGAACCTCTGCGTGCCCGTCTGGCACGCGCGCCCTTGAACCTTTCCGGTGCGGGCTTACCGTGACGGTTCCCACATGAACTACGATCTCCTCGTCATTGGTGGCGGCCCGGCGGGTTACGTCGGGGCCATCCGCGCCGCGCAGTTGGGCAAGACCGTCGCCGTCGTCGAACGCGACCGCGCCGGTGGCACCTGCCTGAACTGGGGCTGCATCCCTACCAAGAGCCTCCTGCGCAACGCCGAGCTTTACCACACGCTCAGCCACCGGGCAGCGGAGTTCGGGTTCCAGTTCGATAACCTCGCCTTTGATTGGACGAAGATCATCGGCCGCTCGCGCGGGGTGTCGGACAAGATGGCCAAGGGCATCGAGTTCCTGTTCAAGAAGAACAAGATCGCCTACCTGCGCGGTGAGGCGGCGTTCAAGGACGCCAAGACCGTCGTGGTCAAGGGGGCCGACGGTAGGGAAGAGACGCACACGGCGGAGGCGGTCCTCATCGCCACGGGCACGAGCACGCGGGCGCTGCCGGACCTGCCCTTCAATGGCACGACGGTCATCGGCGCACGCGACGCGATGACGCTGGCCCAGCAACCCAAGCGTCTCGCCATCATGGGGGCAGGGGCCATCGGGGTGGAGTTTGCTTACTTTTACAGCGCGTTTGGCACGCAGGTGACGATCATCGAGATGCTCGACCGCCTCTTGCCCGTAGAGGACGACGAAGTCAGCGCGACGTTGCAGAAAAGCTTCACCAAGAGCGGCGTGAAGGTGCTCACGAGCACAAAGGTCGAGAAGACCGAGGTGCTCCCGAACGGCGTCAAGATCACCGCCAAGGACGCGAAGGGTGGGGCGCAGACCATCGAAGCCGACGTGCTGCTGGTCGCCATCGGCGTGATGCCCGTGCTGCCGGGCGGGCTGGAGTTCAAGCGCGACACGCGCGGCTACCTCCAGACCGACGACAAGTACATGACTAACGTGCCCGGGGTGTACGCGGCCGGCGACATCATCGGCGCGCCCTGGCTGGCGCACGTGGCGAGCTGGGAAGCGATCCAGTGCATCGAAGGTCTGTACCACGGCACGAAGCCGCGCAAGGTCAGCGTGTTCCCGGGCTGCACGTACTGCCAGCCGCAGGTCGCCAGCGTGGGCCTGACGGAACGCGCCGCCAAGGATAAGGGTGTGAAGTACAAGGTGGGCAAGTTCCCGTTCCTAGCCAGCGGCAAGGCGCAGGCGGTGGGTGAGGGGGACGGGTTCGTGAAGATTCTCTTCGGCGAGGAACACGGCGAAGTCCTAGGCGCGCACATCATCGGCCCCGAAGCGACCGAACTCATCGCGGAACTCGGGTTGGCGATCAATCTGGAAGCTACCAAGGACGACATCGAGGCGACGATCCACGCGCACCCGACCCTGGCCGAGGCGATCCACGAGGCGACCGGGGCGGCGTTCGGGCAGGCGATCCACATCTAGGGCAGACGTGGTGGGCTGAATTGGACGAACAGTATTCGCCTTTTTGTGCGACTTTCGTTCGTCTACTACTAGCAGGAGTTACGCACTCAAGCAGTCCAAGCGTTGTAAACCAACGACTTACAAATCATGTCCGATCAGTGGTTAGTTCTGTAAGGGTTTCATCGGGAGGCTTGGCAATGTTCACGGTGCGTAACTCCTGTACTAGTTAGGCCCAGCAACATTCCGTCTCGCCATGTTCAAGCTCATCTTCCTTGGTTTGCTGCTAGCCGCTCAGGCCAGCTTCGCCAACGACCTGCCCAAGCTACCCAGAACTGTCCACAACCCAGCCGCTGAGTTCCTGCCCTACGTCCCACCGAACGCACGGGTGCTGGCCATCCACTACGATTTTGACGGGGACGGGGTAGAAGATGTGGCTTACGCGGACAGTTCCGAATGCGGCAACCATGGCAATTGTACCTACGAGCTCTTTCTGCGCCGGGCCGACAACCGCTATATTGAAGTAGGCAACATCATGTTCTTTGAGCACATCCGTCTCCGGCCCCGCCGCGGGGGACGGGGCGGGATCGTCCAAGCCTTTACTTCCAAAACCATGCTTACCTATGTGGTCAGCAGCCGAGGCATTTGGTCCTTGCCCGCCAAGGACAATCCTTTGCACTACGATCCCACCACCGGCGAGGTTCCCGCCTCTGACCACGCGCCCAAACTGACGGTCACCTCCTACAGTTTGGAGGAGTTCGCCATTCTCGCTAGCAAGTAGCCGCCCGGCCTAACCATGCGCTCCAGCGAACAGAGGCTGGCCTGGAGGCTGCCTCGGATCATCGCGCTTGACTTGGCCAGCCTCTGTTCACTGAGCTTGGCTTCGTTAGGCACTCATACCCATGCGTATCACGATTATAGCCGTCGTGTTGCTTGGCTTGGTCTCCACCGCCTTTGCAGGTGAGGACCTTTCCAAATACGCAGTTTGGATTACAGGCGAGGTGTACGCCGACAAAGGTGTGTTGCTCTTTCGCGCTGACAAGGCCGTCGATGGCAACTCTGCCGGCAACGTCGTCCTGCTTGGGGCTACCAAAGACACCGTAAAGGTGCTGCTACCTTTGTACACCTTAGCAGCAGAAAAGCACGCTACCCTGCGCTTGAAGGGTGTGCTGTTCCCGGTGCCGGGCAAGCCGGCAGCCGGAGCGCCAAGCGTGGAGTTCATTACCTACAAGCTGCACAGCCCCGACGACCCCGACGATCTCGCCGCCGACAAAAAGATCATCATCCACGACGGAGACAGTGTGCAGGTGGTTCCGTCGCCGTCTAAATAGCCAGCGCCGTGCCTAACAGGCGCTCCAGCGAACTACCTCTGGTCGCTCCGCTCTCGGCGGCAGTCGCTGAGCTTGGCTTCGTTAGGCTCCACACGTACACGATGAACATCCCATCAGAAATTCGCGGCAAGGTTGTCGCCGTCACAGGTGCAAGCAGTGGGATCGGGGAAGCGAAGGCGCTCCTGCTCGCCGAGCGCGGCGCGAAAGTCGTCCTCGGGGCACGCGGGCTGGATCGTCTGGAGGCTCTGTCGGTCCGCATCGCGCAGGCGGGCGGCGAGGTGGCCCACGCGCGCACCGACGTGAAACGGCGCGACGATCTTTCCTCCCTCGTCCGGTTGGCGTGTGAGCGGTATGGCCGGCTGGATGTGCTCGTCAACAACGCCGGGTTGGGGCCGCTTGCCCCCCTCGACGACCTGCGGGTGCAGGAATGGGAGGAGATGATCGACACCAACCTCAAAGGCGTCCTCTACGGCATCGCCGGCGCGCTGCCGGTTTTCCGCCGGCAGGGTTGCGGGCACTTCGTCAACATCGCTTCGACGGCGGCGCACCGCATCGTGCCGAACATGGCCGTCTACTGCGGCACGAAGTTCGCGGTACGCGCCATCTCCGAGGGGCTGCGCCAGGAGGCGGGCGACAAGTTGCGCGTGACCGTGATCTCTCCCGGGTTCACCCGCATGAACCTCGCGGAATCCACGAACCACCCGGAGTTGAAGGCCCAGACCATGGCCGCGATGGACAAGATGGGGATTTCCCCGGACGCCATCGCCCGCGCCATCGTCTTTGCCTTGGAGCAACCCGCCGACGTGGACGTGGGCGAGATCATTGTCCGCCCCACGGCACAAGGCTAGCCCCACAGGCACTTGCCTAACACGGCGCTCCAGCGAACAGAGGCTGGCGGCACGCCTGTTTTGCATCCATAGTCTGTCCTCGCCAGCCTCAGTCGCTGAGCTTGAGGGCGTTGTGCAAGGGTGCGCTTGCCCGATGTCGTCCTCCGGTCGTTCGCCCGGGCGCGGCTGCCAATCACCCTCGCCGAGGAAGGCCGCGGCGATGTCGGCTAGGTCCAGCCCGAAATGCTGCCGGGCCGACGCCTGCCCGGCATCTTCCCGACGCGCGGCGAGGACAAACGGACCAAGGGCGCGGAACTCCCGCGCGAGCAGCGTCACCAAATGTTCGGCAAGGGCGTAGCTCAGTTCGCGTTCGTCGCCGACGCGGAACGATTCCCCGGTCCAGAAACGCTGGATGCTGTCCCGATCCCAGTAGGCGCGTTGGCGGACGACGGACTCCTTGTCGACCGTGCTGCCGCCGCCGGTCAACTGGCGTTCGAAGGAAGTGGCCAATCCCTCCTCCAACCAGAGCGGGAGCCGTCGGGTCGTCAAGCAGAGGTGGGTGAGTTCGTGGACCAGCGTGGGCAGCGCGTCCTTGGTGGGAGCGACCACGGTGTGGCAGTAGCCACCCCGGCGCAGGCTCATGCCCCTGCTGGTGCCGTACTCGCCTCCGTCCGCGTCGAAATGCGAGACGTAGCGGTAGTACGCGGCCTCGTCCTCGAACATCAGCACCGCGTGTTTGCTGTGCGGCCACTGCCAGGCTGCTTCTCCCAGCCGGGCGCGCAGGTGTTGGAGCGCGGCCTCGCACTGCCCGAGGAAGTAGCGGACCGACGCGGCCGACTTGGCGGAGACCAGCAGGAAATGGCGTGATTCTCCGAGCCGGCAGCCCTTGCCCATCTCGTCCTTGAGCCGGTCCAACCACTGGAGGGCAGCGTGGTGCCAGGCGCGCTCTCGCTCTTCGTCGGTGGCGGCGCGTTGCTCGATGAGTCGCGCGATCTTCTGCCAATCAGGATGGTGGATGCCCTCTTCGCACCGCCAGAGGTCGGGCACCCCGCGCAGATCGCCCAGACGCACGGGAGGCAACGCGGGCGAGGGCTCGCGGGGTCGGAAAAGATTCTTCCACATGAGTCGCGCGGGTGAACGTCACTCGGCCGGCAGGGGGAGCATTGGTCTTCGGTGGGGCTTATCGTTGCAGCCGTCGTGGGTCAAGCCCAGAGACAGGTTCCGGGAAGCACCGAGCGCGCCGCCGACGGGTGCGCAACCTGCTACAAAATCCTCCGCGCCCAAACCCATCCATGCCATGCGTTCCCTCCACTTCTCCGTGCGCTGTTTTCTGGCGGCAGGTTGCTTGCTTGCATCGGTTCCTCCCGCCCGTGCGCAGACGGCCGTTCCCGCTACGGTCGCGATAGATACCTCACCCACCGGACGGCGGCAGGTCATCGACGGCTTCGGCACCTGTCTGTCCGGCGGCGAAGGACTGCAAACGTGGTGGCAGTCACTCTTTTTCGACGACCTGCGCGCGACGCTCCTGCGTGTAGACCTCACGCCGCAGTTCGTCTCGCCGTACGCCGACTTCTTCTACAACTCTCCCTGGTTCCAGCCGAACCCCTCCCTGCCCGGCCCGGAGAACAACAACGTCCGCACCTACACGAGTGCCGCCGATTACTCCCGCGTCTTCGCCGGGCAACAAGCCCCCATCGCCGTCATGGGGCCGGACATCGACCGCAACGCCGCCTACTTCAACTTCGACGGCCTCGGCACCGCCGGCACCCTGGCCCAACTCGGCCAGGCCAAACGCGCGGCGCTCGGCGACTTCAAGCTCTTTGGCTCCCTGTGGTCGCCCGCGCCTTGGGTGAAGGTGAGTTCCGGCAACACGATCTCGGGTTTCGGCTGGCCGCTGCCCGTGAACGGCACGCCGTGGCCGTTCGTCTGGGCGGGCAACTTCGCCGGGGGCCGGCTCGACGTTTCCGACGTGCCGCTGGCGGTCTTCGACGACTCCGCGCAGGGCGGCACGGGGCCGACGAGTGCGCTCACGCAGTTCGCCCGCTGCACGGCGGCGTACCTGCACGGTTTCCAGAACAAGTACGGGGTACGCTTCTACGCGATCAGCGTGCAGAACGAGATCAACTTCGAGGAGTTCTACAACAGCGCGACCTACCCGCTGTCGTCCCAGTACATCGCCGCGCTCAAGCGTCTGCGCACCGAGCTGGACAAGTACCCCGACCTCGCCGGCATCAAGATCGAAGGTCCCGAGGACCTGCTCGGCGGCGATCCTTACAGCCTCTGGCAATACGGTTCCGGCGCGGGCGCGGTCCACAAAAACCTCCAGTACCTGCAAAACGTCGCCGCCGACCCGCAGGCCGCCGCGGCCCTGGACTTCTTTTCCATCCACGGCTACGCGCCCGACGGCGTGAACAGCGCCGGCGCGGACCCGGTGACATGGGGCTGGTGGGCGAACGGCTGGAACGCGAGCCCGGCCGCCGGCATCCCGGGCGGCGTCCAGGGCTTCACGGGTTACGGCAAGAAGTCCTGGATGACCGAGACCAGCGGCGAGGACCCCGCGTGGCTCTCCCCGGCGAGCGGCTACCCGAACGCCGGGGCCTTCAGCCTGGCGGTCAAGCTCCACCAGGCGCTCACCGCCGGCCAGCAGAGCGGTTGGGCCTACTGGCAGATGACCGACGGCAACGCGGTCGCCACGCAGACGCTCACCGACGCCACGGCGCTGGCGAACTCCCCCAAGTTCGTCGCCGTGCGGCACTTCTTCGCGTGCGTGCGGCCGGGGGCCGTACGCGTGGACGCCCTCGTCAGCGAACCCGGCAACCCCGCCGCGCCGCTGTTGGCGAGCGCGTACGTTCACGACGCCGATTGTTCGCTCACGCTCGTCTTGGTCAACCCCTCGGCCAACCCGGTGGCGGCGACGATCCCGCTGCCGGCCACGCCGCGGGGATTGGTGGCATTGCAGGCGTACGTTTCGAGCGACGGCAGCTACTGGCAGACCTCGCGGCTCGCCGCCGCCAACGGTGCCGTCGCCCTGACGATCCCCGGCTATGGCGTGGCGACGCTCTTCGGCGTGGGGTTGAACGCCGACGGGTCGAGCGCGGTCGGCACGCCGGCGGCGGGCACGGCGACCGATGGGCGGTTGCAAATCGTCTTCCAGCGCGACACAACCCGACCGGAGCTTTCCTACGTCGTGGAAGGCCGCGACGACCTGGCGGCGGGCGCGTGGCTGGCGGTGGCGACGAGCACCGGCGGTGCGCCGTTCGTCGCGGTGGGCGGGGCCGAGGTCAGTGAGGCCGGCGACGGCAGCGTCCGCACGGTGACGGTGACCGATGCCACCACGGCAGGCGCGGGCAAAAGGCGGTTCCTGCGCGTGCGGGTGTCGGAGTAGCGCCAGGAAGAGCCGAGAATCGAGAAGCAGGAGAGATAGCCAACCCCAACGTTGGGATTGGCAGACCCTTGCGTGCGTGGCATCCTTTGGCATGTCCACCATCACCGTGCCGCTGGCAGAGGAAGATTTGGCTTTCCTGCGCGCCTACTCGGAAGAGCACGGCACTTCGGCCGAGGCTTTCTTGGCGCAGCAAGCTCGCAATCTGCGCGAGAGGTTGCAGCGTTCTCTCGGACCCGAGGTCACGGAGGCGAGCGACATCATCGCGGCCGACGTTGATGCCGAGGCCGTGTACCGCGAACACACCGCCGCCAAACACGCAGGATGACGTGACGGTCACGCTGGACACCAACGTCCTGCTCGACGTATTCCAACGGCGCCAACCGCACTACGCGGCGTCGGCGCAGGTGGTCGATCTCGTGGTAAGCGGAACCTTGGTCGGCGTGTTCCCCGCGCACGGCTTGACGACCTTCTACTACTTGGTCCGCAAACACGCTTCCAAGCCTGCCGCGGAGGCAGCGATGGACCGGGTGATACTTTGCTTCCAAATCGGCAACCTCGACGCGGCCGGTTGGTGGGCGGCACGGCGGCTGCCGTTAGCGGACTTCGAAGAAGCTGTTGTCGCCACCGTGGCCCAAACGACTGGCTCCACTTGCGTCGTCACGCGCAACGTCGCCGACTTTGCGGGTTCACCGGTGCCTGCCGTAGAACCGACGGATTTTCTCAGCCAGTTCGCCTGGCAACCGTTGCGTCAGGGACGGTGCTCGCGCACTTCCTTGCGCCGTTTCTCTTCCTCGTCGCCGATGAGCTTCATCAACGCGCGGAACCGCTCGATGGGGACTTCCAGCACGTCCGCGCGTTGCGCTGCCGTCGGCTGGAAATCGCTGTCAGGCAACGTCGGCAGGACGCGGTTTTCCTCGACCGCGTAGGTGCTGTGGCCGTTGATATCGCGGCTTTCAAAACGCGCGAACGTGTTGTCGTCCTGGCGCACGTAGATGCGCAGTTCCTTGTTCTGACGCTCCGCGCCGTTCTCGTCGGGCGGGTGGAACTCCAGCACCCGGCACGGCGTGTTGGCGACCGTCTGGGTGCCGTGGTCCTGGATTTTGACCAAGTAGAAGCCCAGCCAGAAGAGCGGCTCGGGCACGGGCAGACGCAGGGATTCCAAAGGTTTGCGATCCGCGGCGGTCGGCGGGGTGGCCTCGACCTTGGCGAGTAAGGGCGCGAGCTTGGAGGCAGGCGAGGCCCAGGCCGTTTGGCCCTGGCGGCAGACCGTCAGCGTCGTGCCCAGCGCGGCCCATTGGAAGAGGATCTTGTCGCCGGGCGAGTTCACCAGGCGCACGCCCAGAAGGCTGCCACGCAACGCGGGCGGGTGGAGGTCCGAGTCGAGCAGGCGCACGCGCAGGACCCAGGCATGGTTCTGACCGTCGGTGGGATGCGCGAAGAGGTGGACCTCCGGTTCGATGGCGCGACGCAGCACGGCCTTCGGACTCTGGTCAGAGGCCGGCGGCGGATCGGTTGGCGCGGGGTTGGCGGCAGGCACGGTCGCGGCCAGAGCCAGCAGCAACGACGCGCCGGACAGGAACGCACGGGAAAAGGAAATCATGGTCGAACGAGGTCCTGGAGCGGATACCGCCGCTGCCGCGTGAACGGATGCCCTGAGGGCGCAGCGAAACGCGCAGGTTCTTCCCTCGTCGCTTGGGAATAACTCGTCAACAACCACGCTCTCGGGAGGAGGAAAAATCGCCGCCGTTTGTGAACACATTCACAACCTATTTTTATTGCTGAAATCGGTAAAATCGGCGTAGATTAAGGGCGTCTTTTTATGGCGGCCGAACTTGCTTCCCAGCCCAAGCGCAACCGCACCCGCAGTCCGTCGTATCCGTACCTGGACCTGCCGGGCGCGTTGGAGAAGGCTGCGGCCCTCTGGCACGCCGAGGGCAAGCACGCCACCTCGGTGAGCGTGGCGATGCAGCACTGGGGCTACAAGGAGGAGTCGAGCACGGGGTACTCGTGCGTGGCGGCGCTCAAGAAGTTCGGCCTCGTGGACCACGAGGGCATGGGCGAGACGCGCCAGATGCGGCTTTCGGAACGGGCCCTGCGCATCCTCCTGGACGCCGATCCGCAGTCGGCCGAACGACGCGCGGCGCTCCGCGAGGCGGCGCTGGCCCCGCGGGTTCACGCCGAACTCTGGGAACGCTACGGCAACGACCTGCCTTCCGACCAGTCGCTGAAGCGGTTCCTCGTGCTGGAGCGTTCCTTCAACGAGGCGTCCGTGGACGAACTCCTCGCCGAGTACAAGGCGACGATGGCCTACGCCGGTTTGGTGGTGCGCGTGGCGGTCGAAGCGGTGGGGAGCGGCCCGCGGCTGCCGGCGGTGAGTGTCGCTCCTGCGCCTGTGCAGCTCGCCCCTGCGACGCTCCCGGAGGTTCCGGCCGCCCCACGCGTGGTTCCGGCCGCCAACGAGCGCCCGCCGCGCGCCTTGCTGCCCCGTGCCGTCGGCCCGCCAGCGTCACCGGCCCTGGCCGCACCGCAGGGCGACTTCTTCGA
>CAXTQD010000176.1:8984-10444 GCA_964246175.1 uncultured Chthoniobacterales bacterium | reverse complement strand
GTAGATTTTCTCTAGCGGAGCCCTGTCGACCGTCTGCGTTTCGCCCGCGCCCCTCGCCAAGAAATGCTGCCGCGCCTCGTCGGCCGTCCCGACGAACACCAGCCGCCCGCCGTGCATGAAGACCAGCCGGTCAAAGAGGTACGCCTTCTGCAAAACGTGCGTCGTGCAGACGACGGTCAGATTTGTCAGGCGCAAGGATTGAAGCAGCGCCATGAGGTCGGCCTCGGTGGCCGGGTCGAGGCCGGAGGACGGCTCGTCGAGGAAGAGCACCGAGGGCTTGGCGAGTAGTTCGATGGCGACGCTCACACGCTTGCGCTGGCCGCCGGAGAGTCGCGCGATTTTCTGGTTGCGTTGTTCGGTCAAGGACAGCCGTTCGATGACCCGGTCCACCAAGGCCGCGATCTGCACTCGCGGCAGGTCCAGACGCAGGCGCGCGCTGTAGGTGACCGCCTGCGCGACCGTCAGTTCCGGGTGGACGATGTCGTCCTGCGGCACGAAGCCGACGCCAGCGGCGTTGATCTGTTCGCGGCTGGTGAGCGGCACGCCACTGATGAGTACCTCGCCACCCGTGGCGGGGTTGACGCCACAGAGCGCGTTGAGCAGGGTCGATTTCCCCTGGCCGCTGCCGCCCAGGATGCCGACGAACTCGCCGCGGGCGATCTCCAGGTTGATCCCTTGAAGGATGCGCAACGGGCGCCCATCCTTGCGTACTTCCACGACGAGGCTGTGCGCGGTCACACGGCCGAGGCTGGCTTGATCGACACGGACGATCCGGTCGCCCGTGAACTCGAAGAAATACTCGCCGATGCGGAACCGGTCGCCGTAGACGAGGCGCTCCCGGCTGAAGAAGCGGCCGTTGAGTTCGGTGCCCGCGCGGCTCTTGTCGGCGAGGTAGAAATCGCGGCCCTCGCGTTCGACAACGGCGTGGATTTTGGAGACGGCAGAGTCTTCCGGATCGAGTTCGAGGCGCACCGCTCCATCGCCGGGTTCGGCGCCTTCGCCCCGGCCGAGGACGACGGGGGTGCGTTCCAGCGAGAGTTGCTCTATCGGCCGGCCGCGGAACACGGGCGACTCGGGTTCGCGGTAGAACTGGAGCGTGGCCCCGGGTAATTCGACCACGTCGAGGTTGTTGAGCACCACCGACGCGCCGGACGCGAGCGGCTGGTGGTTGAGGACCACGTCGGCTTCGGGTGCGCCGGCGCGGGCGAGGTTCCAGGTGGCACGGGACTGGTTCCAGATGAGCGCGGCGTGTTCGGGTAGAAGTCCGGGCTGGTGACCGCGCAGGGGGATCGACACGTGTCCGGACGAGCCGAGGACGATTCTCTCACGGGGCAGTTCGGCGGAACGCTGGCCCTCGTCGTCGTTGATAATCAGCGTGGACTTCATGCGCGACCAGGGCTCGCGCGCGATGGCGCAGGCGCGCGAGATCGGTGAGCTGATCGTCGAGTTCGGTCGCGACG
>CAXTQD010000176.1:4780-8974 GCA_964246175.1 uncultured Chthoniobacterales bacterium | reverse complement strand
GGGCAGGCGTTTGTATGCCACCGGGTCGGCAGGCGCAAGCGCATTGCCGCTGGGCGGGCGTGCTTTTTGCCCGGCTGGCTCAGCCGCGTGAACCTGACGCGTCAAGCCAGCAAAGGCACTGCGCTCAATCGTAAATGCCTACAAAGGAAAGTGCTCGGGGGGGGACTTGAACCCCCATGCCTTGCGGCATACGCCCCTCAAACGTACGTGTCTGCCATTTCACCACCCGAGCGAGGACCAACAACGTGGCGAGCGGTATCTCTAGCACGGCGGCGGCGGGTGGCAAGTGATCTTTGCGCCCGGCTTTGGTGGTGTGCGCCCTGCTTTTCCGGGTTGCATGGCTTCCGCTCCGCCTCTTACTATTTCCGCTGTGAAAACGGCTGCCGACGCGTGGAACTGGGTCAAGGCCGACCTGCATCTCCACACCGCCGAGGACCCTCTCGACGAGATCGACTACACGGCTCTCGAACTCATCGACCACGCCGCTGAAGAGGGGTTCCGCGTGCTTGCGGTGACGCTGCACGACAAGGTGTTCGACGAACCGGCGGCGTTCGCACACGCCCGGGCGCGTGGCATCCTGCTCATCCCAGCGGCGGAACTCCGTATCGAAGGAGCTGACACCGTGCTGCTCAACGTCACCGTCGCCGAGGCCGCGACCGTGCGCACCTTCGATGATCTGCGCCGCCTGCGTGCCGCACGAGGGAAGTCGCTGCTCGTCTTCGCACCGCATCCGTTTTACCGGATGGGCGGTTCCATCGGCCCGCGGATCGAGCAGCACCTGGATTGCTTTGACGCCATCGAGTTCTGCCACTTCCACGTGCCCGTTTTCGACCCGAACGTTCCCGCCGTCCGGCTCGCCCATCGTACCGGCAAACCTCTCCTGGCGACTTCCGACGCTCACCGCCGCCGGTTCTTCGGGCAAAATTACTCTTTTTTGGGAGTGCCGCACGGCGCGTTGACGACGATTGAAGCCGTCTTCGACGCCATCCGCGCCGACCGGGTCCGGCGGATCAGTCCCACGGGTGGGCTGGCGCGGCTGGTGGCGCTGCTGTTCTTCCTGTTTTTCGTACACCCGATCCTCGTCCGGCTGCCCGGCTCGAAGCGCCGTCGCACCCGACTGCGCAATCCATCGCCACCCTCCGAGCCCTGCGAACCGGCCGCCGTCGCCACCTGAACGTCTTTTCGATGAACCTCCGACTCCTCCGCGCTCCCATCCTCCTCACCACTGTCCTACTCGCCTTGGCGGGCGGCTGCAAGACCACCCCGGAGGATACGGACCAGTCGAAGCCCGCCACCACGGCCGCCGCGCAGAAGCCCAAGCCGAAGAAACCTGTCACCACCATGCGCGACATGCGCGGCGACGTGACGTTCCAGGCGTTCGTGGGCCGGCTGCGTGCGGCCGTGGCAGCGAAGGACATCCACGAGATCGCCGGCATGATGACCACCAACTTCGGCTACCACCTCAACCCCGACCTCGAAGGTGAGGGGGTCTTCGCCTACTGGGACCAGAACAACGTCTGGCCCGAACTGCAACTGGTTATCCGCGAATCGTTCGTGCCCTTCGGTGACATGCGTGACGGATTTATGGTGGCACCACCGGAGTTCGCCTCGGCAAATCAATACACCGGTTACCGTGCTGGCATCCAACTCGTGAACGGGAGTTGGAAGTTCGCCTACTTCGTCAACGGCAGCGGCGAATAATTGCTTAGGGCTGGAGCACGGCGTCGATGGAGTGGATGATGCCGTTGCTCGCTTCCAGGTCGCTGCCGAGCACCTTGGCGTCGTCCACCTCTACCACCTTGCCATCCGGAGTCACGTCGATGTCGATGGGTGTGCCCTCGATGGTCTTGACCTCGTCGGTCTTGGCGAGGTCGGCGGCCGTCAGCTTCGTATTGGAGAGATGGTAGGATACGAGCGCCACGAGCTTAGCCTTGTTCTCGGGCTTGAGCAGATCGTCGAGCTTGCCGGCAGGCAGCTTGGAGAACGCCGTATCCGTCGGGGCGAACACCGTGAACGTGCCTGATCCTTGGAGCGTGGCAGTCAGGCCGGCGGCGTCGACGACCTTCAGGAACGTCGTGAAGTTGCCAGCCGCTTTGGCGACGGTGATGAGATCTTCTTTGGCGGTCGGCGCGGGTGTAGATGCCGACGACGCGGCCGGAGTGGAGGAAGCCGCCGGGGTATCCGTCTGCGCCTCCACCGGGCGCACGGCCAGCCAGCCGAGAGACCCGACGGCGAGAACGGCGGCGCAGGCGGCGAGGAACGTGGAGGGGCGAGAAGCTTGGTCCATGGAAGAAGGCGGGTCGGTCCTGCGCACAGCGGTAGAGTGTGACGGCGTTGTTTTGTTGATCGTCCCCCGTTGCGCCGCTGGACGGATAAGGTCGACGCGAGCGGTTTGCAAGCCGGCGGCGCGGTGCTAGCTTGCCGCCCCTCTCCCATGCATGGACCGAAAAGGTGTTCCCCGCCGCGCTTGGCTGTCGCTCTTTGCGGGCTCGCGGCGGGTGTGCTGAGCGCCTGCCACAGCACCAACCGCGGCCTGGCCTTGCCCAAACAGGCAGGCCCCGTGCCGGTCAGCGCCCCGCGCCAGCCGAGCGCCGCAGAGGAGGCATTCTGGGAGCAACTCGCCCCTGCGCGGGTTATCTACATCGGAGAGACGCACAACAGCAACTCCGACCACGAGTACCAGTGGGACGTGCTCAAGGGGCTCAAGGCACGCGGCATCCGTGTGACGGTGGGTTGGGAGATGTTCGATCGGACCCAGCAGGGCCTCCTCGACGATTGGGACGCCCGGCGGTTGTCGACGGAGGCGCTCCTGCAAAAGACCGACTTCCAGGCGCACTGGGGCACGCTGTCGGTGATGTACGAGAAAATCCTGCGCTGGACCCAGGCCGAGAACGTCCCGAGTCTCGCGCTCAACGTCCCGGCCTCCCTCAGCCACAAGCTGGCCCTCGGCCAAGGGCTCGACCCCAACGAAAAAGCGATGGTGCCCACCGGGTTTTCGCCGCTGCCGGGTGGCTTCGAGCATTTTTCCGAGCAGATGGCTGCCGCCCCGCACGGCGGTGCCGACATGCGCAGTTTCTACGCCGCCCAACTCTTGTGGGATCAGACGATGGCGACGCGCATCGTGGACTTCGTGGCCGCGCACCCGGACGAGAAGCTCGTGGTCTTTGTCGGCCGTGGCCACGTCGAGGGCGGCTACGGCGTGCCGGCGTTCGTCATGCAAAAGACCAGCGCCTCGCAACTCGTTGTCTACCCCGGTGGCCTGCCGGCTAATGGCGGCGCGAACGGCAATGGCCATCTCGCCACCGCGCTTGGGCGGAGGCCGGTGGCATCGGCGGGCGGAATTTTGTGACGTTCACAGCCGGTGCTGTCAGGCGGGACGATGCCCCCTTTGTCGACCGATGCACTTCATCGACCCCACGGAAAACGAAGGCCAGAGCTGGCAGGGTCTCCTGCTCGCTGCCACGCCCAGCCTCAAGGATCCGAACTTCCGCCGCAGCGTGCTCTTTCTCTCTACCCATGAGGTGCAGCTCGGCGCGTTCGGCTTCGTGCTCAACCGCCCGCTGGGCAAGACCGCCGGCGAACTCCTCCCGCAGCATGAGCGGCGCGAACTGCTCAACGGCATCCCCGTCTTCCTCGGTGGACCTGTTGGACAGGACCAGCTTTCCTTCGCGCGGGTGGAACTCGGCGCGGCCGGTTCGGGGCATCGTTTCCAGAGCAACCTCTCACTCGACGAGGTCGCCGAACTCGCTGCGGAGCAACCCGGCAGCGTGCGGGCGTTCGTAGGGTACTCGGGCTGGTCGGCCGGGCAACTCGAAGGCGAACTCGAACAAAAAGCCTGGGTCCTCGTGCAGCCCGACAAACGCGGTGGGCCGTCGTTCGGCCACGAGCGGGTCTGGTACAAAATCATGAACGAACTCGGACCGACCTACAAACTCCTTGCAGCGGTCCCCGACGACGTGTCGTTGAACTGAAGCCGCGGCCCCGCTACCTTTCCCCTTATGAAGATCGGCGTCCCCAAAGAGGTTAAACAACAGGAAAACCGTGTGTCGCTCCTCCCGGCGGGTGCGTACCAACTCGCCAAGCGTGGCCACCGCGTGCTCGTGGAGCGCGGGGCGGGGGTAGGCAGCGGCTACTCCGATGCCGACTACGAACAGGCCGGCGCCACACTGGTGAAGGCGCACGCTGATGTGTTCG
>CAXTQD010000176.1:0-4770 GCA_964246175.1 uncultured Chthoniobacterales bacterium | reverse complement strand
AGACCTGATCGTGAAGGTTAAGGAACCGCTTCCGGAAGAATACGAACTCCTGCGTCCGAAGCAGCTTCTCTTCACCTACCTGCATCTCGCGGCGAACCGTCCTCTGACCGAAGCCCTCGCCAAGAGTGGCGCGACCTGCATCGCATACGAGACCATCGAGATCAACCGTCGCCTGCCGTTGCTCGAACCGATGAGCGAAATCGCAGGGCGCATGTCCGTGTTCGTCGGCGGCAACCTGCTCAGCAAGCACCACGGAGGCACAGGGGTGCTTCTCGGCGGCGTGCCGGGCGTCCTGCCGGGCAAAGTGGTCGTGCTCGGCGGTGGCACGTCAGGGGTCAACGCCGCGCGGATGGCAACGGGCGTCGGTGCAGATGTGACGATCCTGGAAGTTGATTTGGAGCGGATGCGCTTCCTCGATATCACAATGCACACGCACACGTTGTACTCGAACGAGGCGCATCTGGTCAGCCTCCTGCCGACGGTCGATCTGCTCATCGGCGCGGTGCTCGTACCCGGTGCGCGCGCACCCAAGCTCATCACCCGCGAGATGCTCAAGCAAATGCGCCCGGGCAGCGTGCTCGTCGACATCGCCGTGGACCAGGGCGGCTGTGCGGAGACGACGCGACCGACCACGCACCACGAACCGACCTACATCGAGGAAGGTATCACGCACTACTGCGTGGCGAACATGCCCGGGGCCTACGCCCGCACCGCCACGCAGGCGCTCACCAACGTCACCGGCCGCTTCCTCGAACTGCTCGCTGACCAGGGTCTAACCGACGCCATCACGCGCCAGCCGGCCCTGCTGGGCGGCATCAACGTGATGGATGGACAGGTCACCTGCCAGGCGGTCGCCGAGGGTCTCGGCATGGAGTACACCGACCCCAAGAAGCTGTTAGCCGCCTGATGGCCCGGCCGCGTGCGGCGGGAAAGAAGCCGTCGCCGGAAGATGGGTACCATCACTACGTCTATGTCGTGCTGCTCGACCCCAAAGTGGCCGAGCATCCTTCCGTGCGGCGGCTCAACCCGCAGCGCGACCCGGCCAAGCCTTGCGTGTATGTCGGCATGACCGGTCTGAACCCGGAGGAGCGTTTCGCCAACCACCAGCGCGGCTACAAATCCGCGTGGACGGTTCATCGCTACGGCATCCGTTTGCTGCCAGAAATGTACGAGTGTTTTAACCCGATGCCGTTCCACGCCGCGGCGGAGATGGAGCAGGGGCTCGCCGAGGACCTCCGCCGGGAAGGTTACACGGTCACGGGCGGCAAATAAGTTTGGTTGAAGGGTCAGGCCATCCGGTAAATGGTGCTCCTTTCGTCTCATCGCGCCATGCACAAGACTTTTGGGGAATCGACCGAGCCGACGCAAGAGTTGTTCCGGGATTACGTCCTGCCGACGTACGGGCGTTTTCCGCTGGACTTGGCGCGCGGGCAGGGCAGCCGCGTGTGGGATGAGGCAGGCAAGGAATACCTCGACTTCGGCGCGGGGATCGCGGTGTCCTCCGTGGGGCACGCGCATCCACGGATCGTGGATGCCCTCACGCGGCAGGCGAACACGCTCACGCACACTTCCAACCTGTACTACACCCGGCCGCAGGGCCTCCTTGCCCAGCGGATCGTTTCGTTGGTGGGTCACCCGGGGAAGGTATTCTTTTGTAACAGCGGCGCGGAGGCGAACGAGGGGCTCTACAAACTCGCACGCAAATTCGGCCACGACGGCCGGCCGGGTGGTCGGTTTGAGGTCCTGACATTTCAGGATTCCTTCCATGGGCGGACGCTCGCGGGCATTGCCGCCACGGGGCAGGAAAAGGTGCGTAAGGGCTTCGACCCCGTGACGCCGGGTTTCATCAAGGCGCGGTTCAACGACCTCGCCAGCGTCGAGGCGGCGCTGACCCCGCAGACGGCGGCGATCCTGCTCGAACCGATCCAGGGCGAGATCGGTGTGATGCCCGCACGGGCGGAGTTTCTGCGTGGCCTGCGCCAACTGTGCGACGAGCGCGACCTGCTGCTGTTCTTCGACGAAATCCAGTGTGGCTTCGGCCGAACGGGGGATTGGTGCGCGTGGCGCTCGCTCGGTTGCCCGGAGGTCGTGCCTGACGGCATTGCGTGGGCGAAGGGCATGGCGGCCGGGTTTCCGATGGGTGCGTTCTGGGTGCGCGAGCGGGCGGTGACGCTCGCCGACGGCACGAGTTCGACGCTGCCGAGCCTGCTCGGACCCGGCTCGCACGGAACGACTTTTGGCGGCACGCCGCTCGGCTGCGCGGTGAGCCTGGAAACATTCGCCGTCATCGAGGACGAGGACCTGCTCACGAACAGCCGGGAGCGGGGGCAACAACTTGTCAGCCTGCTCAACGACGCCCGCCTGCCCGGCGTGGCCGCGGTGCGCGGGGTCGGCCTGATGGTCGCGGTGGAACTTGCCGCCGACGCCGCAAACCTGCCCGGCTTCCGCGCCTATCCCGACCGCGCACCGAGCCTGCGCCTGGTGGACGCCTGCCAGGAAGCCGGCCTTCTGCTCGTGCCCTCCGGCACGGACCGCGTGCGCTGGCTGCCGCCGCTCAACGTCTCCGCCGACGACATCGCACGCGGCGCAGCGATCTTCGCCGACGTTCTTCGCCGGGGGGTCGCCTGATCTTTTCTTCCCCCCCCCCCGAACCGTGCGCAACCTCCTTTCCATCGAGTCGCTCACGCGCGACGAAATCCTGCGGGTTCTCGCCCTCGGCCGCGAAATGAAGGCCACCCGCGGCCGGCACGTTGCGCACCCGCTGCGCCACCGCTGCTGGGGGATGGTCTTCACCAAGTCCTCCACGCGTACCCGCGTGAGCTTCGAGGTGGGCATCCGCGAACTTGGTGGCGACGCCATTTTCCTCAACGCGAACGACCTCCAACTCGGCCGCGGTGAGCCCATCGAGGACACCGCGCGTGTCCTGGGCCGGATGTTGCACGGGGCCGTGATCCGCACGTACGCGCAGAGTGACATAGAAATCTTCGCTCAGGCCAGCGGCCTGCCGACGGTCAACGCCCTGACCGACGCGGAGCATCCCTGCCAGATTTTAGCCGACCTGTTCACGATTCAGGAACTCCTCGGCGACTGGCGCAGCAAGACGGTCTGCTACCTCGGCGACGGCGCGTGCAACGTGCCGATCTCGTGGCTGTGGGCGGCGGCGCGGCTGGGGGACTTCCGCCTGGTCATCGGCGCGCCGAAGAAGTACCAACCCTCCACCGACCTGCTCGCCCGCCTCGGCCCCGCCGCGAACGTCGTGTGCGAGGAAGACCCCGCCGCCGCCGCCGCCGGTGCGGACGTGCTCTACACCGACGTGTGGGTGAGCATGGGCATGGAAGGCGACGCGTCCGAACGCATGGCCGACCTGCGCGGCTACGGCATCGACGACGCGCTCGTGGCCCGTGCCAAGCCCGGCGCGCTTGTCATGCACTGTCTGCCGGCGTACCGCGGCAAGGAGATCACGGCGGAGGTGCTCGAAGCCCATTCGGAGACGATTTTCACCCAGGCCGAGAACCGCCTCCACGTCCAAAAAGCCATCCTCAGCCTGCTGACCGGGTAGGGGCGACAGGACCCGAGGAAAAGGGTTGCGGCCCGGCGGGGAGCCACTAGATTGGCCGCCTCTCACCGTCTGACACCCCCGAAACCCCGTTTGCTCTCCGTCTATGTTCCTTGGTGACTTCTTGTTGAACACCGGCATCTGGATTTCTCTCCTGTTCGCCGCCGTCGGCCTCGCCGCCGCGTTTTACCTCGTCAAGCTCATCCTCGCCGCCCCCGCGGGCGACGGCCGGATGAAACAGGTCGCCTCCGCCATCGAGGAGGGGGCCAAGGCGTACCTCAACCGTCAAGTGGTCAGCATCGGGATCATCGCGGTGATCATCTTCATCCTGACGGCGATCTTCAAGGGGGCGCCGACGGCCGTCGGGTTCCTGATCGGGGCGGTGTGCTCGTTGGCGGCAGGCTTCATCGGGATGCGCATCGCGGTCCTGGCGAACGTCCGCACCGCGCAGGCGGCGAGCACCGGCCGGCACGAGGCGATGTGCATGGCATTCAACGGCGGCGCGGTGACGGGTCTGCTCGTCGTGGGCTTGGCGCTGCTGTCGGTGGGCGTGTTCTACGAGGCGGTGCTGGCGTTTTCCAAGAGCCAGGACAAGGCCATCGGCAGCCTGATCGGCCTCGCGCTGGGTTCAAGCCTCATCAGCGTGTTCGCGCGGTTGGGCGGCGGCATCTACACCAAGGCGGCGGACGTGGGCGCGGACCTCGTCGGCAAGATCGAAAGCCACCTTGACGAGGACGACCCGCGCAACCCGGCGACCATCGCCGACAACGGCGGCGACAACGTCGGCGACTGCGCGGGCATGGCGGCCGACGTGTTCGAGACGTACGCCGTCAGCCTCATCGGCGCGATCCTGATCGGCTACGGCTTCTTCCTCGACCGCGCCCTGGTGCTGATCGGCACGCTGCCCTACGGGCTCCGCCTGCTGATCTGCTTCCTCACGGTGGCGCCGCCCGCCTACCTCATGGGCTTCCCGATGCCGACCGCCATGACGTGGCTGGCGCGGCTCGGCAAGGAGCACATGTTCCTGTGGGCCTGGGGCATCAACGGCTGCTTCTCGGTGGTGGGTGCCGCCGCCGTGCCGCTCATCGCCACCGCCTTCGGGCTGTCGACCGTGCTGACGGTCGGCGGCGTGGCCTACCTCGTCGCGATCCCCGCCTTCTTCGCCGTGCTGCTGCCGGCGAGGGGCCGGGGCCGGACGGCCCTACCGTTAACGG
>CAXTQD010000175.1:4682-10527 GCA_964246175.1 uncultured Chthoniobacterales bacterium | reverse complement strand
GTACGGCGTCCTCGCAGGGGCGGCGTGCGTGGGGACCCTTTTCTGCCCGTGGGTATACCCCGCACCGGGATTGTTCACGGTGGCGTTCGTGGGGATTGGCGCGGCCTTCGTGGCGCTGTCGCTGCCCACACCACCCGACTGGCGGATGCGCTTGCTGGCGATCTACGGGATCGGCTCGCTCTTGGCCTACAGCATCATCCGCTACAAGACGCCCTGGTGCATCATCTCGCTTTTGTGGCCGTTCTTTTTCACCGGTGGTACGGCCTTGGCGGACCTGACCGAACGCTACGGTGCCGCCGGCCGGGAAGCGGCGATGGGCCTGGGCGCGACTCTGGCGGCGCTCACGGCGGCGTTCGCGGCGGACCTGAACTTCCATCGCCCCACCGACGACGCGCTCGACTACGTCTACGTGCAGAGCTTCAACGACGTGTGGACGGTGTCCAACTTCCTGCTCGACGAGGCCCGCGCCGACCCGACCTTCTACAAGGAACCGGGCGTCATCCTGTGCGAGAGCACGTACCCGCTGCCGTGGCTCCTGGGCGACTTCGAGAGCATCGGCTACTACACCAACGACCGTAAACCCACCGACCCCGACGGCTACCACGTCGACTTCCTGCTCGTCACCGAACACCGCGTGGACGAGGCCGAGGCCAAGCTCGACGACACCTACTACAAGCAGCCCATTCACCTGCGCCCGGCCCTGGAGGAACTCCAGCTTTACCTGCGCGCGTCGCGGTTCAAGCACCTGATGCCCGCTGACCGCACGCCGGAGTTTACGCCCGTGCCGATCGCGCCCGCTGCACCCGCCGACGAACCCGCCATGACGCCTGTCCCCGAAGGCAGTCCCGGCCCGGCCAGCGCGCCGCCGCAGTGAACCTCTCTGCGCATGGACGCCGCCGTCGCGTTGCTTGAAGACGGGATCATTCCGTGGCAGTACGGGGGCGACCATGCCCCGCCGCCGACTCGACGACTACGCGAAGAACCAGCGGCGCATCCGCTCCTTGCAGCCGCGCGTCTCCTCGGAAGAAGCGCACGAGCAGGCCCGCCAGGCGTTGGTGAAGGCGGCCAACCCGTCCGAGCCGACGAACGCGCCGCCCTCGCCGCGGAGTTCGAGCGCCAAGGTCAGCAACTCCTCCGCTGGGCGCGCAAAAACCGGCGGCTCATCGACCGGCGGATCGAAGAACGCCTCGTGAGCATCGGCGGCGTCGAGCACGAGGTCTTCCTGGACGACGCCACGAGCCGCTGGATCAAGATGACCATGCCCGGCAAGGGCGGCAAGGAACTCCACGCGCGCGGGGAAGGTTTCGGCGTGCGCCCGACGCTCATCACCGAGGACGCGCTGCCGTCTTCCTACCTGCGCCGGCTGGTGCTTGCCAACGGGCGGTTAGGAGATGATTTCTGGCTGCACGGCGTCATCGACCACCCGGCGGGGCCGCGGATGGTCGTCTCGCAAAAGCACCTGCGCGGCGCGCCGGCGAGTCCGGCCGACATCGCGCGGCATTTCACGACGGCGGGGTTCGCGGAGGTCAACGCGAAGACGTTCTACGACGCGGGCGAGAACCTCCTCGTCTCCGACGCGCACACGGCCAACGTGTTCCGCACGCCGGAGGGCGTCGTGCCCTTCGACGTATGCGTGCAGCAACCACGCGGCGCCCTCCTTCAAGCCGTCAAACCGGCGGAGACGCTGAGCTTCGACGACTGGGATGAGGAACAGCCGACGCTGACCTTCTGAGCAGGCCGCGCAGACACGACGGGGAGGGTTGTCCGTGATCTTTCTGGACTTCTACCTGCTGCCTTTTACTTTCTGCCTGCCTCCGCATGGTCCCCTTTCTCGCTGCCGTTCTCGCGTTTGTGGCTGCCACCGTCGGAACGGCGCTGGCGATCCTGATCGGGGCCGGGTGTGGACTGAACGCGACGATTGCCGGCGCGTCGCTGGCCCTCGGATTGGTGGCGGGTGTCGTGGCCTTTGTCGAGACGCGCCGGCTCCCCGGAAATAGCTCGGCCGCGCGGCCGTTGTCGCCGTGGGCGTGGCTGGCGTTCGTGGCGTTCGCTCTGTTTGCGCTGCGGTCGTTCTGCTGGCTCGTGTACACGGACGGCGCACACGACGCCGTGCATCCACGGCTGGAGATCGGCAACGCCAACAATCTCGGCGACATCAGCCTGCACATGCAGTACGCCCGCGACTTCGCCAACGGCGCGCGCTGGTGGCCCGAACACCCCCAGGCCAGCGGCTACGCGATGCGTTATTACCCGGGCATTGATTTGTTCCAGGCGCTTGCCCTCGTGCTCGGCGCAGATGAACTGCGTGCCCTCGTGTGGGTCGGTCTGGCCGGCTCGCTGCTGTCGGCGCTGGCGCTTTACCGTTGGGGCGGAGCGTTCACGGTGGCGGGGTTTTTGTTCGCGGGCGGACTGGCGGGATTGCAGTGGTTCGGCCCGGGCGTGGAGCTGACCGACTTCCAGGGAGAGATGGCTTGGAAGAGCTTGCCGCTGGCGATCTTCGTGACACAGCGTCCCTTCCTGTTCGCGCTGCCCGCCGGGCTCCTGCTGCTCGCCCATTGGCGCGAGAAGTTCTTTGCCGAAACGAGTCTGCCATGGCGGGAACGCGGCCTGGTTCCTTTTTGGGTCGAGTGGTTGCTCTACGCGCTCCTGCCGGCGTTCCACGTGTTCGCGTTCTTGTTTTTGTCGGTGCTGCTGGGCGGATGGTTCGTGGTGTTCTTCGTTCGCGCGCCTTTGCGTCGGCACTTGCTGATGTTAGTTGGCGGGGCGTTCCTGCCTGCGTCCGGGTTGATCTACCTGATGACCGACCATTTCCACGCCGGGTCGAACATCACCCTTCAACCCGGCTGGATGCAGCACCACGAGAACTTCTTCGAGTTCTGGCTGGTGAACTTCGGCGGATGGGCGCTGCTCGGACCGGCGTTGTGGCTGTGGTGTCTGTGGGCAGTGGGGCGTGGGGCGCTCGCGGAGGAAGAAAACGTCCCCCCGGCTACCGACCGAGAACTCACCACGGCCGCGGCGTTCGTGCTGCCGGCGGGGGCGTTGTTTCTGGCGGCGTGCGTGTGGCTGTTCGCGCCGTGGGAATGGGATAACACCAAGCTGATGATCTGGAGTTATCTCGCCGTGCTGCCGTTCATCTGGGAACGCTTCGTGCGGCCGTGGCCGGTGGGCGTGCGCGCGGCGATCTGCATCGTGCTGTTTTTCTCGGGCGCGGCATCGTTGGCGGGCGGCCTCGGCAAGCCTGATACCCGCCTGGGTCTACTCGACACCGCCGAACTCAACAGCGTGCGCGTCATCGTGCGCGATCTGCCGGTCGAGTCGCGTTTCGCGGCGGTGCCCGACTACAATCACCCGCTGGTCTACTGCGGACGCAAGGTGGCGATGGGCTACGTCGGCCACCTGCACAGTCAGGGGATCGACTACGCACCGCTCGCGCGTGACCTCGACACGCTGATGAACGGTCAGCCCGGCTGGCGCGAGGCCGCGGAGCGTCTGAATGTGCGCTACATCTTCTGGGGGCCACGCGAGATCCGGCACTATCCCGACTCGACCCTCGCCTGGGCGGACCCGGACGAACCCGCCGCGTCCGGCGACTACGGCACCGTGTACGAAATCAAGCCGTCCCGCTGAGTCCTGCCTCATCCTATGAACAACGTTCCTCCACCGCTCCCGCCGACGCCGCCACCGCCGGGACCATCTCCGGGCTATTCCTACCTGCCGCCGGCTCCTCCGAGTTGGATCTCGCGCAACTGGCTGTGGTTCGTCCCGGTTGGCTGTGTAGGAATGCTGGCGCTGCTCGCGGTGTTCGTTGCGGGTATCGCCATGTCCGTGATCGGTCTGATGAAGAACAGCGAGCCTTACCGGACCGCCTTGACTCGCGCGCAGGCAAACCCGCAGGTTGCCGCCGCGCTCGGTACCCCGATCAAGGAATCCTTTTACGTCCTGGGACGAATCAGCGAGGGCGGTCACTCGGGGTCCGCCAACCTAGTGATCCCGATTTCGGGTCCCAAGGCGAAGGCGAGGCTGTTCGTGACCGCCGTGGAGACAAACGGCGAATGGAAATACTCGGTCATGCGGGTGCGGGTGCGAGGCTCGACTAAGAGCATTGATTTGCTCGGCGACGAGCGTTGAAGTAGGGGCGCGGCGTTTGGATGAACCATCCGGACCGGCCACTGCGTGGCAAGGTTTGAATCCCTGGTCAGGGCAGCGCGATGGGCGCGGCAAGGCATTGCGCGGGGATGCCGAACGCGTTGACCAACGCCACCGCGCGCGGCGCGAGTCGCGCGCAGAGCGCCTCGACGCGCCCCGGCAACGAACGCGATTCGCCCGGTGTGAGGAGGCCGTTTTCCAGGAACCAGCCGCGCTGCTCCTCCAGCAGCGTGAGCGCAAAGAGTTCGTGCAGCACGCCGAGCGACTCACCCGCCGCCGGGTCGCCATCCACGGCGTTGGCCGCCACGGCGGCGCCGAACTGTTCGAGCACCACGCGCTCGGCGTGCGCGTGCGCGAGTCGCAGCAGGCGCATCTGCTGACGCGACGCGGCCTCGTGCGCGGAGGTGCCCTCAGCGGTCAGGCGGGCGAGGTCGTCGCGGATTTCGGCGAGCATCTGGCGTTCGCGTTCTTCGAAGAGAGCCAAGTAGGAAGCGGCGGGTGGTGCCTCGCCACTGGCCCCTTCGCGGGTCATGGCCCCTTCGTCCGTGCCGCTGGCCTTTTCGGTGACGGCGAGCAGGTTGCGCCCGACCCAGAGCAGGAGCACGGTGTTGTCGCCCTCGAACGTCGTGAAGATGTCCGTGTCGGCCTTGAGCGTGGGCAGACGGTTGACGCTGATGTAGCCCTCGCCGCCGCATGTCTCGCGGCACGTTTGCAAAGTGCGGGTGGTGTTCCACGTCGCCCAGGCTTTGAACGCCGCCGCCAGCCCCTCGACTTCGCGCGCGCCGGCCGGGTCGCTGTCTCCACGCGTCGCCACGTAGCGGCGCACGAGGTCCTTCAGCGCGAAGTCGGCGGCGTAGGCGTTGGCGAGCAGCGGCAGGAGGCGGCGCTGGTGCGTCGGATAATTCAGAAGTGGCGTCTCGCCCTCCTGACCGGGCGTGCGGAACTGCCGCCGCCGCTCGGCGTAGCGCACAGCGATCGTCAGCCCGCTCTTGGCCGCGCTGACCGCCGCCGCGGCGATAGAAATCCGCCCGCCGACGAGCGCGCTGATCGTCGTGAAAAACCGCGCCCCCGCGCTGCCGATGTCGCTCTGGTAGGTACCGTCCGCTGCCACGGTGCCGAAGCGGTCCAGCAGTGCGCCACGCTCCACGCGCACGCCGTCGAACAAGATGCGCCCATTATCCACGCCGTTCTCGCCCATCTTCGGGCCGTTGTCCTCGATCCGCACACCGGGCAGGAGATTCCCTGCCTCGTCGCGCAACGGCACGACAAACGCGTGGAGGCCGGGGCGTTGGCCGTCGGCGGTTTCGAGTTGCGCGAAGACCGTCGCGGCGCGTCCGTCGCGGACAGCGTTGCCGATGTAGTTTTTGCCGGCGGCGAAGTTGGGGCTCGTGACGACGAATTGCCCCGTGGCGGGTTCGTAGCGCGCGAGCGTCTCCATGTCGCGGGCGTTGGAGCCGTGGCCGATCTCGGTCAATGCGAAGCAACCCGGCAGCGCGAAGGTGCTGATGTCGCGCAGGTAGCGGCGGTGGTGTTCCTCGCGGCCGAGAAGTAAGATGCTGCCCGCCCACAGACCGAACTGCACGGTGAACTTGATCGTCAGGCTGATGTCGTGGAAGGCAATGGTCTCGAACGCCGCCGTGAACGCCGCGTAGTCGCCGCGCCCGCCGTACTCGGCAGGGATGAGGAGCTTGCCGATGCC
>CAXTQD010000175.1:0-4672 GCA_964246175.1 uncultured Chthoniobacterales bacterium | reverse complement strand
TGAGCGTCGATGCTCGCGTCGGGCGGCCCGTAGCGGAAGGACGGGCGGGAGAGGATTTCGCGCACGCGGCGGCGCACGGGAGCCTGTTCACCGTCGAGCAGACGCTGGAGCGCGGCGGGATCGAACGCTGGCAGCGGCGCGGCGGGGGAGGGGGACATGGGCTGACTGTCCGCCGGGAAGGGCGTGCGTTCAAATGCCGGGTTGCGGGAGGAAGGGTCCGCGGACATGCTGCCGGCGCGATGGACGGGGACGATTTTGCGCGGGAGCACCATGTTTTCTGGACTCTGGTCAAGGGGTGTCGCGACGCTCCGGTCGGACGTGTCTACCTGGCGATCCAGGCGGCACTGGCGTACGACGCCGGTGGATGTCGGGTGGCTCATGGGTGAAATGATGGCGCGCAGCCAGCGGGCAGCGGGGCCTGTCCACGAACCTATCGGGGCCGCGGGACTTGCATATTTCCACTGGCTCTACGAGGTTGAATTGATCGAAGCGGGCGACGCGGATGTGCACGCGTACCGGTTCCTCCGCCGCCACGACTGCAAGGAGACCGTCGCCCTGCTCAGGACCGCGCCCAATCCGCTGGGCTTGTATTTTCAGCAAGCGTACGCACGGGAAAAGCGCGCTCTCGAAAGCCGGCGGCAGCGGTTCCTGGCGGCCCGCGCGCGATCGGTCCCGCCGGAGCGTGGGGTCGGTTCGATTGAAAAGGACCCATGAGCAAAGAAACCAAAACCGCCCTGGTCGTCGGCAGCACGGGCATTACCGGCGGCAATCTGGCCACGCGCCTGGCTGACCACGGCTGGCAGGTGTACGGCCTCGCCCGCAAGCCCGGCAAAGCCGCCGGAATCGAACCGGTGCCGGCCGACCTCCAAGACGCCGTCGCGCTGCGGCAGGCGCTGGCCGACGTGTCGCCGTCGCACGTCTTCATCTGCACGTGGCTGCGGCAGGACAGTGAGGCCGAGAACGTGCGCGTGAACGGTGACATGGTGCGCAACCTCTTCGCCGCCCTGGAAGGGAAGGAACTCATCCACGCCGCGCTGGTCACGGGCACCAAGCACTACCTCGGGCCGTTCGAGTCCTACGGGCAGACCAACGCCGAGACGCCCTTCCGCGAGGACAACCCGCGCCTGCCCGGGCTCAACTTCTACTACACGCAGGAGGACCTGCTCTTCGCAGCGGCGCAACAAGGAAACTTCGGCTGGACCGTGCATCGTTCGCACACCGTCGTCGGCTACGCGCGGGGCAACGCCATGAACATGGGTGTCACGCTGGCGGTGTACGCGACCTTGTGCAAGGAGCGTGGCGAGCCGTTCGTGTTCCCCGGTTCGCACGAGCAGTGGAATTTCTTAACCGACGTGACCGACGCGCGCCTCTTGGCCGAGCAACTGGAATGGGCCGCCACGACGCCTGCGGCGTATGGACACGCCTTCAACTGCTCGAACGGTGACCTCTTTCGCTGGCGCTGGTTGTGGCCGCAGTTGGCCGCGTACTTCGGCGTAGATTCGCAGGGACCGCCCACCCCTATCGCTCCCTTGGAAGGCCGGATGAGCGCCGCCGCCGCCGAGTGGCAAGGCGTCGCTACCAAGTACGACCTCGCAGAGCCCGACGTGAACAAGCTGGTGAGTTGGTGGCACACGGACGGCGACCTCGGCCGTACGGTCGAGTGCGTCAACGACCTGACGCAAAGCCGCCTCTTAGGCTTCCACGCCTACCAACCGACGCCCAGCTCGTTCTTCGCGCTGTTCGACCGGCTAAAGGCGGAGCGCGTCATCCCGGGTTGATGGCGCCCCGGCCTTACTGGTCCTGCGTGGCCTTGGGCGTGGTCGTCGTGCGTTTGGTCGTGCGTTTGGTGGTGGTTGTCGTCGTCACCGTGCGCTTGTCGTCCGGTGCCGTCGACGTGACCACCTGCGCCTTGGTCTGCGGCATCAGCGACAGCGTGCTGTCCAAGTATTGATCCACGTCCTTCTGGGACTGGAACGCGTTCTGCGGCACGTCCGTGCGGTTGATCTGGTCTACCGTCAGATCCTCCAGCTTATCCGTGCCCTCGACGATGTAGGGCGTCATGAAGATCAGCAGCTCCTGTTTGCTGTCGCTCTTGGTCGTGCGCTTGAACGCGTTCCCCAAGAACGGGATATCCCCGAGCAAGGGCACCTTGCTGATCTGGGAACTGGTCGTCTTTTGCATCAACCCACCGATGACCACGGTCTGCTGGTCGGGCGTCACCACGACCGTCTCGGCCGAGGTCTTGTTGATGATCGGCGCGGAGAAGTTGGACGAGAGCTGCACCGTCTGCGTGGTCGAGAGCGAACTGATTTCGGGCGAGACGATCATTTCCACGGTTTTGTTGAGCGTGATGAAGGGCGTCACGCGCAGGATGATGCCCACGTCCTGGTAGTTGACGCTCTGGATCTGTTGGCCCGTGTCGGTGATCTGGTTGCTCGTGGGGATGGGCACCTGCTGGCCGACGACGATGACGGCCTGCTGGTTGTTGCGGGCAAGGATGGACGGCCGCGAGAGCACGCTGACCTTGCCCTTCTGCGCGAGCGCGTAGAGCGTGGCGGAAGCGTTTTGGGTGTTGAGGCGGAAGAAGGCGCCCTGCGTCGCGCTGGAAAGACCGAAATTCGTGCCCGGCCCGGCGTAGCCGCTGGTCAAGGGGAAACCTGCCGCGGTGGGACTTGTCACGCCGTTGGTGGTCGTGGGCGTGGCGGCGGCCGTCAAGCCGCCGGTGATGGACTGCAAGGCGGAGGTCGCCAGTTGCGTGGCCGGCGGCTGGCCGACGTTGAAAGCGTAGGAGCCCTCGACGCCGAAGTCCGTGCTGTTGTCCAAGTTCACCTGCGCGAAGAGCACCTTGATGAGCACCTGCGGCTTGGGCCGGTCGAGGTTCTTGATGACGCGGGTGATCTCGGCCTGGGTCTCCTCGTCGGCGACGATGATGAGCGAGCGGCTCTCGGGGTCGATCTGGATGAGCGCGTCGCCGAGCTGGGTGTTGTTGCGGTACTGGCGGGTGGTGCCGGCGGTGTTGGAGTTGCCCTGCGAGGAGTTGGAGGTGTTACGGTTGGCGTTGTTGGCGCTGGAGTTGGTGGTGCCTGCGCTGGTGGTGTTGCGCGCCGTGCCGGTGGTCTGCGCCCGCAAGGGAGCCGCCAGGCAGAGCGCGGCCGGTAATCCGAGCAGACCGAGCCGGAGGACGCGGCGCGCGCGGCGTCGCGGCGGGGGTGGGGGAAGGGATGGCATGGGATGGTCTCCGGCGGCGGTGCTGGCTCCTAGCGTCCGTTGGTGCTGCTGTTGGTGTTAAGCGTGCCGGTGATGTCCGAGCTGGCTCCGTTGAGGGTGCGGGTGGCCAGCGCGCTGATCGACGGCTGCGTGGAATTATTGCTGTTGCCGTTCGTGCCGGTGTTCGTCGTGCTGTACATGCCGCGCAGGATCGTCGCCATGTTGTCGGGGTCGGCGTGGTTGAGCGTGTAGACGTAGACGTGCTGCTTCTTCGCCTTGTCGGAGTCGAGCCGGCCGATGGTCAGGCCGACCTGCGCCATCGTGTCGTGCGAGGCGCTCACCAGCACGGCGTTGGTGCGCGCGTCGGCGACGATGACCACGCGGGCTTGGAGCAGCGCGCGGGCGCTCTGGTTGGCGGCGGCGTTGTTGTTCTGCGGCTGCGGGCCGCGGAACTGCGGGGCGTTGTTGTTGCCGCGGTTGTTGTTGCCGCCGTTGTTGTTGCCGCTCTGCGTCGTGCCGGTGTCGGCGTACAGGCTGCTCAACTCGGCGGCCAGTTCGGTGGCGTCGGCGTGCAGGAGGCGGAAGATCTGCGTCTCGGTGATGTCGCTCGTGCTCGTGTCCAGCCGCGCAACCACGTCGGCCACGGTGGACATGATCTCCTCGGGTGCCGCGACGATAACGCTGTTGCTCGCGTCGTCGGACACGGCGACCACGCGCGAGGCCGCCTGCCGCGCCTCGCTCTGCGGCGAGGCGTTCGCCGCCGCAGCGGCGGCCTGCTGCTGGGCGAACCGCTGGAACTGCGGGGGCACGCCCGGCACCGGGCCGTTGTTGTTGCGCTGCTGCGGGGAGAACAACTGCGTGAGCACGTCGGCGAGTCCCTTGGAATCCGAGTAGCGCAGCGTGAACACCTTGATCTGCGAGATGCCCGAGATCGAGGTGTCGAGCGCGTGGATGATCTCGGCGAGACGGTGGATGTTCGTCTGCGTGTCGGTGAGGATGATGGCGTTGGAACTATCGTTGGACGAGATCGTCGCGCTGTTGGAGAGCAGCGGGCGCAGGTTGTCCACGAGCTTGCCCACCTCGGCGTAGCGCACCGGGATGATCTGCGTGACGAGGTTGTCCTTGCGCGGGATGTCCTTGGGTTCCTGGCCGACGAAGACGGGCACGTTGCCGTTCTTGGGCGCGTCTTGGAGGGAGACAATCTTGAGGATGCGGCCGTTGCGCACGACGGCATAGCCTTTCTCCGATAGGAGAGAACTGAGCAGGTCCACGGCCTCGTCGGCGCTGACGGGCTGTTGGCTGACGACGTTGACCGTGCCCTGGACGGGCGTTTCCTGCGTGATGATGAAGCCGGCGGCGGCGCTCAGGTAGTTGAGCACGTCGAGTAGGGAGGCGTTCTGGAAGTTCAGGCGCAGGTTGCCGGTTCCCGGGGTGAGCGGCGCGACGGCGGGCGTCGGCGACGCGC
>CAXTQD010000174.1:2786-10544 GCA_964246175.1 uncultured Chthoniobacterales bacterium | reverse complement strand
ACCCGCATCGCCGCAACAAACCAGGCGGACGAACTTCTGGCTACCTACTTAGCCGATGGGACACCGCAGACGCTCCACGGTTTGGCGTTCGACGACGGGGGCAACCTTCCGCTTCCTGGCTGTACCCGCTGACGCCTACTCAACAAGCGGAGTACCCGCAGCAATTGGAGTTGGTCCGGGGAACGAGCGACCGGGAGAGCAACATCGCCAGCCCCGCCGCTGCGCACGTCGAGGAACTCCTGGTCCAGAGTTCCCCGGAACAATCCCGAGAACTGTTCCACTCCCTGAAATTCATCATCGAACATTACATGCGCGGTACGCACATGGCGGGGATCGCGGTGCGCGGCAATCCAGCGGCGCGAGTGGCGGTGTTCCGCTTCAATGGCTCCCTGCGCGACCTGCCTTTCCAGCCGTCGTCGGAATACGTGGAGGTCATGCGCAAGAACTTCGCCGCCATCGGCCGCTACGCTGCCGCCAACCACATCCGGGTGATGAACATGAGCTGGGGCGACAACGTCGCCGAGTTTGAGGAATGGCTGGTTCGCACGAATGCCGATTCAAAAACGTTCGAGCGAACTGCTGCGGCAGCGAGCGGCTGCGCGCTGATACCAGCGGCAAAGTAACAGCATCGTAGAAATTTGCCGGTTCACCTGCGACCAGTTGCATATCGGTTTGGAGTGGATGGCCTAAGTGAAGGAATTTTTATCAAAAAAACGGTCCTTTTGCCTCACTCGCTGGATGCTTTTGAGCCAGCGTTTCACCGATGGAGGTTTTTTGGACAAGCGTTGATCTGGAAAGCGAAACCAACTCGCCCGATGGGTGCCTGAGAGGCACCCGGGCATTGGTCTGAAAGACGGGGATGGGCCAAGAGGCAAAGCGTGCGTGGTGTTTGCACAACTCCCGTCCAGCAAGTCAACGCCGCCGCCAATCGTCTTCCGCCTGCTTGGATGACAACACTCATGCCACCATCGGCGATCACGATGGAACCGCTAAACAACGGGAAGGTTTGTTTTTTGCCACGGTGTACTCCGGTGCTGTGGCGCGTGAGAATACCGGAGTTGCTGGAGATTCAGTAAGGGCTGGCGGTAGGTCGCACGATCACTTCACTAACGCTGACCTCCGGAGGCTGTTCCAGCGCGTAGGCGATGGCCCGGGCGATGGCTTCCGCAGGGATGGCCCCTTTGCGGAACTCTTGCATGGCTCCACGAGCGTGTTCGTCGCTGATACTGTCGGCAAGTTCCGAGTCCGTCACGCCAGGCGAGATAACGGTGACACGAATGTTCTGCTCAGCCATTTCCAGACGCAGCCCTTCCGAAACGGCGATGACCGCGAACTTGGTGGCACTGTACACCGCGGCGGTAGGGTGGACGGCGTGACCACCGATGGAGGAAAGATTGACGATGTGACCGCCGCTTTGCTTGCGCATCGTCGGCAGCACCGCCGCAATGCCGTGGAGCACGCCGCCGATGTTCACGTCCAGCATCCGCTGCCATTCGTTGGTTTTCAGTTCCTCCAAGCGGGAAAGCGGCATGACCCCGGCGTTGTTGATCAGCACGTCGATACGTCCGAACCGCTCACACGCGAAGGCGGCGAAGGCTCGGGCGTCCCCCAGGTCAGTGACATCCAACGCCCGGTACTCCACCGTGGCCCCGCCCGAACGCAACTCGGTGGCAATCTTTTCCAGCCGGTCCATTCGGCGGGCTCCCAGCAAGACGGTAGCGCCTGTTTTGGCGAGCAGACGCGCGGTGGCCTCACCGATCCCGCTGCTGGCCCCGGTGATCAAAACGACTTTGGATGGTTGGTCTTTCATAGGAATACTTTTCTTGCTTCTGCCTTATTGGATGACAACGCTCATGCCGCCGTCGGCCATCACGACGGAACCCACCAGGAAGCTCGCCTTCTCCGAAGCCAAAAAGGCGATCACCTCGGCGATCTCCTCTGGTCGGGCGGCACGCTTGATCGGGGCTTTGGTGCCGTGATCTGCCAGGAACTCGCGGCCGTCCTCCCGGAAAGTGTTGAGCAGGTTGGTGACCACGTCGCCCGAGCCCACCGCGTTGACGCGGACCCCGTGTTCGATGGCCTCCAGGGCGGTCGTGCGGGTGATCTGAGCCAAAGCGCCTTTGGCGGCAGCGTAAGCGACGATGCCGGGAAAGGTCTGGTAGCAGGCGTAAGAGCCGACGTTGACGATGGCGCCGGTTTGGTTGGGGATCATCGCTTTGAGCGCCTCGCGGGTGTGCAGGAACACTCCCGTGACCGTGATGCCCATGATGGAGTCCCACTGCGCCAGCGTCATCTCGACCGTCGGCTTGTAGACGATGCTCGCCGCGTTGTTGACCAAGAGATCCAGGCGGCCGAACCGCCCGGTGGCCAGCGCCACCACGTCCCTGGCCGCTTGTTCCTTGGACACGTCGGCAACAAAGGGAACCACCCGCTCGCGACCTTGGAAAACCTCGTGGACCGCCGGATTGATGTCCTGGGCGATGACCGAAGCTCCCCGTGCCACGAAGAGGTTGACCGTGGCAAGGCCGATCCCACTGGCGGCACCGGTGACGATGGCCACTTTGTCTTGGAAATCACCCGGCGCGTTTTCCGACTGAGCATCTGTCATGCGCCAATGTGCCGGGACGATGGCGGGTCTGCTCCCGCCGGATTGCTCGACCTGTTGGGATCTTGCGCGAAAGTGAGTTGCGAAAACCCCGCGTGTTCTCTGTTGGTCTGCCTCCGGCGTTCAAAAAAGGCCACGGTACTCGCTGGGCGTCGATCCCACCTCCTGTCGGAAGATCTGGGCGAAATGACTTGGATTGGTGTACCCGACCTCCAGACCGATCTCGATGATGCTTTTGGTGGTCTCGCGCAGCAGCTGGCGGGCGCGTTCCGTGCGCAACCGGATCAAGTAGCGCGACGGGGAGATACCCGTCGCTCTTTTGAAGAGGCGTGAAAAGTGGAACGGGCTGTAGCCGGCTTCCTGCGCCAGTCGCCCCAAAGGCAGGTCTTCCGCCAGGTGCGCGGCGAGCAAATCAGTGACCCTGCGCAGCCGGAAAGCGGGCAGTCCGCCCCGTGGCGCGGGTCTGGCCTGGTCCTGCGCCGCGTAAGTACGCACCAGGTGCGCGGCCAAGCTCTGCGCGATTCCGCCCACGAAAAGCGGGCTGCTGCCAGCGGGGACCGTCAACTCGACCCGGAGAAGCTCCAGGAGCATGGACAACGTGGGGTCACGCTCGCCGGACACCTCACGCAGTCGCGGGACGTGTATTAGCCACTCGGCCCACCACCTGGCCGACGCGAGCCATCAATGGCAGGCCGAGGTAAGCGTGCAGCACCACGAAATCAGCCGGGCCGGTGACCTGCCAGCGGAGTTCGTACGGGGCATTGGTGGTCGTCAGGAAGAAGTCTCCGGGCCGCACCATTTTGCCGGTCCAACCTGCGCCAAGCTCGCGTTCCTCAACCAGCGCGCAGCCGGAAACGACCCAGACGATGAGCGGTTCGGCTACGGCCGGGATGAGCAGGCGTTCTTCCACCCGACGCCGGGAGACGACTTCGACCATCAGTTCGTTCCATGCGGTCGGATTGGACGAGGTAATGATGGTGCCAGGAACGTGCTGCCGGAAGGCTTCCGCCGATGTTTTCTCCGGGGGCTTCAGAAGTGATCCCGATCCTACGTTGATGACCTGCCCGCTTGCCACCCAGAACGCCTGGGCTGCGCGGTTGATTGTCCGCTGAGCGTCTCCAATCTTGAGCCCGGGAGAGTGATCTGCGCTCGTAGCAGCGCAAAATGTGCCGAAAAACGGTGGTTTGACGCTCCGCAGGCTCTGAGAAAGTGCGTGAGAAACGGGTCTTCAGCCCGGTTCGAGGCGGTGGAGCATGAGGTTGACCATGGCCAGGTAGGCCATGGTTTCGCTGCTCTGAGGTAGCTGCTTGTAATCTTTGCTCAGGCGTCGGTAGTTGTCGAGCCAAGCGAAGGTGCGTTCGACCACCCAGCGCCGAGGCAGCAGGACAAAGCCCGCCTTCTTTTGCGCGTTGCTCTCGGGCCGCCTGGTGACTTCCACCCGCCAGCCAAGCAAGGTTTTTACCCAAGCACAAAAGTCCTTGCCTGCCTGGTAGCCCGCATCCACCCACAAGAGCCGCAGGCGCTGGAAAAGCGAGGCGCCCGCCGCTTTGGCTGCCGCGACTCTCTCCATGATGCGCCGGGCACCGGCCTGTTCGCTGACGTTGGCAGCGTGCACGATGACCGCCAGCAGCAAACCCGTCGTGTCCACGAAGATGTGCCGCTTGCGCCCGCTCACGTGCTTGCCAGCATCGTAGCCGCGCTCAAGCCCCCTTTTTTCGTGGTTTTGACCGACTGGCTATCCAGGATCGCGGCCGAGGGAGCCACTTTGCGCCCGGCCTTTTCCCTGATCCTGCCGCGCAGAACATCGTGGAAAAGGTAGAGGATGCCGTTGAGCACCTCGCGCATGTCCACCTCCCGTTCCCGACCACCAGGCTCAGCGGCGGGGATCAACGCCTTGATTTCCGCCCACTGCCAATCCGTCAGATCGCTCGGGTATGTCGCTCGCGCCATCATCCTGCAACCTACCAGGAAACCCGCTTCTCACACACTTTCTGGGAGTTTGTTGTCCTGCCGCGGAGGTTTCTTGGCAAGAAAGTTTCGCTTACAAAGGTTTTGCCTTCTTGGTGGATGGGCGCGGCCTCTACTCTCACCCATGATCCTGACAACCACCAATCAAGCCCGCCTCGGCGTCCATCTGGTCGAAAGTGCCAAGCCACTCTGCCTGCGCCGCGCCCGAGAGACCTTCCTGTCGCAAATGTTTGGGCTACGTTACTGGCGGATGCCGTCATAGATTCTTGCGGGCGTAGTACCTGCAAGCAGGTCAAGGCTCCCGGCTTATAGTTTTGGGCGCCAGCGAGGCCACCAGCGCCCCGAAGCGAGGGTCGCCGCGTAAGTCGTCCCACGCCGGATTCAGCTTGAGTTGGCCGTAGGAGGTCGAGTTGGGGACCTTCTCAACGGCGGCGAGTTGGTCCACGGCTGCCGCCTTCTCGCCCGTCCAGGCATAGATGATTGCCAGGTTGACGGCGATGTTCAGCCCGTCGATGCCGTCCTTTTCGATGGGCAGCAACGCGCAGGCGCGCCGCCCCTCGGCGATGGCTTCTTCTTTGCGGCCCAGCCCGGCATCGATCAGACCCAGCAAGCCGACGGCGCCAGCCAAGTCCGGCTGCGCAGCCAGCGTCTTGGCCACCTCGGTGCGGGCCGTGGTGAAGGCCGCGCGCGCCCGCGGCGCATCGCCTTGCCAGCGCGCGATTAATCCCTCGTACCACGCCGGCGTGTAGTTCGCGCCGCTGGTGTCAGGGATGCCTTCGGGTGGAAGGTTGGCAAGCAGGCGCGCTGCGGCGGCAGGCGTGCGCTCGCAGAGGGCATAGTTCGGGTCTTCAATGTCCGGGCCGCTGCTAGGGTTGGCGGCCAGCAGGGCGGCGAGGGTCGTCTGGTAAGGTCGGATGTCCGCGTCCCGGTCCAGCGCCACGGCGGCACGCTGGATGCGGATGTTGGGATCGCCGGGCACGACCGTCAGCGCACGATCAAACATGCGGACCTCGTCGTCGTAGCGGTGCAAGCACAGGTAGCTCAGCGCCAGTTGCTGCAGGGTGAGGAAGTTGCGCGGGTCGAGTTCGAGCACGCGCTCCAGGTTGCGCGTGCTCTCGGGCCAGCGCCCCTGCCGCCGGTCGATGTAGCCGCTGAGCGCGTAGATTTCTGCGCTGTTCGGCAAAGTGCGCTTGGCAAGATCAAGTTCTGCCCGCGCGCGCTCGTAGTCGCGGAACCCGCGGTAGTGGTAGCTGGCCCGAACTCGGTGGGTCTCACCCGCGTCGGGCTGAAGGCGTGCCGCGGCCTCAATGGCGGCGCGAGCTTGCTCCAGCCGGGCAGGCGTGTGGTCATGGCCTTGGAAGTAGAAATAGATGTGAACTTCCCCCAGCAGGCACCAGGCGCGCAGGAACTTCGGGTCACGCGCGAGGGCTTCCCCCAGCAGGCTCGCGGCCTCAGGCAGTGTCGCGGCGGAGCGAGTTACATTGCTGTTATCCGCAAACAGGTTTTGGGCGCGTAGATACAGATCGTAGGCTTGCAGGTCGGCGGTGGGGGGCGCGTCGATGGCCGCTTTTTCCTGCGGGGAGAGCCGGGCCTGGAGCTGTCCGGCGATGGCCTCGGCGATCTCGCTTTGGATGGCGAACACGTCGGCCAGGTCGCGGTCGTAGCGCTCGGCCCACAGGTGGGCTTCGGTGCGAGTATCGATGAGCTGAGCCGTCACCCGCACCTTGTTGCCCGCGCGCTGCACGCTGCCTTCCAAGACGTGCGCGACGCCGAGTTGCGCGGCGATCTCGCGCAGGTTGCGCGGGGCGTCGCTCTTGTACTGCATGACCGAGGAGCGGGCGATGACCCGCAGGTCTGCGATCTTGGCGAGGTCGGTGAGGATCTCGTCCTGCACGCCATCGGTAAAGTAAGCGTTTGCCTTGTCGTCGCTGAGGTTGCCAAAGGGCAGCACGGCGATGGATTTCTCGACGATGGGCAGCGCGGGCGACATGATGGCCGGCACCCCAACGGATGGAGTGGCCGAAGGTGGCGCTGTTGGGCGGTCGGCGACGGGAAGCGGTCGGTGGCCGCGCGCAACCCACCACCCGCCCGCCAGTGCCAGAGCCACGACGATGGCCATCACCACCGGTTCGCGTTTGACGGGAAGGGTTGCGCCCCGGCCCGTGCTCGTGGATCGGCAATTCTCTAGCGCAGCCAGGAGTTCCCGTGCGGAAGCCGGCCGGTCCGCCGGGTCTTCCGCCAGCATGGCTCGCAAGAGAGCCACGACGGCGGGCGGAACCTGTTTCGCCGTGAGTTGCTCCACGGGCAAGGCCGTCCGGGCGGGGTGGTGACGCAGCGCTTCGAGGCTCCTTCCAACGAAAGGAGCATGCCCGGTTAAAGCGTACCACAGCGTGACCCCCAGCGAGTAGATGTCGGTGCGTGCGTCCACGGGCTTACCTTCGAACTGCTCCGGGCTGGCGAAGGCCGGCGTGCCCACAAAGCCGCCGTGTGTCATGTCGACCTCGCCGGCTACGGCGGTCGCCTTCGCTAACCCGAAGTCGATGACTTTGACCTCCATGCCGGCCGCGGCATTGCCGTTTGCCAGCATCAGGTTGCTCGGCTTGAGATCGCGGTGGATCAATCCCTGGCCCGCGGCGGCCACCAAGGCAGCGCACACCTGACGCGTCAGCTCCAGAGCCAAAGACACGGGAAGCGGCCCCTCGCGGCGCACGCGGGCCTCGAGCGTCTCGCCTTCGATCAGTTCCATCGCGCAGTAACAGCTCCCCGCCTGTTCGGATGCACCGAAGTGGAACACGGTCGCCACGTTGGCGTGGCGTAACGCCGCCGCCGCTCGTGCTTCGCGCAGGAATCGCTCGCGCAGCATTGTGCTCGTCCGGCTGTCTGCCTCCCTACCAGCCGCCGCTTTGAACTGGATCACCTTCAAGGCCACGGCCCGATGCAGGGTACGATCTACCGCCTTGTAGGTCACGCCCATCGCACCGCGGCCTAACTCCCACAAGCTGCCGTCTTCGCGCCGCACTACTTCGAAGTCACCGTAGCGCGGCGGGGGAGGAAGCGGTTCTTCGACGGCGGTTTTTTCCAGCGCGCCGTGCAGCAGGCAGGCCAGACAACTGCCGTCCGCGTTCAGCGGTTCGCCGCAAGTCGAACAGACGGCGTTGGCAGACGGTGGCGGCGTGTCCATACGG
>CAXTQD010000174.1:0-2776 GCA_964246175.1 uncultured Chthoniobacterales bacterium | reverse complement strand
CCTGATGAAGGTGGTGTTGCCATTTTGAAGGCCTCATCGCGTGGTCAGCACCCGCAGCAGTTCGTGCAGTTCCTCGTCCACGGCTTCCTTGCTGCCGACCGTGCGGCGCAGTTCGGCGCGCACCACGGCGCGGTAGCGGGTCCGCAGTCGGTTGACGTGGCTGCGCACCGTCGCCTCCGGCATCCGCAGCCGCCGGGCGAGGGCGTTGTAGGCGGGCGGCGGCTCGGCGCTGCCGCGCACGAACACCTCCAGGGTTTTGAACAACACCCCCTTGCCCTCCGCCGCCCACTCGGCCGCCAACCGACCGAGCGCAGTGGCCACCAGGGTCTCGGCCCACTGCCGCTCGAAGAGTTGGTCTTCCGGCGCGGCCACGCCGGGCGCGGTGCTGCCCTGGAACATGGCCTCGGCGGCGGTGACCTGTTCCTCGTGCAGCGGCAAAAACTCGCACGCCCCGCCACGCTTGAGCGCGTGCTCGCGGTCGTAGGCGTCGGCTAGGAAGTGCTTGAGCGAGGCGAGCAGAAACGACCGGAACTTGCCCTTGGTCTGGTCGGTGTGCGCGTAGAGGCGGCGCTCGATCAGGTAGCAGAAAAATCCCTGGGTGAGGTCCTGCGCGTCGTGTACGGAGTAGCCGCGCCCGCGGACAAACCTGTACAGGGGTGACCAGTAGGTGCGGCAGAGTTGGGCCAGGGCCGCCTGCGCGGCGTCGCCCGCGTCCGCTTCCCGGGCCGCCGCCAGGACCACGCTCCAGTGCGTCGGCTCGAAACGACCGTCCAGGCCCGCCACTGACCCCACGCCTGGTTGCATGGTCAGAGTGTACCGGCGGAGTGCCTGGCAAGACAAGCTCAAACAAAGCGCCCGCCATTTTGCAACGCGCTGCAACGCTCTCCTTTGTGGAGGGAAAGCGACCTTCGCTTCGACCAAAACAATCTTAGTAACCCAGTACCATGACCACCTATCTCTGCGGCACCGCCATGACGGTGCGAACTGACGCCCATTTGCCTCGGGCGAAAACCGTCCGCCAGCCCAAGACCAAGCCGTCGCCCGAGATGCCGACCAGCCTGTGGCGGCACACGCAAAAAAAAGATGCCAGCGAGACCGGCCACCACCGCACCGCCGGGTGGGTGTTCTCGCGTCGGGCGGCCGCAGTGCTTTTCCGTCTAGCCGCCGCGTGCTGGATCGTTGGTGCCGTGACGCCGACGCAGGGGCAACAGAGCTTCCAAACCTGGAACCCCGACTGCTTCCCGTTGCCGGGCCATGCCGTCTTCGACCGCGGGCATCAGCAAGTCACGGCCGTCGCGCGCATGCCGAGCACTCTAGACCTTTTTGTCATCGGCAACGACGGCCACATCTGGACCACTGCCTGGAGCGAAGCGAAGGGGTGGGCGCCTGATTGTTTCCCGCTGCCGGGTCGTGCCATCTTCGACCGCGAGCACCAGCATATCAGCGCCATCTCCCGCGCCCCCGGCAACTTGGACCTTTTCGTCATCGGCAACGACGGTCATATCTGGAGCACTGCTTGGAACGAGCACGCCGGCTGGGCACCTGACTGGTTCCCGCTGCCTGGAAAGGCGGTGTTCGACCGTGACCACCAGCAGTTCGCCGTTACCGCGCGAACTCCCCAAAACCTGGACCTCTTTTCCATCGGCAGCGACGACGGCCATATCTGGAGCACGTTTTGGGGGCCGCGTCACCCGATGACTCTCGACGCGAGCGTCGACGAAACCTCGATAACCGTCCCGTCCCAGGTAGGGCTGCACATCGCTGCTACTGACGGGATCGTGTCGCAAACCGAATGGAAGGCCACAAAGAACGGAGCGGTTCTCCCTGGGGTCGGCGATAACGTCCCAGCCGGGATCGCCCTGGACCGGATCTTGGCGGTCAGCCAACCAGGTTCTTACGGCATCACCGTAAATCGAACCGGCTGGACCGGGCCTTCTGGTCCTACAACACTCTCTAGGCACTTCGACATCACCGCGGGATTATCTACCCCTCCTCCGGTCGGATCGACGACTCCGCCTGCATCAGCAGCACCGCAGATCACCGTGGACTACTCCGGTACGATTCAAGACGCAAAGTTCCATGTGGTCGGAAGCGGGTTCCCAAAGAACCTTCAAACCCTTCCTAACACCAACCGCGGAGTGGCCATACGGTTTGTCGACGCCAACAGCCTGATAGAGACTCGCCGCGAATATACGGGAACGAACGGCGAGGGGAAGATCGACCACGTGATCGAAGGAGACCTGTCCAGCCTTACCCGCAACGCTCTTGGGATCGCTACCGCGGCGATCTCGGCGACTGACGGAACAAAAGACCCAAACGACAGTACTGGATTCCTGTGGAGCAACACCGTGCGAATCGATTTCCGGTAGCAAGTCTCCACAGGGATGGCCGAACCGGGCTGCGTGTGTACAAATTACACACCTACACACCGAAAAAGCGCCACGAAGCGCTTCGCTGAAGATAAAGGCGACTTTGGACTTCTAGGTCAGAAAACGGTCGAGGTTGTGTGAAAACGCTGCCCTTTGCCGACGTAGGTTGGTAGGATGGGTGATGCGTCACATCTTGGGCAGCGACCGCGCGCAGACCTTGTTGTTGCCCGCGTCGGTGGACGACTACGTGGGCGCGGACAACCCGGTGCGCGCCATCGAGGCGTTCGTGGACGGCTTCGATCTGCTGAAAGCGGGCTTCGTGCGGGCAGAAGCCAAAGACACCGGTCGCCCCGGCTACCAGCCGGGTGATCTGCTCAAGCTCTACTTGTACGGCTACCTCAACCGCG
>CAXTQD010000173.1:0-10567 GCA_964246175.1 uncultured Chthoniobacterales bacterium | reverse complement strand
GACGTGTGCGTCGATGCCGTCGGCATGGAGGCTCATCTCACTGTTCTCGAGAAGTCGCTCAACTTCTTTATATGGCTAGTCGGCAGCGTCAGCGTGCTGGACAACTGCATCAGCGCCGTGCGTCGCGGTGGCTGGGTGACGGTGCTTGGGGTGTACCCGATGAACTACGACTTCCCGGTCGGCAAGATCTTCGACAAGGGCCTCTTCATGGGCTGGGGCCAGGCGCCCGCGCAGGCACACGTCGACAAGCTGCTGGCGCACATTGAGAAGGGCGAGTTCCGCGCGGATGACGTGATCACCCACCGCATGAACCTCGACGAAGCCCCGCACGGCTACTAAATTTTCTCCAACAAGACGGACACCTGCACGAAGGGCGGGCTGACACCCTAATCTTTCTCGCGCGAGGCAGGACCAGCAAAGGGGGGCGGCGCCCTCGCGGGAGCCGCCCCTACTTTTTGTCGCTCTGGCGCACCAGTTCCACCAAGCGGTCCGACAACCCCTTCAGATGCCCACCCTCGGCTGACAGGAAGCCGGCGATGTGGCGAAACAGGTTTTGGAACGTCGGGTCCGGTTGGCCGCCGCTGAGTTGTTCCAGCCGTCCGCACGCGGCGGCGATTTCTGCGCGCGCCCCGGCAGCGAAAGGATTTTCCTTTTGGATTTGTCCGTAGGTCGCTTCGTCGGAGAGCGCGATCCGCGCGACGAGGGACAAGAGGAGTTGCTGGGTTGGCGTCGAAATTTGTTGCATGGCCTCCCACGACGCGCCCGATGCCGCCAGCGCCGCGCCGTAGCCGAGGATGGCAAAGTGACACGCCGCCTGCACCCAGGCTGTCAGCCGGTCGTGTTCCTCGGCGGAAAGCTCGATTTGCCGCGCGTGCCAGCCGTCGAGCAACCCGGCGAACTCCGCGCGCGCCCCGGCATCGCCGTCCGCCATCGGCACGGTACAAAGATTGAACCCGGTGAAATCCTCCACCGGCCCGAACATCGGGTGCAGACTCACATACGAGAACGGCGCACGCCGTTTCCCACCGATGCACGCCGCCACGACGGCCGCCACGCGGCTCTTCACCGAACAAATGTCCGCAAACACCGCCGGCCCTTCGATGGCGAGCGCCGCCGGCAGGTGCGCGGTGACGACGTTCTCCGGCGTGCAGAACATCACGAGGTCAAACTCCGCGAACCAGTCCCGCTTCTCCGCCAGGAGTTCTCCCACTCCGCCCGGCGCGAACTCCGCGAGCACCGGTTCCGGCATAGCGTCGTCTGGCAGGTCCGCGCCACTAACAATCAGCCCCGCCGCGTGCAGCTTACGGGCAAAGATGCGCCCGAACGCGCCGTTGACGCCGACCAGACACGCGCGCTGGAGCCTGTTCACGGGAGCAGCCTGGGGAATTGGCCGAGTAGCCGCACCGACTCCGTCCGGCCAAAACGGTGCCGCAGCGACTCCACGCATAGGGCCAGCGCGGGCGACGACAACGGGCAAGTCAGTTCGAGGTAAAACATCTGTGGCTCGGTGTCACCGGCCTCTTCCAAAAAGAGCGGCCGGGAATGAATCTTGGCGACGTTGATGCGGTGAAACGCCACCTGCCCGAGGATCGTCGCCAGGAGGCCCGGCTCGTCGTGGTTTGGGGTGATGACGACCATCGTGCGCATGACGCCTTCGGGCTGCCGAGAGGCGAACGTACCGCCCTCCGCACGGCCGAGCAGGAGGAACTCGGTGAAGTTCGGCTTGCCGTAGCGCCGGTTGGCGATATCGCGGGCGAGGATGGGCAGGCCGGCGTTTTCGAGCGCCGTTTCGCCCGCCACCGCGCAGCCGGCCCCGCGTCGGGCGACGCTCGCGGGGGCGTCGGCGGTGCTGGCGACCGTTTCTAGCCGGGCGTCTGGAAAGTGCTTGCGCAGGAAATCCGAGCACTGCGCGAGCGCCTTAGGGTGGGAAAAGACGAGGCTTTCCTTCTCCGGCCAACCGCCCATCGAGAACGAAATCGGCACCCGGCAAGCGTCGGCGATGTGCAGATCGTACTCCACGATAAGGTCGAGGCTTTCCTGGATCAGACCTTCCAGGAAGTTGTAATACGGCAGCACGCCGCGCGCGTCGTCAGATCGCCGCACGGCCTGCGCCACCGCCTCGAACGACGCCGCCGGCGACGGTTCCGCAGGCGGCACCAGCGTCCGGGCAAAAGCCAGAGCGGCCTTTTCCGAGAACGTGTGACGCGGCCCGAGGAAGCTGATCTTCATATCCCGGCTGCCACCGTAGTGGAAACCGGCTTCACCGCGCGAGTACCAACTTCCGGTTCCTCGCCATCGAGGAAGGAGCTTTCGCACAGCTTGGCGTACAGGCCGCCGAGGGCGAGGAGTTCTTCGTGCCGGCCGCGTTCGACGATGCGGCCGTGTTCCATGACGATGATCTGGTCCGCGCGCCGCACGGTGCTCAGCCGGTGCGCGATGACGAAGCTCGTGCGCCCGCGCATCAGCCCGTCGAGCGCGGCCTGGATGGCGCGTTCGGTCTGAGTGTCCACGCTGGCGGTGGCCTCGTCGAGAATCAGGATAGGTGGGTCTTTGAGCAACGCACGCGCGATGGAGACGCGCTGCTTCTCGCCGACGCTGAGCTTGACGCCGCGTTCGCCGACGACCGTGCCCAGTCCCTCCGGCAGGCGCGCGATGAATCCGTCCGCGTTGGCGGCGCGGGCGGCGACCATCAGTTCGTCGTCGGTGGCGTCGGGACGGCCGAGGCGCAAGTTGTCGCGCACGGTGCCGTTGAAGAGAAAGCTCTCCTGCGTGACGAGCCCGACGGCGGCGCGGAGTTGGTCACGCGGGATTTCCTTGAGCGGGCGGCCGTCGATCTCGATCTCGCCGCTGTCGAACTCGTAGAAGCGCGTGAGCATGTTGACGAGCGTGCTCTTGCCCGCGCCGGTCGGGCCGACAAGCGCGACCGTCTGGCCGGCGGCAGCGTGCAGGGAGATGTTGCGGAGTACCGGGCGCTCCTCGTCGTACGCGAAGCCGACTTTGTCGAACTTCACGTCGCCCGCGATGTCGGCCGCTTCTTCGGCGGAGTCGCTCGTCGGGCGCTCGTCGGCGGATTCAGCCGGGGTGTCGATGATTTCAAAGACCCGCCCGCCGGCCGCACGGCCAGCCTGGAAGAGTTGGTTGAGCGAATGAAGCTGCCGGATAGGCTCGTAGAGGAAGCGTACCAGCAAGAGGATCGCCGCGAAGCCGCCGATCTCCAGCCGTCCGCCGAGCACAGCCCGACCGCCGTAGAAGAGCACCAACGCGAGCCCCGCATTGGTGAAAAAGCTCATCGACGGGCTGTAAAGAGCCCAGGTGCGCATGATGATCAGCGTGGCGTCGCGGAGTCGGTCGCTGACCCCGTTGAAGCGGCGGTGCTCCTCATCCTCGCGCACGTAGGTCTTAATCTGGCGGATGCCGGCGAGGTTGTCGTGCAGGAGGGAGTTCATCGCCGACGACGCCGCCCGCTGCTGCTTGTAGCGGCCGTGGGCGGTCAGCGTGTAAAAGAGCGCCCCCGCCGCCAGGAACGGCACGGGGATCAGGGCCACCAGCGTCAGCGGCACGTCGTAGCGCCAGAGCATGACCACGACCACGACGATTTGGAGCACGGCGATCAACCCCTGCTCGATGCCGTCGATGAGCACGCGCTCGACGGCGTTCACGTCCTCCAGGATGCGCGTCATCAAGTCGCCCGTGGCGCGGTTGTCGAACCAACCGAGCGGTAGCCGCTGGATATGCCCGTACAGGTCGCTGCGCAGGTCAAAAATCACGCGCTGCTCGAAGACGTTGTTGAGCATGATGCGCACGGAGTTCAGGAGGTCCTGCAAAAAGAACGTTCCCAGTCCAAGCAGCGCCAGGTACCCGAGCCGGTCGCCTCGGCCGGCTTTCACATCGTCGATCACCTTCTGCGTCACGCCGGGGAACACGACCACCGCTAGCGTGCCGACCATCGCGCACAGGAGCATCCCCGAAGCCAGCGCGGGGTAGCGTCGCACATAACCGAAAACCCGGAGAATCGGGCTGCGTTTCTTGTCTTTATTCAAAGTCCGGTAAATTCGTGGCAAACCCCTCGACTGGCAAGCGGCACCCGCCCTTGGGGCGAAAAAGCTGGCGTTTCAAACCCTGCTCGTTTGAATGCCCGGACACGACGCGATGAAGCTTTGTTTCAACCTCGACCAGAACATCCAACGGCTTTGCTTCAGCCCCGAAACGATGCGGGGACTCGCCGCGTTGACCGACCTCCGGCCCGAAGCGCCGGACCGGCTGACCCCGGAGCGGCTCCGCTCGCAAGCCGCCGACTGTGACGCGGTGATCTGCGGCTGGTCAAGCCTGCCGCTGGACGCCCCCCACTTGCGGTTGGCGCTGCACTCGGCGGGCTCCATCCGCTCCATGAAACCCCGGCCACGTGGCGGCACGGGGTGCGCGTGACGAGCGCCGCCAACGTCAACGGTGTGCCGGTGGCCGAGTACGCACTGGGCATGATCCTGATGTGCTTCCGGGACGTGTTCGCCCAGGTCGCACGCTTCCGCGCCCACGGTCGCGCCGCCTGGAAAACGCCGCCGACGTTGTCGTACTACGGCAGCACGGTGGGCATCATCGGCATGGGCAACGTGGGCAAGCACTTGCTCAAGTTACTCGGGGTGTTCCAATTCGAGGTCTTGGTGCATTCATTCTATCCTTTCGAGGCGACCGGCGTGGAGTCCGTGGAAATCGACGAGTTGATGGCCTGCTCCGACGCCGTGGTGCTCCTCACCCCAAACATCCCCGCCTACCACCGCCTGATCGACGCCCGGCGGCTGGCCCTGCTGCGCGGCGGACGATTTTTCATCAACCCAGGCCGCGGCGCGCTCGTGGACGAGGCAGCACTCCTGGCCGAGTTGCAAGCCGGCCGTCTCACCGCTTGCCTGGACGTGACCGACCCGGAGCCCCCGTGGAAGGCTCGCCGCTGTACGCGCTCCCCGATTGCATCCTGACCCCGCACGTGGCCGGTTCGAGTGACGCGGAGAGTCTGCGGTTGGGCGACCAGATCCTCGTCGAACTGCGGCACTACCTGGCCGGCGAGCCGTTCGAGAACGAGATCACCGAGGAGTTGGCCGAGCAGATCGGGTGACGATCACGCACCCAACTGCCGGCGCAGGTCGTCGAGATCTGCACGCAACGTGGCCAACTCTCCACGCAGAACGGCCACTTCGTTCTCCAAAACATCGATCCGCCCCGCAGCGGTCGGCGTGCTGGCGGCTGGCGTGGGTAGTTCAGCGGAAGCGGCTGGCTCGGCCGGCTCGCCGGAGAAAAGCTGCACGTAACGGCGTTCCTTTTGCCCGGGTCGGGCGGGCAGCAGCCGGACGAGCGGGTCGCTACCCTCGCCCATCGCGCTGAGGACGTTTTCCGCGTCCGCGAGCGCGGCGAAGGGAGCCATCCGCTCGGCGCGCTGGCGCAGTTCACCCGCCGTCTGCGGCCCGCGCAAGAGCAGCACGCACAGAAGCGCATACTCCTGCGGGGAGAAGTTGTAGACCTCAGCGAGGGTGTGCCGGTACTTCTGCACGCGCGAGCCGGCCCCAAAGATCACGGTGGCAAGCTTCTTCTGGCGCAAGGAATCCAACGCATCCTCCACCTCGCGGTCGCCGAGCGTGAGGATCGGCTCCCGGTTGGTGAGTTGGTTGCACGCCGAGATCAGCGCGTTGAGGCTCAGCGGGTAGTTCTCGGGCGTCGTGCGCTCTTTTTCGATCAGGCAACCCAGGACGCGGGTTTCGACGAGAGAAAGTTCCATCGCGGATCAACGACCGGCGAACTGCGGGTGCGCGGTGAGCACACGCTTTCTCGCTTCGGCAAACAAGTCCTGCACGGCCTTGGTGGTTTCCGGCTTGTCGAAAGCGGCCGCATCTTTGAAGATAAATTTTCCGGTGCCGTCCGTGTGGTCCACGTAGAGGGCCACGAGGCCGATGTCCAGGCCGGTGTTCGTCGCGCTCTCGGGCTTGAACACCGTCGTCAGACGCAAGTAGCCAGCCGGCTCCGTGTACACGCCGGGGAGGTCCGCGCCGTCCGTTCCGAGGATATGTCGGGCGGTGAGCGTGCCACTCGCGTCGTGCGTGATGCGCCAGTGGTGCTGCTTGAGTACCGCGCGCAGTTCGGTTTGGTAGGCTGCTGCCCGCGCCTGGGCCGAATCCTCGGCAAGCGCATCCGCAGGACGCACCGCCATCCACATCGCACCCGTTGCCAGAAGACAGAGGAACCCACGGCTCGCAGACTGATGCGAGAAGGAAGTCATGTGGGGTTTATGCCACAAACCGTCCCAGATGACCAGAATGGAAATTGTTACCCGCCCTGCTCGGCGGCCAGGTGCTTGCGAGCTTGACCGAGCAGGCGCTGGATGTCTTCCGTCGCTTCCGGGCTGCTGGTCAAGTGGACCGGCTTGCTGAACGACTTCTGCACGTCGCCGCTCGACTCGCGGCCTACAGGAAATCCACCAGGTCGAGGCCGTACGCTGTGTCCGTGATGCTTTTGGGTCGGAACGTAATCGTCAGTTGGTTGTAACCGCCCACTTCACCAGCTGGATACGGCAGGAAGATCAGGTGTTGGGCAACCAGCCTGTCCGGCTGGTCGACCATGATGCGCCAGTGCTCGCGGGCCAACAACGGCGCGCGTCGCCATTTGGTAGGCGGTTGCGCGCTGGTTCGCCGGAGTGTCCGGCGCTGCCGCAGCTTCCCGGCTTGTGCAGACCAGGAGCGCGACGAACCACCAGAAGACGACATGCAGCCGGCCCATGAACCAAGTTTTGATGGAACGTCGCCTTGCCAGCAAACAAAAAGCGCCGGCAGACCGATCACGGCCCGCCGGCGCATCATGTTTCGCGGTCTTCCGAGTTAGTACCGGTAGTGCGCCGCCTTGTACGGCCCCTCGACCGGCACGCCGAGATACTCAGACTGCTTGGCGGTCAGCGTCGTCAGCTTGACGCCGATCTTCTCCAGGTGCAGGCGGGCGACTTCCTCATCGAGCACCTTGGGCAGGATGTATACGCCGGGCTTGTACTCGTCCTTGTTCTTCCACAGGTCGAGCTGGGCCAGGGTCTGGTTGGCGAAGCTGTTGCTCATCACGAAGCTCGGGTGGCCCGTGGCGCAGCCGAGATTCACCAAGCGGCCTTCGGCCAGCAGGAAGATCGCGTTGCCTGTCGGGAACTCGTACTTGTCCACCTGCGGCTTGATGTTCGTGTGCTTGACTCCCTCGAACTTCACGAGCTTATCGACCTGAATCTCGTTGTCGAAGTGGCCGATGTTACAGACGACGGCCTGGTCCTTCATCGCCTTCATGTGCTCGATGGTGATGACATCGACGTTGCCCGTCGTGGTAACGTACAGGTCGGCGCGGCCGAGCGTGTCCTCGATGGGACACACCTCGAAGCCTTCCATCGCCGCCTGGAGGGCATTGATGGGATCGATCTCGGTCACGATCACCCGCGCGCCCTGGCCGCGGAGCGACTGCGCGGAGCCCTTGCCCACGTCGCCGTAGCCGCAGACCACCGCGACCTTGCCGGAGATCATGAGGTCCATGGCGCGGTTAATGGAGTCCACCAGCGAGTGGCGGCAGCCGTAGAGGTTGTCGAACTTCGACTTGGTGGCCGTGTCGTTCACGTTGAACGCCGGCACGAGCAGCTTGCCCTGCTGATGCAGCTTGTAGAGGCGATGGACTCCGGTCGTCGTCTCCTCGGACACGCCCTTCCAGTCCTTCACGATCTCGTGGAAGATGTACGGATTCTCAGCGTGGATCTTCTTGAGCAGCGCCTTGATGACCGCTTCCTCGTGGGAGTCGGCCGGGCCGTCGACCCACTTGTCGCCTTCTTCGAGTTCGTAGCCCTTGTGGATGAAAAGCGTCACGTCGCCGCCGTCGTCGACGACCATCTGCGGACCCTGGCCGTCCTTGTTGACGATGGCCTTCCAGGTACAATCCCAATACTCTTCCAGGGTTTCACCCTTCCAGGCAAACACCGGCACACCGGCGACCGCGATGGCGGCGGCGGCGTGGTCCTGGGTCGAGAAGATGTTGCACGAGGCCCAGCGTACGTCCGCGCCGAGGTCGACCAGCGTCTCGATGAGGACGGCGGTCTGGATGGTCATGTGCAGGCTGCCCGTGATGCGGACGCCGGCCAGCGGACGGTCCTTGGCGTACTTGTCGCGGATGGCGATGAGGCCGGGCATCTCTTTCTCGGCGATCTCGATCTCCTTGCGGCCGAAGTCGGCCAGGGAAAGGTCGCGCACGGCGAAGTCCTGCGTCTGCGCGGCGGTTTCAGTGTTGGAAGTGCTCATATCGTTGGTTGGGTTGGAGTTGGGGTACAGCTCTAACGGGTGAGTGGTTTTATTTGACGGCAGCTTTTAGTTCCTCGGCCTTGTCGGTGCGCTCCCAAGTGATGTCCGGGTCGTCCTTGCCGAAGTGGCCGTAGTTGGTCGTCTTCGAGTAGATGGGACGCAGCAAATCGAGTTGCTCGACGATCCGGCGCGGCTTGAAGGAAAAGACCTGGCTGATAGCTTCTTCGATCTTTTGCTCGTCCACGGTGTTCGTGTCGAACGTGTCCACGTGGACGCTCACCGGGTCAGGCCAGCCGATGGCGTAGGCGAACTGGACCTCGCAATGCGTCGCCAATCCGGCGGCCACGACGTTCTTGGCGACCCAGCGGCCCATGTACGCGGCCGAGCGGTCCACCTTCGACGGGTCCTTGCCCGAGAATGCCCCGCCGCCGTGCCGGCCCCAGCCGCCGTAGGTGTCCACGATGATCTTGCGCCCGGTTAGCCCGGTGTCGCCCTGCGGCCCGCCAATGACGAAGCGGCCCGTCGGGTTGATGAGGAACTCGGTCTTGTCGGTGAGCATCTCGGCGGGCAGTTCCGCGCGGATGACGTTTTCGAGCAGAAAGTCGCGGATCGTGTCGTTGTCCACCCCCTCGGCGTGCTGGGTGGAGATGACGACGTTAGAAATACCCACGGGCTTGTTGTCCTCGTAGATGACGGACACCTGGCTCTTGGCGTCAGGGCGCAGCCAGCCGACTTTACCCGACTTGCGGATGCGCGTGAGCGCCCGGCCTAGGCGATGGGCGAACATGATGGGTGCCGGCATGAGTTCGGGCGTCTCGTTGCATGCGTAGCCGAACATCAGCCCCTGGTCGCCCGCGCCTTGCTCAGCGGTGGCCTTGCCCTCGGCGGCAGCCTCATCCACGCCTTGCGCGATGTCGGGGCTCTGCGCGGTGATGATGTTGTTCACGAACACCTTGTCCGCGTGGAACACGTCGTCGTCGTTGACGTAGCCGATCTCGCGCACAGCGTCGCGGGCGATCTGGACGTAGTCGAGCTTGGCCTTGGTCGTGATCTCGCCGCCGACGATGACGATGTTGCTCTTGGCGTACGTTTCGCAGGCCACGCGGCTCTTGGGGTCCTGTGCGAGGCAAGCGTCGAGCACGGCGTCGGAGATGGTGTCGCAAACCTTGTCGGGATGTCCTTCACCGACGGACTCGGAAGAAAAAATGAAGCGGCGGGCCATGCAGGATGATTTTTGAGAGAATGATGGGGTCGGTGCGCGAGCGCCCCCGTATGTACGCGCAAGGTCCAAGTCGTTCAACAAATATTTATCAACAAATCACGATACTTTGATATATTGATTTGCCGCTGATGCTCTCGATCATCAAATCTCTGCGCCTGCTCGCCGATGCAACGCGTCTGCGCTTGCTCCTGTTGCTCGAACAGGCAGAGCTGACCGTGGCCGAAATCCAGGAGGTGCTGAACATGGGCCAGTCGCGCATCTCCACGCACCTCGCCCAGCTCAAGCGCGCCGGCCTCGTGCGCGACCGCCGTGCGGGCAAGAACATCTACTACGGACTGGCCGTCGTCGCGGGGGGTGACGATCAGGCCGACGACTCCGCGGTGCGTCTGCGCGAGATCGTCACCGCCAGCGCCAAGGAAATCGCCGAAAGTGCGACTGACCGCGTGGCGCTCGGCTTGGTGATGAAAAAGCGCGAGGACCGTGCGCGGGACTACTTCAACCGCTTGGCGGGCAAATTCGGCCGCAGCTACTGCCCAGGCCGTTCGTGGCAAGGGTTGGCGCACCTGCTCCTTGGCCTGTTGCCGCCGATGGTCATCGCCGACCTTGGCGCGGGTGAAGGCACGCTCTCGCAGTTGCTCGCCCGCACGGCCAAGCACGTCATCGCCGTGGACAACTCCGAGAAGATGGTCGAGTTCGGCGCGAACCTCGCCCGCGAGCACGGCTTCGCCAATTTGGAGTACCGCCTGGGCGACATGCAGTCACCGCCGATCGCGGCGGGCAGCGTGGACTTGGCGATTTTCAGCCAAGCCCTCCATCACGCCGCGCAACCAGCCAAGGCAATCGCTGCGGCGCACACGATCCTCCAACCCGGCGGCCGCTTGGTCGTGCTCGACCTGCTGGCGCACGGCTTCGAGCAAGCGCGTGAACTCTACGCCGACCTGTGGCTCGGCTTCAGCGAACTCGAACTCCACCAACTCCTCGAAGGCGCGGGATTCGAGGATGTGGAGATTTCGGTGGTTTCCCGCGAGGAGCAAAGCCCGCACTTGCAGAC
>CAXTQD010000172.1:0-10573 GCA_964246175.1 uncultured Chthoniobacterales bacterium | reverse complement strand
CCACCTGGCGCGCCTGGCCAACTAGCAGCGTTGCGGTTACTTTGTGAATGCGCGCTGCTTAACCACGCGCTCCAGCGAACAGAGGCTGGCGGTATGACCGGCTCCGTGGTTATGCCTCTTGCTAGGATACCTTACCGATCTTCAGAGCGTCACCACACGCGCGCTGAGGATGTCGGCGTCGGCGCGGACGGCGGCAAGGGTGTCGGCATCAGGTTCACTGTCTAAATTGAGCACGGTCAGCGCCGTGCCGCCGGCGGCGTCGCGGCTCAGGCTCATCGTGGCGATGTTGATCCCGCGTGCGCCCAAGAAACTACCGATCTTGCCGACCATGCCGGGCACGTCGCGGTTTTCGAGCAGGAGGAGCACGCCTTCCGGGCGCGCCTCGATGTGCTGGCCGTTGATCCCCACGATGCGCGGCTTGGCCCCGAAGAACGTCCCCACCACCGATACCGGCGCGCCTTCGCCGACGACGGTGACTTCCAGGAGGTCGCTGAAATCGCCCGGCACGTTCTGACGCGTCTCGACGACCTTCAATCCCCGCTCGCGCGCCCGCGCCAGCGCGTTGACGGCGTTGACGACCTCCGTACCCATCGCGGGTTCGAGGAACCCCTTGACCACTGCGCGCGTAACAGGACCGGTGTCGGCGTCGTTGACGCGGCCGGCGTAGTTGATGGTGAGTTGCTCGCTGCGGCGTGATGGAGCGATCTGCGCCGCGAACCTTCCCAGCCGAGCGCCGAAATCCAGGTATGGCCCGACGACCGCAAGGGTCTTGGCGTCGAGGTTGGGCGCGTTGACGGCGTTGCGGATCACGCGGTCCACCAACGCCGCGCGGACCGCGTGGGCAATCTCGATGCCGACGCTTTCCTGCGCCTCTGCCGTGCTCGCGCCGAGGTGCGGGGTGAAAACCATCTTCGGGTTCGCGCGCAGCGGGAACTCCGCTGCCGGTGGCTCTGTCTCGAACACGTCCAATGCCGCCCCGGCGACGTGGCCGCTGTCGAGTGCCGCCTGGAGCGCCGCTTCGTCCACGAGACCGCCCCGCGCGCAGTTGACGATCCGCACGCCCGGCTTGCAGAGCGCCAGTCGACGGGCGTCGAGCATGTGCTTGGTCTCTGGGGTCAGCGGCATGTGCATGGAGATGAAGTCCGCGCGCGGCAGGGCGTCGTCGAGGTTGTCGACGAGTTCAACCTGGAGCGCCCTGGCTCGGCTGGCAGCCAAGTACGGATCATAGGCCACCACGCGCATCCCGAAGGCGATGGCGCGCCGGGCCAGTTCGCTACCGATGCGGCCCATGCCGAGGATAGTCAGCGTCTTGCCGTAGAGTTCAACACCCTGGAACTTCTTGCGCTCCCACTTGCCGGCAACGACCGAGGCGTGCGCCTGCGGGATCAGGCGCGCGGTGCTGACCAACAGCGAGAACGTGTGCTCGGCTGTAGAGATCGTGTTGCCGTCAGGCGTGTTCATCACGATGACCCCCCGCGCCGTGGCGGCTTCCACGTCCACGTTGTCCACGCCGACGCCTGCCCGGCCGACGATGCGCAGCGCCTTGGCCGCTTCGAGTACGCGGGCGTTGACCTTCGTCTCGGAACGCACCACCAGCGCGACGCAGTCAGGGATGATGGACAGGAGTTGGTCCTCCTTCAGACCAGTCTGGAAGACGACCTCAAAGCGGCCATCGTTCTGGAGTTCCTCGACGCCACGCGGCGAGATGGGATCGGCAACCAGCACTTTGAATTTGTCCATAAACGCGATGCGCGGGCAAGGTGATGGTTGCAAAGCGGGGTGTCAAAACGGAAGTTTCCACCATGGAACCCGCCGCCGGCCCGTCCGGCCAGAACTCGGAACCGTCCACCCCGCGCCGCCCCGCGCCCGCGCGCAGCCCTCTCGTGCCGCCCACAGGCAAGCGCATCCGGTCGTCCCCGGTCGTCCTCCCCGTCCCCGGCACACCGGGGGGCCGAGCAAAGCTCCTGCCGATGGACGCGCCCGCCCCGAAGCGACGTTTCAACCGTGTGGGTATCGGCTTGGCGCTGGTGGTGTGTCTGGGGACGATCCCGTTTACCTACGCCTTCCAACAACGCCGCGTCGCCGCCCAGCACGATGCCAAGCTCAAGAACCAACAGAGCAAAAACCTCGAACTGCCGCCCGAGAAGCAGCAGTGGCGTCAGCGCGGGCTCGACGAAAACACCGAAAAACAGGTGATGGCCCGCTTCGGACCTCCGATCATCTCACGCAACTACAACATGGCCGACGGGGCATTCGTTGGGCCACTAGTGGGACAGAAGCGGTTCGTACTGAACTCAGCCCCCGACTTCGAGGGGCGCACGAAGGATGCGGAGGTCATCTGGACGTACCCGCAGTTCAACGTGATCCGTGAACTCGTCTGGCAACTGCCCGACTCGTACCTGACGGTGTGGATGCGCGAACCCCGCGCCGAGATCGACCTGACCGACCCGAGCAGCACGGTTGCCCTGCCGGCTGATCCCGAGGGCGGCGGCGACTGGGTGGTGATCGACAACATGCGGGTCGGCAAAGACCTCGTCAAAGCCGCTCCGGCGGGGGGGCGCTAGGAGCGTCCGTTGCGGTGTGGCCGGTGGCTACGTTGCGAGTTGCGGTACGGCTGCGCCGTGTTGCGATGTGCCCTGCGGTCACATTGCCGGAAGCAGATAGAAGCGCCTGCGTGCTGCCAACGTCGCCGCTAGGCGACACCGCAACCCGCAACGCGCTGCCAGGCGCACCGCAACGGTGGCTCTCGCTGCCCTCAGCGCGCCACCTTACCTACCTTCAGCCAGCCATTCTCGACGTGTCCAGAGACCGAGAACTGATCGGCCGCCCCTTGCGATAGCATGAGTTTCTGGAGCCACTCGTACTGTGCCGGGGTCGTCCCCTTCTGCGCAGCCATGGCCTGCCGCTGGTAATCGAGCGCCAGTTGCGTGAAAGCTCGCGTTTGCAGCGTGAACCCGTTGCCCTCGCCCGGCAGACCCGGCGACAGCTTGGCGAACAATGGTGACGCCTTGAACCCTGCGCCGCCCTTCTGCGCGGCTACCATGTCGCGCACGAGATGGTCGTCGGTGGCGATCACGAGGTACTTGTCCCAACGCGCCACCGTCGCGCGGAGTTCGTAGTCAGGCATGAGCGGATACGAGAAGGTGCGGGTCTTCAAGCCGGGTTCGTCGGTCTTGATGATGGACGGGATGGCTCCGAGCGACTGGTCCACCTTTTCGAAGAGCTTGTCGTCCTTGACCTCGACGAGCAGCGCTAACCTTGGCAGCGGAATGGTCATCGTCCCGCCTTCCTTGCCCACTGGCACGGTGATGGTCTTGGCCGGGTCGAGCGTCAGCACAAGGTCGATCTCCTGGCCGAGCGAGGCGAGGAACTCATCGAGCGTCATGCCCATCAAGCTTTGGAACTGTTGGAGGTTGGCCGCCGTTTTTTGCTTCAACTCGGGTTGTTCCGACTCGTCGATGGTCTGGAGGATCGCATGGGCGAGTGCCGTCAGGTCGTAGTCGCCGCTGCTCGCCAGGGCGGTGTCGGCCGGCAGGAGACTGAGGGTCGTCAACGGATGGGTTGCCGTGCCGAAGAGCGTGTTGAGTAGGGCGGTCATCTTGCCTTTGTAGTGGTGGACGAAGACCGTGTTGCGCGTCACGCTCGGCTCGATGGCGAGCGAACTGCCCCCGAGGCCAGTGATCTGTTCGATCCCGCTGTTTTTGACGAGGTCCGTGCCGAGCTTATAGACGAGGTCCATCTGCTGCTGGTCCTTGGGGTCCATGCCCTCGGTCGGGAAGGTGGCGCGCAGTTTGGCCACTTTCCCCGACAGGTCGTCGAGCCATTGCGCGAGGCTCCAGTAGAGGTAGAACGACCCGCCACGGTCCAGCCGGGCGGCGACCTCGTCGAAGCTGTTGGGCACGGCCGCAGGCGGCGCGGCAGGGGCCGACGGACCTGAGGCGCTCACGGCAGTGTTCTCGTACTTGGCGGTGTTGGCGGGATTCGTCGAACCCCCAGGGCCGCAACCGGCGACGAGCAGCGAACCGGAGCACAGGGCGAAGGCAGCGGGGCCGAACCAGCGGCGCGGAGGGATCATGCGCGGCATGTTGCCGGAAGCACCGCGCGTCGGGCAAGCGAGAAGTTGCGTCGGGTCCCTGGCGCGTTTCTAGCTCCTCCAACAGGGAAGATGTCTGCCCTCCTGTCCACCCCCACGCCGCGCGTCCTGATCTTCGTCGTCGCCTACAACGCCCGGACTACCCTGGGCTGGGTGCTCGACCGCATCCCTGCCGCCATGCGCCGGCCGGGCGTGGAGGTGCTCGTCATCGACGACTCCTCGCCCGACAACACGTTCGAGACCGGCGTGGATTACGTCTCCGGCCGCCGGGATGACAGCGGCATGGTGATCAACATCCTGCGCAATCCCGAGAATCAACGCTACGGCGGCAACCAGAAGCTCGGCTACCGCTACGCCATCGAGCACGGCTTCGACTTCGTAGCGCTCGTTCACGGCGACGGACAATACGCGCCGGAGTGCCTGCCCGAGCTATTAGCCCCGCTCGTCGCCGGCCAGGCCGACGCCGTGTTCGGCTCGCGCATGATGACCCAGGGCGGCGCGCGCAAAGGAGGGATGCCGCTCTACAAGTTCGTCGGCAACAAGATCCTCACCCGTTTCCAGAACGCTCTCCTCAGCTCGAATCTGACCGAGTTCCACAGCGGATACCGGCTGTATTCCGTGCGGGCGCTCCAACGCGTGCCTTTCGAGGCAAACACGAACGACTTCCACTTCGACACCGAGATCATCATCCAGTTTGTGCTTGCCGGGCTGCGGATCAAGGAACTGCCCATCCCGACGTACTACGGCGACGAGGAATGCCGGGTCAACGGGCTGAAGTATGCCTGGGACGTGTGCCGCACCATGCTGCGCGCGCGCGTGCACGGCATGGACCTGTTGTACGACCGCAAGTTCGACGTGCGCCCGCGGACCTACGAACTCAAGCTCGGCTACCCGTCCTCTCACACGCTGGCGCTCGACGCCGCCACGGCTGGCGGCGACGTGCTCAACGTCACCTGCGGCAAGGCCGACATCTCCCCCGCCCTCACCGCGCAGGGCTGTCGCGTCACCGACATGGCCTGCCGCCCGCAGCATGAGGGGGAGTTCCCGGTCGACGTTTCGCGCTTCGATCAAATCTACCTACTCGACTTGGTCGAGCACCTCACCGAGCCCGAGCGGTTCCTGGAAGAACTGCGCTTTGCTGCACGCCGCCACCGGCCGGAGATCGTGCTGACGACGGCCAACGTGGGCTTCTTCGTCACGCGGCTGATGATGCTCCTCGGCCAATTCAACTATGGTCGGCGCGGCATCCTCGACCGCACGCACCGGCGGCTCTTCACATTTGGGTCAGTGCGCACGCTCCTCGAACAATCCGGCTACCGCATCCTCGAAACGCGCGGCGTGCCCGCCCCCTTTCCGCTGGCGGTGAAAACAGGCTGGCTCGCCCGCGCTCTCTTGAAAATCAACGCAGGCTTGCTGCGCATGTGCCGTGGATTCTTCTCGTACCAAATCTTCGTGCGCGCCCAGGCCATGCCGAGCGTTCATCACTTGCTGGAACACACCGTGCAAAGCAGCGACGAACTCCGCGGCCGGTACATCCCGGCAACCACGGCGAACTGATCCTCACACTGACGCTACCCGCCGCCGGCGTAACCATCCGACTGCCAGCAAACCTCCGGCCGCCACACATAGTCCTACCGTGCGCGGTTCGGGCACCTCCGTGACCACGACGGACACGCCACCGTTGTTGTCGCTCAACGCATAGTCAGGGATGACGAAGACTAGGCTAGTGGCCTGAGTTACCGTGTAGGTAGTCGTGTAGTTCGTCCCCTCACGGCCGTGCATGGGGTCGATCTGGATTTGGTTGGTCTCTCCACGAGCCACGGCGGCATCGTAGGCATCCTGCGCGTTGCCGTAGGAATTGGGATCGTCTGCCCCGTCGAAAAGCTGCGGTTCGTTCGGGTTGGTCGCTGCACTGATGTCGAAGACGAAGTACTGCGTGATCCACGGATCGTTATACGTCCAAGCCGTGAAGATCGTGCCCAGCTGCGTCGCGGTCAGCGAAGGGAACTGCCGTGACGCATCCTGGGGATCGACGATGTTGAAGGTGTACGTGCCCGGCGTGACCGGGATCGACAGCAAGCCGTTGGTACCGGAGCCGAAGGGCTGATACCAGAACGCCTGGCCGGTGTTGCCGCCGCCGTAAGTGGCCGCGCCGTCCTGCTGCGCGTTGATGTTTACGATCTCGACGTTGGACGGCAGGTTGGTCGTGATCACCGTGCCAGCCGGGAGACGGCTGGCCGCAGCGCACGAGAGGAAGAACAAACAGGCAAGGGTACGTGGTTTCATGGGTACAGCGATGGTTGCTGTCCCCCTTCTCGGCGGTTCCCGGCGGAAAGTTTCCGAGAAATTTATCCTGCGACGAAAAAAGCGTTACTACGCTGGCTCTTCCCACTCCGGCAGCGTGAAGGCGAACATCGCGCCATCGTTCTCCCGGCCCTCCGCCCAGATCGTACCGCCGTGCCGGTGGATGATGCGCTGCACCAGCGCCAGCCCGATCCCCGTGCCCTCGAATTCCGCCGCCGTGTGCAGCCGCTGGAAAGCCCCAAAAAGCTTGTCCACGTACTGCATGTCGAAGCCTGCGCCGTTGTCGCGGATGAAGTACGTCGCAAACTCCGGCCCGGCCACGTTGCCGCCAATCTCGATGTGCGCGCGCTCCTGGCGGCGGGTGAACTTCAGCGCGTTGGCGATGAGGTTCATCCACACCTGGCGCAGGAGGTTGGGATCGCCGGCGGCGGGGGGCAGTTCGCCGATCTGGCACTCCACCACACGGCCGTTCTGGCCTTCCATGAGCGCCTGGTACGCGTCGCGGACAATCTCGGTCATCTCGACCCGGCCGGACTGGAGCGGCTGGTAGCTGACCTTCGAGAGGGTCAGGAGGTCGTCGATGAGCAGGCCCATCGTCCGGGCGTTGGCCGTGATGCGGTCGAGGGCGCGTTTACCGTCGTCGTTCAGTTGGCCGTCGCAATCCTCGACAAGGACCTGCGCGAAGCCGTTGATGGCCCGCAGGGGTGCGCGCAGGTCGTGGGCGACCGAGTACGAGAAAGAGCGCATCTCCTTGTTGGCATCCTCCAACTGCGCATTGGTGCGGCGCTCCTCCTCCTCGGCGCGGCGCGTGCGGAGGATTTGCGTCACCAATCCGCCGAAGACTGACAGCAGCAGCCCGAGGCTCAGGGCTCCCCCGGCGGTTTGCAGCGACAGGCCGCGCACACGGGCGCGTTCGAGCAAGCGCAGGCGTTTTTCGAGGAGGGTGTTCTCGGAACCGGTCATCGCGTCCGTGCCGGTGCGGATGGCTTCCATGAGCTGCGCGGCGGCCGGCGAGATGAACCGCGGCGCGAGCGCGTCGGGGCCGAGTTCCTGGCGCTGGGCGACGCGTTGTTCGGCGAGGGCGAGGCGCTCGGTGATCTGCCCGCGCAGGACGGCGAGCCGCGCCCCTTGGGCCGGGTTGTCGGCAATCAACGCGGCGGTGGCGTCGAGCAGACCCGGCAACGTCCTGGCACTGACCTTGTAGGCTTGCAGGTAGCTGTCCGTGCCGTTGACGACGTAGGTGCGTTGGTTGTTGTCGGCCTCCTGCACGACCGAGCGGATGCGTTGCAGGCTGACGGCGACCTTGTACGTGTGCTCGACCAAGCCGGTCGCCTCCACCTGCCGCTCGACGTTGAAGTAGGCCACCGCCCCGAGGACGAGTAACAGCCCGAACGCTGCGACAAAACCGACCCACAGCCAGCGCGGCAAACCTTGCGCAAGGCGGGAAAACGGACGGAGCTTCATCACGCGACGGGGGTACTACTCTCAAAGCATACCGCAAGCCACGTTCCCCGCACCCACTTCGCCGCGGCGACTCATCGTTCCAAGCGCAACACATGCGCCGGCCGCGACTGCGGGTCGAGCGCGACGTAGTTGCGCCCGTGGTGCCAGTCGTAACGCTCACTCGTCAGGAGGTCGCGCACCCGCCACACGTCGCCCCGGTCCGTGAAGCCGAATGATTGGAACGGGATATCCACGTTGCCGCTCTGGAAGTGGTACGGATCGAGGTTGACCACGACAATGACGATGTTGTCCATCGCCGGGGTGCTCTTCATGTAGCAGAGGATCTGGTCGTTGTCCGTGGGCAGGAAGCGCAAGTTGTCGTAGAGGTGCAGCGCGCGGTTGTCCTTGCGAATGGCGTTGAGCTTGGTGATGTGCTCCTTGATGTTGCCCGGCGCGTTCCAGTCGCGGCCCTTGTATTGGTACTTCTCGCTGTCGTAATATTCTTCACGCCCGGGCAAGGCGGCGTTCTCGCACAATTCGAAACCGGCGTAGATGCCGTACACGCTCGAAAGCGTCGCCGCCAGCGTCGCCCGGATTAGAAACGCTGGCCGCCCGCCGTGCTGCAAAAAGAACGGCAGGATGTCGGGCGTGTTCGGGAACAGGTTCGCCCGGTAGTACTCCTTCATGTCCGTCTGCGTCAGTTCGGTGAAGTATTCCGTCAGCTCGTACTTGGTGTTGCGCCAAGTGAAGTAGGAATAACTCTGCGTAAAGCCCGCCTTGGCCAGCGCCTTCATCATTTTGGGCTTGGTGAACGCCTCCGCCAGGAAGGTCGCGTCCGGGAACTCCGCCTGCACCTCCCTGATCAGCCAGCCCCAGAACGCCACGGGCTTCGTGTGCGGGTTATCCACGCGGAAGATGCGTACCTCGCGCTTGCACCAGAAGAGGATAATGTCCTTCATCTCCTGCCAGAGCGCCTTCCAGTCATCGCAGTGGAAGTTCAGCGGGTAGATATCCTCGTAACGCTTCGGCGGGTTCTCGGCGTACTTGATGGACCCGTCCGGCCGCTGGTAAAACCAGTCGGGATGGTCGCGCACGTAGGGATGATCGGGCGAGCAGTTGATGGCGAAGTCGATGGCAATCTCCAGCCCGCGAGCGCGTATTTGCTTGTTGAGCCAGTCGAAGTCCTTCAGCGTGCCCAAAGTCGGCTCGACCATTTTGTGCCCGCCGGCCGGACCACCGATGGCGTACGGACTGCCGGGTTCACCGGGCTCGCTGGTGACGGAGTTATTACGCCCTTTGCGCTTGGTGAAACCGATGGGATGGATCGGCGTGAAGTAGATCACGTCGAAGCCCATTGCCACCGCGTCATCCACGCGCGAGAGGCAATCGCGGAACGTGGACGTGGTGTCCGGCTTGCCCTCCGCCGAACGCGGGAAAAACTCGTACCACGCCGCGAACCGCGCCTTCTCGCGGTCCACGTACACGGGCACCGCCGGGCGAAGTTCGGTGGAAAACTCCCGGTCCACGTACGTCGCCATGAGCACGAGCACCTCCGGGTCGTGTGCGAGACGATCCACCTCCGCGGGTGCGGCGGCGCGCATCGTCTTGGCGAGTTCTGTCAGACGCGCGGCGTCAGCAGGGTTCTTTTTGGCGAGGAGCGCGGCTTTTTCGAGAATCTGCGCGCCCTCGACCGTCTCGGTGTTCAGGTCGGTGATACCGGCCTGGAACTTCTTGACGAACTCATGCTGCCAAGTCCCGAACATGTCTTGGTACGCCTCGACCGTGAACTCGTTGCGCCCGAGCGTGTCGAAGCGGCACGCCGCGCGCCAGCGGTCGTTCTCGACGAACTGCATCGGCGTCTCGCGCCATGGGTTCTTGCTGCCAATTGGCCGCCACTTGAGGATCGCAGCGGTGATGTCGTGGCCGTCCTTGAAGATGTCGGCCTCAACGACGAGTTCCTCGCCGACGACGCGCTTGAGCGGCAGTTGGCCGCCGTCGACGATGGGTGAGACGTTCTCGATGACGACGGTAGGGAGGCGTTGGGCGTTCATGAAAACAAAAGGGTCAGCGCAAGCCTATTTGTAGGCATAGGCCATCTGCCACGCGGTCGATTTGGCAGGGGATTGCTCTACCTTCACAATGAGGAAGTAGCTGCCGGTCGACCCCGGCTTAAGGTCTACGCCGGCGAAGCTCGTGTTGCCAGCCGCCCGCTCCCAGGTGTGGCCGTCTACAAGGTTGCCGTCCTCGTCGTAAACGTGCACAGACACCTTCGCGCCGCGCACCTTGCTCCAGACGTAGAAGCGGTAGTCGTTGTTCTTGAAAAGCTGCTGACGGATCGGCGTGTTATCGCCCGTGGCCAGCGAGCCATCCCAAGCCTCCTGGCGTAAGACGTAGCCGAGTTTCGCGTCGGGACCGAAGACACCGGGGTAAGATTCTCCTGGCGTCGGCTCGACCTCCGCCGCGCCCCTGACGCCGACGGCCACGAAGAACAAAGCCACGATCCAAACGCCAAAGAGGACAGGACGCTGGCGGGAAGGAGGCATAACAGTGTTTCCTTACAACGGCAGCCGCCGGGCGGATGCGCTTATCCTCCGGAAAAGGAGCAGGCTCCCACCGTCGAGGACGAGGGAGCCTGGAAAAAAGACGCTAAGAATTAGCAGAGTGCCTTAGTAGCGATCCCGGCGGCCACCGCCGCCGCCGCTGTAGCCCCCACCGCTGCCGCCGCGGTCCCTA
>CAXTQD010000171.1:8298-10638 GCA_964246175.1 uncultured Chthoniobacterales bacterium | reverse complement strand
ATCCCTTTCTCCATTTAGCTTTTGCCGAGACACGTGCCAAAGGGCGGCAGGCCCGCCAGCCCCAGCCCGCCCAGAACGAACATGGCCCCTGTCCATGGCATAATTCGCCCCCGCCCGCGCAAGGCGAGTTGATCAACGCTTCCCAGCCGGTGCAGCGCCGGGCTGCTCGTCGCAAGCCTGTTTGTCCTCGTCGGGCTGGTCGCGCAGCAGGATGACCACACCCGTCACCGCCGCGAACAGATGAATTCCTCGCCGAGGCAGTCGAAGTTGACGGTCGTCACGACATTGGCCAGGTGGCGTTCGTAGAGGCTCACCGTGTTGGTCACGTCGCCATAAGGCCCCGGATATCGGCCGAAGGCAGGGAGGCCTGCAACGGCGCAGCCGAGCATTCCGCCGAGCAAGAGTGCTGCCGCCAGAAACATGCGGCAACGCGCGGATGCGCTCATGGTTTCTCCTCCGGCTGCGGCGGCTGGGATGGCTCGCGCGGCTTCGCCAAAATCGACAGGGTGACCAGCAGCATGAGCGGCAGGGCGGCGGTGCCGACCGCCAGTTCCGAAAGCGCCACGTCGGGGGCCTGCAAGGCCATGAAGAGAATGGTCAGCAACATGCCGTAGGCCGCGAGGACAAACACTTGTTTGCGTGGCTCACGAGTCAGGACGACGGCGGTGCCCCCGGCCGCGACGAGCACCAACGCTGCTGCCTGGAACCAGCTCTGCGCGTTCATCGTGACGGATTTCCCTTCTCGATTTCTTCGGGCTGGGGCTCCGCGCTGCCGGACTCCCGCACGCGGGCCGCGCGAGCGAGTGCATGACTGGTGATGGGCCCAGTGACCACCAGGAGGAGCGCCAGCAAAACCGCCTTCACGCCCGCTGGGCAGACGCTCCGTCTACCAGCACCGCCGCCGCGATCAACGGCGGACCGAGCAACGTCGCCGGTCCGAGGAAGTGCAACCGGTTGTAGACGCCGCGCATTCGCACGACGCCCAAACAGCAGAGCCATTGCACCAGGACGGCCGCCGCCAGCAGGCCGCCGCACAAGATGTGCCGCAGTTCATTCATAGCCGACGCTCGTAGAAGTGGGCAAACAGCAATCCCGCCGGGAACGTCAACAATGCGAACGCCAACGCGAGATCGCAAAAACTGGGCTGGCCGGGCCCCTGTGCGAGCAACAGGAGAATGAGGGAGGTCAACGTCCCGGCCATCTGCATGGCGACAAAGCGTTCCATGGTCTTCGCGCGAGCGAGCATCCCTCCGCACGGCACGAAACCGAGCAGCAGAGCCAGAGCAGCCACCAGCCAGAAGTTCATGTGGTTCGTGCGCGAGATCACACCGGCCACAGGCGGTCGCCGCCGCCCGGCGGTGTGCGGGTGGGTACGAGTTGGTGGACGAGCAAACGGCGTCGCTCACGATCCACCACGACGACCACGCTGTTCGGCGAAAGCGATGCCCCCGCGATGACCAAGACATGGCGCGCCGCAGCCTCACCGGGCCGTTTTTCGGAATCGGCGTCGAAGGGCACCGCTCGGAACGTTCTCGGTTTGCCTGCCATCCAGAATGCCCGCAGCAACAGCGCGCAATCGGCGAGGGCTTTGCCCGGTAAGCGCCGCGCCAGCAGCTAGAGCCAGTCCAAGCGCACGGGAAATCTCACCTCGGACCAGTATCGGATCGTTGCGAGTAACGAGGCAGCCAACGCGGCGCAGATCGTCCCCGCGACAATTTCTCTCACCTGCCATTCCAGGGTCAGGAGGAAGTACAACGCCGCAAAGGCGGTCCAGATCGTCAAAAACCGTCCAAGCGTGAACATCGCTTTCATGGCGTCGGAATTCGCCGTGTGGTTTCACTGGCGACATGCACTCGTCGAGTGATTAATGCACCGTTAACCGTTCCGGGCAATGACAAGGTGCGCACCATCGCCGGCAGCCTCACTTCGAAGCGGGTGCCATGGCCGGGTTGGCTGCGCAGAGAGATTGATCCTTGCAACTCTTCGACGAGTTGCTTGCAGAGCGGTAGAGTCACACCCTCGCCGGAACGGGACGCCCCGCAAGCAAGCTGGCGGCGGTCAAAAAGGGGTCGCGTCAGAAAACGGAAAAAATTGTACGCTAAGCTTGCGGAGGCATCCGCAGAGGCCTGAACTTGCCCGGTGAGCCCGTGCCATTCGGCCGCCAGACGTAGTTGTCGGTCAGATTGATGTGCTCCCAGCCGAGCGGCGACAAGTAGCGAAGCAGGTCTTCGTCCGGCGCGGCGCTGCGGCGCTGCAAGGCGCGAACCGCCCGTTCCAAGTACACCGTGTTCCAGAGCACGATGGCTGCCGTGGCTGACCACGAAGGGAGCCACGCTGCCG